>DASTFE010000155.1:0-7745 GCA_035708905.1 Acidimicrobiales bacterium | reverse complement strand
GATGGCGAGGTCGCACAGCGCCGGGTCCCACGCGCCCGCCTGGTAGGCGGCCAGCCGGTCCCGCTGCTCGGGCTCGCGGACGTCGAAGCCGGCGGCGACCAGCGGGTTCCGCAGCCGCCCGTCACCGGGGTTGAGGAAGCCCCGGTCGACCAGCTCGAGGTACAGGCGGATGGCGAAGGCGTCGTCGTGCTCGTCGGGCGCCTGCCGCTTGGTGGCGTCGTCGAGCCAGAACACCGGGTGCCCGGCGTACTCGAGGGCGAGCCCGGCGGGCAGCTTGCCCCGGCCGTCGGGCGCGGCCACGGGCGGCCGGGGCAGCGGCGGGTAGCCGTACGGGGTCATCAGCACCTGGTCGGGCCGCAGGCCGGCCCCTTCGGCGAAGTCCTGCCGGATGGCCTGGTACTCGTAGACGTTGAGCATGTCGCCCGGCGAGATCACCGCCTGGTCGGGCTCGAGGCCGTCGATGGCGCCCAGGTCGATGTCGCGCTCGACGTCGTGGTCGAGGTCGCGGTCGACGCCGCCGTCCACGCCCTCGGCGCCCGGCTCGACGACCCGGTCGGCGGGGTGGGCGCCCAGCACGGCGACCTCGCCGGCGACGTCGCCGTCCTCGTCGCCGCCGGCCCGGTGGCCGTCGGGCGGATGCCGCGTCGGCATCACGGCCTCGCGACGCCGGCGGGCCGGCGGCGGCCCTCGACAGGGGCGGGCAGCCCGGCCGCGGGCGCGTCGCGGTAGCCGCGCCGCACCTGGAACGGCTCGCCGTCCTGCGCTCCCCACCCGGCCGTGGCCTCGACGCGCCGGCCGGAGGGACGCTCGCGGCAGACGCGCCCGTCGGGCGCGACGACCCGGGTGGCGCCCGAGCGGCGGGTGCCCACGTCGGGATGGTGGCGGGCCCGCTCGGGGTCGGCGACGTTGCCGGCGGCCACCACCAGTTCCGCGTGCTCGCCGTAGGCGTCGCCGACCTGTGCGGGGCTGACCCTGTCCATCTCGTCGGCGGTGGGCGCCCGCCCGTTGCGCGGCGGTGCGTCAGCCGCCTGGAAGCGGTTGCGAGACGCCCGCCCGGCCGCCCAGCCGCCCAGCGCCAGGCCACCGACCAGCGGTGCCGCCGCGAACACCGCCCCGCCGGCGGGGGTGGCGAGCAGCGCACCCCCGGCCGCCGCGGCCAGCCCGCCCTTGAGCAGGCGCTTGGCCCCGGGCGCCCGCCCGCCGGCGGCCGGCCACCGCGGGTCGCCCGGCGCCACCCGCGACCGCCGCTCGCGGCGCTCGTGCCGCCGCTCGCCCCGGCGGGCCCGGTGCTCCTCGCGCCAGCGCTGCCGCTGCGTCGCGGCCCACGACGACACCCGCGAGCCGCCCGCCGGGGCGTCGGCCCCGCGGGCGAGGCGGCCGGTCAGGCCGACGGCGCCCCGGAGGCTGAAGATGTCGCCCATCCCCAGGCTCTTGAGGGCCCAGCGCAGCATGAGGATGGCCACCACCGGCGCCGCCGCCTGGATCATCACCCCGCCGAACCCGAGGCCGCCCTCCGCGGTGCGGAACGCGCCTGTCAGCTCGGCCAGCTTGTCGATCACGCTGATGAGCGTCATCAGCACCGACAGCAGTGCCACGAACGCGGCCTTGGCGAACAGCGAGCCGGCGCCCACCTTGGTGCACCGCCAGAACACGCTGCCCTCGCCCCGTGACGGCCACATGCCGGCCACCAGCAGCACCGGCAGCGCGACGAAGTAGAGGACGACGAGGAACTGGGCGACGAGCGTGCCGAACGCCAGGCCGCCGATCGCCCACAGGTAGACGGCGGCGATGACGATGGCCAGGCAGCCGCTGGGCACCGACGCCGCGAGGTTGTGGCCGTTGAAGGCCAGCACCCAGTCGCGGGCAGCAGACAGGTTCTCGCGGTCCTCGGGTGCGTAGGCGGCGACGTCGGTCAGGGTCGCCTGCTGGTCGGACAGCTCCTCCTCCCCGTAGACGGCGAAGGCCTCGTCGATGTCGCCGCGGGTGCCGAACTGGAACGGGCCGTCGCCGTCGCTCACCCCCCACTTCGTGCCGCGGGGCGGAGGCTTGGTGGTACCCGAGCCGTCGACGCCCCACCAGTTCGAGCACGTCTCGTCGCGGACCTCGGACGGCGGCGACCCGAGGTTCCACATCAGCCGGAACTCGGGGTTGACCGCGAACCCGGGACCCGACAGGGCCGCCAGCGCCCCGTCGACCTCCTCGGACAGCCCCGTGCGGTCCGCGTACCAGCCGCACACCCCCCACGCCACCATGCCGCGGCGGAGGTCCTTGTCGCCGTTGAAGCGCCCGAAGGGCGCGGTCCCCATCTCGCCGGGCGGCGGGGTCGTCGCCCCTGCCGACGCCAGCGCGGCCGTGGTGATGGCGGCCTGGTCGGCGGGCGCGACGCCGGCGCGGTCCTCGAGCAGCCGGCAGTAGCTGCGCCGGGCCAGGTCCGGGTCACGGCCGAACTGGGCGCCGATCCACAGGTCGAGGTACGCCGCCTCCCACAGCGCCGACATGTGCGAGGCGAGCTGGGGCTGGAAGGCGACCGAGCCGACCAGGTCGCCGCCCGGGTCACCGGCCCGGTCGAACGAACGGCGCAGCTGCGCCACGTAGTACTGGCAGTCGAGCAGGTTGTCGGGCGGCTCGGCGTCGGCCCGCTGCGGAGCCACGCTGCTGATCTGGTCGCCGACCAGGTTCGACATGCCGACGCCCCGCTGGGCGACCCACGCGGGGCTGCCGACCTGGGCGCCGCCGCCGGGCAGGGGTTCGGCGCGCGACAGCAGGAACAGCAGCAGCCCGAGGCAGATCAGCGGCCGGGCCAGGTCGCGCACCGGTGCGGTGCCGTCGCGCAGGGCGCGCACGATCACGAAGAACACGGTCACGGCCAGCACGGTCAGGCCGATGCCGGACATGACCACGCGGGAGACGGCCGCGAAGCCGTCGTTGACCGGCTGCAGCGCCACCGGTGTGGACCGGCCGTCCTCGACGCTGGTGAAGAGGTCGAAGGCCAGCGCCGTACGGGTCACCCACTGCAGCAGGCGCCACATCAGGCCGGCGATGCCGAACAGCAGGGTGACGATCGACTGCATGGCGGGCGCCGTGACCTCGCTGCGCCCGAAGTTGCTGTGGAAGCTGTCGGCCTCGTCGGCCCACCGGTAGAAGGGCAGGCAGTCCCACTGGCCGACCGCCTGCGACGCGTCGGCGGCGCAGGGGTCGGTCCCCCCGGCCGCCATCTGGGCGGGCACCCCAGGCAGGGCCTCGACCGGCGACGCCCCGCCGACCGTCAGGACGGCGACGAGGAGCAGGCCCCACACCGCGTGGTGGGCGAGGCGGGCACCCCGCCGGTCTGCCAGCCAGCCGGGCAGCCACGTCACGGCGCCTCCACGGGCAGCACCTCGCCGCGCGACCCCACCCGGGACGGGTCGACCTCGACGGCCGACGACCGCAGCACCAGCCGGTCGCCGCGCGCGATCTCGTCGACCGGCACCGGGCAGAGCCCGACGTAGAGCCGCCCCCGGCGACCCCGGTACTCGACCAGGGCCCGGCGCGCCCAGAGGGCACGCCACAGGTAGCGGAGCAGGGGCTCACCCCCGGGACGGGCGTTGACGGCCAGCACGCCGCCCACCGCGCCGAGGGCCATCGCCCCCGACATCACGTTCCACGACCCGAACAGCCCCATGAGCAGGGCACCGAACGGCGCCGCCGCCGCCAGCCCACCGACGAACCCCGCGGCCTGGCGGACGGGGATGTTGACGATGCCGTGGCGGATGCGCAGAGGGGCGCGCCGGGTGGCCTCGCTGAAGCAGATCATCGTGGGCTGGTCGCCCGCCATGCCTTCCGGTGCCTGCGGTCAGCCGCCGGCCGACGCGACCGTGTCGAAGAACCAGGAGGCGACCTTGTGGACGCTGTTGCTGGCGAAGACCGCGATCTCGACGATCAGGCTCGGGTAGAAGAGGAGCAGCGCCAGCAGCCCGCCCTTGAGCGCGGAGCCGGTGGCCTTGCGGCTGCCCTCGTCCTTGGATATCCAGATCGTCCGCAGGACGGTCCAGACGATGAGCACCACGCCGACGCCGGCCATCACGGCCGTGAGCCAGGTGTTGCTCTCGAAGAACTCGGTGATCATGGCGCCCGGGTCGCCGTCGCTGACCGTCTCGCTGCGCTCCTGCTGGAGGCTGGCCAACGCGGCGAAGGCGTCGGGGAATGATGGTGTGAGGTGCACCGGCGGACTCTCCTCGGTGGGTGCTCGTCGTGCCGGTGAGCATTCCGGCTCCGCGCCGGGCGGCGAGAATGTCGCGGTCGCAATGTCGAAGCCGCCGACCGTCCTCGTCGAAGAGGTGTCGGGCGACGGTCGCTCGACGGAAGGAGACGACGATGCAGTACCTCGCACTGCTGGGCGGCGACGAGTCCCGGGGTCCCGAGCCCGGCACCCCGGAATGGGACGCGGAGATCGCCGGCCACCTGCGCTTCGGCGAGATCGCCGGCGACGCCATCGTGGCCGGCGAGGCGCTCCGCCCGTCGTCGGCGGCCACGACCGTGCGCCGGGGCGACGGCGGCGAGCCGCTGGTCACCACCGGCCCCTTCGCCGAGACCACCGAGGCGGTCGGCGGCTTCTACGTGCTCGAGGCGGCCACGCTGGACGACGCCATCGAGCTGGCCCGCGAGATCCCGACCGCGGCCGACGGGGCCGTCGCGCTGCGGCCGCTCGTGATGTGGCAGGGTCCCGAGGGAGACGCGGCGGCGTCCGGCGAGCGCCACGTGGCCCTGATCTACGGCGAGGAGGGCCCGGGCGACGTGCCGGGCACCCCCGCCTGGGACGAGGGCGCCGCCGAGCACGGCCGGTTCCTCGAGCAGGCCGGCGACCGGGTGCTGGCGGGCGGCGCCCTCCACCCGCTCGACACGTCCACGACCGTGCGGGTGCGCGACGGCGAGCTGCTCGTCACGCACGGGCCGTTCAGCGAGGCCGCCGAGGTGGTCGGGGGGCTCTACGTGATCGCGGCGTCGACGGCCGACGAGGCGGTGGCGGTGGCCTCGGCCATCCCCGTGGGCGCCGGCGGCGCGGTCGAGGTGCGCCCGGTCCTCGAGGTCGGCTAGGAACGTGCGCGGATAGGCACGTCCTCAGGCGTCACGGTGGTCGGTGTTGTCGGGAGCCCTCGCTGCGGAGCTGGTGGTCACCGCCAAGTCGCGGACTCTTGGGCTGTGGCGAACGCCCGGTTCGCTCGGGCTCTAGGGCGGGAGCGGGGATGGGCGACGCCGGCGCAGTGGTCGAGCGCACGTTCCGGGCGGAGTCCGGCCGGGCGCTGGCCACCCTCGCCCGCCTGCTGGGCGACGTGGGCGCCGCCGAGGACGCGGTGCAGGAGGCGTTCGTGGAGGCACTGCGCACCTGGCCGGTGCGCGGCATCCCGGACCGCCCCGGGGCGTGGATCACCACCACCGCGCGCAACCGGGCGCTCGACCGGGCCCGGCGCGAGTCCCGGCGACCCGCCAGGGAGGCCGCGGCCGGGCTGGCTGCGGCGGGCGCCGCGGGCGACGGCGGCGAGCGGGAGGGCGGGGCCGGCGAGGTGGTGCCGGTCGCCGACGACCAGCTGCGCCTGATGTTCACCTGCTGTCACCCGGCGATCCCGCCGGCGGCCCAGGTGGCCCTGACGCTGCGCCTGGTCTGCGGCCTGCAGACCGCCGAGATCGCCCGGGCCTTCCTGCAGCCCGAGCCCACCGTGTACCAGCGCCTGAGCCGCGCCAAGGCCAAGATCCGCACCGCCAACATCCCCTTCCGGGTGCCGCCCGCCCGGCGCCTGCCCGAGCGGCTCCCACCCGTGCTGGCCTGCGTCTACCTCGTCTTCAGCGAGGGTTACGTGGCCAGCGCCGGCGACGACCTGATCCGGCGCGAGCTGTGCGACGAGGGCATCCGCCTCGCCCGGCTGCTCGTCGAGCTCATGCCCGACCAACCCGAGGCCCGCGGGCTGCTCGCGCTCGTGCTGCTCCAGGACAGCCGGCGGGCGGCGCGGACCGACGCCGACGGCGGTCTCGTGCTGCTCGAAGACCAGGACCGCTCGCAGTGGGACCGGCGGCGCATCGCCGACGGCGTCGCCGAGCTGCACCGGTCGCTCAGAGTCGGGCGGCCCGGGCCCTACCGGCTCCAGGCCGCCATCGCCGCGTGCCACGCCGTGGCCCCCACCTGGGAGGCCACCGACTGGCACCGCATCGCAGCCCTCTACGCCGAGCTGGCCCGGCGCGCCCCGTCGCCGGTGGTCGAGTTGAACCGGGCCGTCGCCGTCGCCTTCGCCCAGGGCCCGGCGGCCGGGCTGGCGGTCGTCGACGCCGTGGCGGGCGACCGCCGCCTCGCCCGTACCCACCAGCTGCCCGCCACCCGCGCCGACCTGCTGCGCCGCCTGGGGCGGCGGGACGAGGCGGCTGCCGCCTACCGCCTGGCGCTGGCGCGGGTGGGCAACGAGGCCGAGCGGGCCTACCTGGCCCGGCGGCTCGCCGAGGTGGGCGGTCAGGAGCGGTGAGGCGGGCGGTCAGCCCCGTCGAGCCGGGCCAGCACCTCGCCGGCCGCCAGGGACCCGGGGGGCCGGCCCTCGGCGGCCAGGCCGCGCGCCAGGCGCTGCAGCAGCTCGTTCGCCGGGGTCGGCACCCCGTGGAGCCGGCCCAGCAGCACGATCTCGCCGTTGAGGTGATCGGTCTCGATGGTGTCGTGGCCGCGGGCCAGGCTCTGCCACGACGACCCACCCTGGCGCCGCCGGCCCTCGATGGGGCGGATGCGCGGCAGGTCCCGCCGGCGCTCGGCGTCCTCGTCGACCGAGGCGCAGTCGATGCCGGCGGCCCGCAGGACGTCCTCGCCCTCGGCGACCAGCCGGGCCACCAGCTCGCCCGCGGCGCCGTCGGCGGCGGCGACCGCCTCGACGGCGTTCGCCAGGTTGAGCAGCAGCTTGCGGTACTTCCACCGCATGATGTCGGGCCGGGCCTGCGAGCTGAACGTGGCCTCGCGCAGGGCCGCGGCGACCGCCTCGGACGTCGCGTCGACGCCGTGCGGGTAGCGCCCCAGGTCGAGCAGGCCGGTCACCGGGCTGCACCAGGCGTCGACCGCGCCGGGCTCGAGGTGGGTGGCCGGCAGCATGACGACCATGGCGTGCACGCGGGCGAAGGCGCGCAGCGCCACCAGCTCGTTGGCGACGCCGTTCTGCGCGCACACCACCGCGATCCCCGGTGGAGCCACCCGGGCGAGGTCGGCCACGGCGGCTGCCGTGTGCTGGCTCTTGACGGCCAGGACCACCACGTCGCCGTCCGCCAGGCCGGCGTCGGCGGGTGACGCGACGGCCGGGACGGGCAGCGTGACGGTGGCGTCGGGCGACCGCACGGTCAGCCCGCCCCGCTGCAGCGACCGGAGGTGCTCGCCGCGGGCGACGAGGGTGACGTCGTGGCCGGCCTGGTGCAGCCGGCCACCGATGACGCCGCCGACCGCGCCGGCGCCGTGGATCACGAAGCGCATGGCGCCAGCCTCGCGCCGGTGCCGCTGCCCGCGGCGACAGTTGCTACGGTGCCCTACTGACGCGTAAGTAAACACGAGCGGCGGCACCCGCACGACGCGCGAGCAGCGCCACAGCCGCCACAGCAGGGGGATCCGATGGGCGCTCACCAGAACGACCGCAGCCGGGCGGCCCGCGTGCTGGGCGCCGTGCTGGCCGCCGCGCTCGTCGCGGCCTGCTCGTCGGGCGACGGCAGCGGTGCCGGCGACGGGTCGGGCGACGAGGCCGACGACGGCGCCG
>DASTFE010000154.1:0-8148 GCA_035708905.1 Acidimicrobiales bacterium | reverse complement strand
TCGGTGGCGATGTCGCGGTACTCCTCCATGCCGGTGCCGGCGGGGATGAGCTTGCCGATGATGATGTTCTCCTTCAGGCCGTTGAGCCCGTCGGACTTGCTCTCGATGGCCGCCTCGGTGAGCACCCGGGTGGTCTCCTGGAACGACGCCGCCGACAGCCACGACTCGGTGGCCAGCGACGCCTTGGTGATGCCCATCATCACCGGGCGACCCTCGGCCGGCGTCTTGGCGTCCTGCACCAGCCGCTTGTTCTCGTCGGTGTAGGACTTGGCGTCGACCGCCTCGCCGGGCAGGAAGCGGCTGTCGCCGGGCTCCTGCACGACCACCCGGCGGGTCATCTGCCGCACGATCAGCTCGATGTGCTTGTCGTGGATCGACACGCCCTGGTCGCGGTACACCTTCTGCACCTCGGTGACCAGGTACTGCTGCGTCTCGCGCACGCCCTTGATCTCGAGCAGCTCCTTGGGGTCGCGGGGACCGTCGACGATCGGGTCGCCGGCGGAGATCTCCTGCCCGTCGGTCACCTCGAGGCGAGCGATCGTCGGCACCGTGTACGAGTGCTCGGTACCGTCGTCGGCGACGACCGTGATGACACGGCCCCGGCCCTCGTCCTCGGCGATGCGGACCACGCCCGAGATGTGCGAGAGCGTCGCCTTGCCCTTGGGCGAGCGGGCCTCGAACAGCTCGACGACGCGGGGCAGGCCGCCGGCGATGTCGGAGCCGGCGATGCCGCCGGTGTGGAACGTCCGCATGGTGAGCTGGGTGCCGGGCTCGCCGATCGACTGGGCGGCGATGACGCCGACGGCCTCGCCGAGCTCGATCGTGCGCCCGGTCGCCAGCGAGCGGCCGTAGCAGGTCGCGCACACGCCGAAGTCGGCCTGGCAGGTGAGCACCGACCGCACCCGCACGCGGTCCACCTGGGGGTCGTCGCGCAGGGCGGCCATCTCGAACTCGCCGATGGTGGTGCCGGCCTCGATCGTGCGGCCCGCCCACTCGGCGTGCGGGTTGTCGTCGGAGAGCTGCACGTCGTTGACCAGCGCCCGGCCGAAGATCCGGGTCTCGAGGTACGAGCGCCGGCCCGGCGAGTCGGGGACCACGTCCTCGACCCACAGCCCGCGCACGGGCTCGCCCTCGCGCTTGCAGTCCTGCTCGCGGACGATCAGCTCCTGGGCGACGTCGACCAGGCGACGGGTCAGGTAGCCCGAGTCGGCCGTGCGCAGGGCGGTGTCGACCAGCCCCTTCCGGGCGCCGGGCGTGGCGATGAAGTACTCGAGCATCGACAGGCCCTCGCGGAAGTTCGACTTGATCGGCCGGGGGATCATGTCGCCCCGGGGGTTGGCCACCAGGCCGCGCATGCCGGCGATCTGGCGGACCTGCATCATGTTCCCGCGAGCGCCCGAGCCGACCATCATGTCGATCGGGTTGAACTGCTCGTCCTGCAGGCCCTTCTCCATCGCCGCCCGCACCTCGTCGGTGGCGTTGGTCCAGATCTCGACCTCCTTCTGCCGCCGCTCGCCGTCGGTGATGATGCCGCGGCGGAACTGGCTCTCGACCTTCTCGGCCTCCTTCTCGTAGCGGTCGAGGATGTCCTTCTTCGTCGCCGGCGTCTTGACGTCCTCGATCGAGATGGTGAGGCCCGAGCGGGCCGCGTAGTCGAAGCAGAGCTGCTTGAGCTGGTCGAGGCTGTTCTGCACCACCGACTTGGGGTAGTCGCGGGCCAGGTGGTCGACGATGTCGCCCATGTTCCTCTTCTTGACCGGCTCGTCGACGAAGCCGAAGCCGAGCGGCAGGGCGCGGTTGAAGAACATGCGCCCGACGGTCGTCTCGCGGTAGAGCGGCTTGGGCGAGTCGGCGTCGGCGGGATCGCGCAGGCCCGCCTCGATCTCCTCGCGGATCTCCCGCTTCGACAGCCGCACCCTGACCATGGCGTGCAGGTCGATCTCGCCGGCGTCGTAGGCGCGCTCCATCTGGGCGCGGTTGCCGAACACCCGACCCTCGCCCTTGGCCCCCTCGACGTGCTCGGTCAGGTAGTACGCGCCGATGATCATGTCCTGGGTGGGCGTGACGAGCGGGCGCCCGTGGGCGGGCGACAGCACGTTGTTGGCCGACAGCATGAGCACGCGGCTCTCGGCCTGGGCCTCGGCGGACAGGGGCAGGTGCACGGCCATCTGGTCGCCGTCGAAGTCGGCGTTGAAGGCGGTGCACACCAGCGGGTGGATCTGGATGGCCTTGCCCTCGACCAGCACCGGCTCGAACGCCTGGATGCCGAGGCGGTGCAGCGTGGGGGCACGGTTGAGGAGCACCGGGTGCTCCTTGATGACCTCTTCCAGGACGTCCCACACCTGCGGGCGCCGGCGCTCGACCATCCGCTTGGCCGACTTGATGTTCTGCGCCAGCTCGCGGTCGACCAGCGCCTTCATCACGAACGGCTTGAACAGCTCGAGCGCCATCTGCTTGGGCAGGCCGCACTGGTGCAGCTTGAGGGTGGGGCCGACCACGATGACCGAACGGCCCGAGTAGTCGACGCGCTTGCCCAGCAGGTTCTGGCGGAACCGGCCCTGCTTGCCCTTGAGCATGTCGGACAGCGACTTGAGCGGGCGGTTGCCCGGACCCGTCACCGGCCGGCCTCGGCGGCCGTTGTCGAACAGGGCGTCGACGGCCTCCTGCAGCATGCGCTTCTCGTTGTTCACGATGATCTCGGGCGCACCGAGGTCGAGCAGGCGCTTCAGGCGGTTGTTGCGGTTGATGACCCGGCGGTACAGGTCGTTGAGGTCGGACGTGGCGAACCGGCCGCCGTCGAGCTGCACCATGGGCCGCAGCTCGGGCGGGATGACCGGCACGACGTCGAGGATCATCGCCCGGGGGTCGTTGACCCGCTTGTTGTGGTCGTCGCGGCGGTTGAAGGCCGTGACGATCTTGAGCCGCTTGATGGCCTTCTGCTTGCGCTGCGCGGACAGGGGCCGACCGCCCGTGGTGGGGTCGATCTGCTCCTTGAGCTTGGTCTCTTCCTCGTCGAGGTCGATGCGGCTGATGAGCTGCTTGAGCGCGTCGGCGCCCATGCCCCCGTCGAAGTACTCGCCGTAGCGGTCCTTGAGCTCGCGCCAGAGCATCTCGTCCTCGATGATCTTGCGCGGGTGCAGGTCGCGGAACTCGTCGAAGCTGCGCTGCACGAGGTCGAGCTCCTCGTCGTAGCGCTCGCGGATCGAGGTCAGCTCCTTGTCGACCGCCTTCTGGCGGCTGCGGATGTCGGAGTCCTTGGCCCCCTCCTCCTCGAGCGCGGCGATCTCGTGCTCGAGGTCCTCCATGCGCTTGGCCAGCTCGAGCTCGCGCTCGCGGACGATCTCGTCCTTCTCGGCGTTGAGCTCGGCCTCGAGGTTGGCGAGGTCCTCGTGGCGCTTGTCGGCGTCGACCCAGGTGACCAGGTTGGCCGCGAAGTAGATGACCTTCTCGAGCTGCTTGGCCTTGAGCTCCTCACGGACCTCGGTGCCCGACAGCAGGTAGGCCAGCCACGACCGGGTGCCCCGCAGGTACCAGATGTGCACCACCGGGGCGGCCAGCTCGATGTGGCCCATGCGCTCGCGGCGCACCTTCGAGCGCGTCACCTCGACGCCGCAGCGCTCGCAGATGATGCCCTTGAAGCGGACGCGCTTGTACTTGCCGCAGTAGCACTCCCAGTCCTTGGTGGGACCGAAGATCTTCTCGCAGAAGAGCCCGTCCTTCTCGGGCTTCAGCGTGCGGTAGTTGATGGTCTCCGGCTTCTTCACCTCGCCGTTCGACCACATGCGGATGGTGTCCGCGGTGGCCAGCCCGATGCGGAGCTGACTGAAGTCGTTCACGTCAAGCATCTGTTGCTCCGTTCGCCGCCGCCCGGCGGCGGGTCGAGGGGGTGCTGCTGTCGTCGTTCGTGGAGTAGAGGGTCGTCACGGATCAGAAGGTCTGCCGCTGGCGGCGCCGCTCGTCTTCCTCGTCGCTGCCCCGCTCGGGGCGGCTGAGGTCGATGCCCAGCTCTTCGGCGGCGCGGAACACGTCCTCGTCGAGCTCGCGCATCTCGATCTCCTCGCCGGAGTGCGCCAGCACCTCGACGTTGAGGCAGAGCGCCTGCATCTCCTTGATGAGCACCTTGAAGCTCTCGGGGATGCCGGGCTCGGGGATGTTCTCGCCCTTGACGATCGCCTCGTAGACCTTGACCCGACCGAGCACGTCGTCGGACTTGATGGTGAGCAGCTCCTGCAGGCAGTAGGCCGAGCCGTAGGCCTCGAGCGCCCACACCTCCATCTCGCCGAAGCGCTGGCCGCCGAACTGCGCCTTACCGCCCAGCGGCTGCTGGGTGATCATCGAGTACGGGCCGGTCGAGCGGGCGTGGATCTTGTCGTCGACCAGGTGGGCCAGCTTGAGGATGTAGACGTAGCCGACGGTGATCGGCTGGTCGTAGGGCTCGCCGGTGCGGCCGTTGTAGAGCGTGGTCTTGCCGTCGGGCCGGATCAGCCGCCGGCCGTCGGACGACTCGGGCCGCAGGTTCTCGAAGATCTGCTGGATCGTCGGGTGCTTGCCCGAGGCCTCGACCTCGTCCCAGTTGGCGCCGTCGAACACCGGCGTGGCGATGAGCGCGGAGGGCGTCGTGGCCGGGCGGGTCTTGGACTCGGTGCCGCGGATGGGCTCGTCGCCCACCGCCGTACCGTCGACCTGCCAGCCCCACCGGGCCGCGTAGCCCAGGTGCGCCTCGAGCACCTGGCCCACGTTCATGCGGGACGGTACGCCGAGCGGGTTCTGGATGATGTCGACCGGGGTGCCGTCGGCCAGGTGGGGCATGTCCTCGACCGGCAGGATCTTGGAGATCACGCCCTTGTTGCCGTGGCGCCCGGCCAGCTTGTCGCCGACCGAGATCTTGCGCTTCTGGGCCACGTAGACGCGCACGAGCTGGTTGACGCCCGGGGGCAGCTCGTGGCCGTCCTCGCGGGTGAACACCTTGACGTCGATGACCTTGCCCGACTCGCCGTGGGGCACCTTCAGCGAGGTGTCGCGCACCTCGCGGGCCTTCTCGCCGAAGATGGCCCGCAGCAGGCGCTCCTCCGGAGTGAGCTCGGTCTCGCCCTTGGGCGTGACCTTGCCCACCAGCACGTCGCCGGCGTCGACCTCGGCGCCGATGCGGATGATGCCCCGCTCGTCGAGGTCCTTGAGGATGTCCTCGGACAGGTTGGGGATGTCGCGGGTGATCTCCTCGGGGCCGAGCTTGGTGTCACGGGCGTCGATCTCGTGCTCGTGGATGTGGATCGAGGTGAGCACGTCGTCGCGCACCAGCCGCTCGGACAGGATGATGGCGTCCTCGAAGTTGTAGCCCTCCCACGGCATGAAGGCGGTGAGCAGGTTCTTGCCCAGCGCCAGCTCGCCGTTGTCGGTGGAGGGGCCCTCGGCGAGGATGTCGCCCTGGCGGAACGACTCGCCCTCGGCGACCCGCGGCTTCTGGTTGATGCAGGTGTCCTGGTTGGACCGCTCGAACTTGAGCAGCTTGTAGACCCGCTTGCCCAGCTTGCGGTACTCGACCGTGATGAGGTCGCCCGACACCTCGGTGGCGATGCCGTCGTCGAGCGCCACGATCATGTCGGCCGCGTCGCGGGCGGCCCGGACCTCGACGCCCGTGCCGATGTAGGGGGCCTCGGCCCGGATCAGCGGCACGGCCTGCTTCTGCATGTTGGCGCCCATGAGCGCCCGGTTGGCGTCGTCGTGCTCGAGGAACGGGATGAGCGACGTGGCGACCGACACGATCTGCTTGGGCGAGACGTCCATGAGCTGGACCTCGGCCGGCGGCACCGCGGAGATGTCGGTGGTGGCGGCGAAGTAGCTCTCTCGCTCGAGCTGGGCCCGCAGGTTCTCGAGGGTGGCCGCCTGCGGCGACCGGCGCACGAGCACGCGGTGGTTGCGGAAGCGCATCTGGTCGTCGAGCGGCTCGTTGGCCTGGGCGACGACGTAGTCCTCCTCCTCGTCGGCGGTGAGCCACACGATGTCGTCGGTGACCTTGCCGTCGACCACCTTGCGGTACGGCGACTCGATGAAGCCGAAGTCGTTGACCCGCGCGTAGGTGGCGAGCGCGCCGATGAGGCCGATGTTGGGGCCCTCCGGCGTCTCGATCGGGCACATCCGGCCGTAGTGGCTGAAGTGCACGTCGCGGACCTCGAAGCCCGCCCGCTCGCGCGACAGGCCGCCCGGCCCGAGCGCGCTGAGGCGCCGCCGGTGGGTCAGCCCGGAGAGCGGGTTGACCTGGTCCATGAACTGGGAGAGCTGGCTGGTGCCGAAGAACTCCTTGATGGCGGCCACGACCGGCCGGATGTTGATGAGCGTCTGGGGCGTGATGGCCTCGACGTCCTGGGTGGTCATGCGCTCGCGCACGACCCGCTCCATGCGGGACAGGCCGATGCGCACCTGGTTCTGGATCAGCTCGCCCACCGAGCGGATGCGGCGGTTGGCGAAGTGGTCCTGGTCGTCGAGGCGGTAGCCCGGCTCGGCGTTGACCAGGTGGAGCAGGTAGGTGAGGGTGGCGAGCACCTCGCACCGGCTGAGCACCGACTGGCCGGGCTCGGGCCGGTCGATGAGCCCCAGCTCGTCGAGCATGGGGAACATCTCGGCCAGCTTGTCGACCTCGTTGCCCAGCTTGCGGTCGAGCTTGTAGCGGCCGACCCGCGACAGGTCGTAGCGCCGCGACTCGAAGAAGGCGTTGCGGAAGTAGACGCGCGCCGACTCGACCGAGGGCGGCTCGCCCGGGCGGGCCCGCTTGTAGATCTCGACCAGCGCCTCGTCCTGGGTGGGGGCGATGTCGCGGTCCTTCTCCCACTGGCCCTCGAGGAAGGGGAACTGGCGCACGAAGGCGTCGAGGAACCCGGGGGCGTTCTGCTCGTCGTAGCCGAGGGCGCGCAGCAGCACGAACAGGCTGAGGCGGCGCTTGCGGGCCACGCGGGTGCCGGCGGTGACGTCCTTGCCCGGCTTCTGCTCGACGTCGAACTCGATCCACTCGCCCCGGTAGGGGTGGATGGTGCCCTTGACGAGCTGGTGCTTGGCCAGGTTGCGCAGGCGGTACCGCTCACCGGGCTCGAAGATGACGCCGGGCGAGCGCACGAGCTGGGACACGACCACCCGCTCGGTGCCGTTGATCACGAACGTGCCCTTGTCGGTCATCATGGGGAAGTCGCCCATGAAGACCGTCTGCTCCTTGATCTCGCCGGTGGTGGCGTTGAGGAAGCGGGCCCGCACGAAGATGGGCGCGGAGAAGGTCATGTCCTTCTCCTTGCACTCCTCGACCGAGAACTTGGGCGGGGGGCGCAGGTCCTCGTCGTCGGGGTCGAACTCCAGCTCGAGCTGCAGCGTCTCGGTGAAGTCCTTGATGGGCGAGATGTCGGCGAAGGTCTCCTTCAGGCCCTGGTCGAGAAACCACTGGAAGGATTCACGCTGGATCGCGACGAGGTCGGGAAGCTCGAGCGCTTCCTCGATGTTCGCGAACGAGTACCGATCCCGGATGCGAGTGGACAACGAATCACTCCTCGAGGGGTTCGGTCGGCATGGAACCGGGTAGCGCGTGCGCACCGAGGAGCCATGGCCAAGCCGGGGACGAGCCTGCTGTGCGAGGGCGCGCCAGAGCCACACTCAGAAATGGCGGGGCACAACCAGAGACGCACGGCAACCGACCATGCTAGGGCGTCGCGGACGAGAACACAACCCGCGAAACGGCAACGCCCACCGGTCGCGGCAGTGGCCGCACCGGGCAGGCCCCGAAGGCTGGTGGGGAGGGTAAGCCCCGAGGGCGCCGGGGTCAACCCCGCAGGCGGTTCGCGTGAGAAGTCGGTCACGAAGCGTAGTCAGTTCCCGCAGCGTCGCCTCCGTGGGTGGTCTGGGGCGGCGTGGCGGCCGGCAGCCCGCCGGCGGAGCGCCAAGAACCCGAGGCGATGACCGTCGCTCCGCAACCCTCGAGGCCATGGCCGTCGGGGGCCGACCGTCATCGCCTCGGGAGCCGTGCAGCGACCGTCAACGCCTCGGGAGCCGGGCAGCGACCGTCAACGCCTCGGGAGCCGGGCGGCGACCGTCAATGCCTCGGGAGCCGTGCCCGCCCCGGGCGGTGGAGGACCCGTGCCTGAACCGCTCGGGGAACGGGCCCGCGCGCGG
>DASTFE010000153.1:0-10733 GCA_035708905.1 Acidimicrobiales bacterium | reverse complement strand
CATGAGCGCCGGGATCCCGACCGAGAAGGCCCGCGACTTCGCCAACTCGTCCCGGCGGCTGCTGTTCCTGCTGCGCCAGGACCGCGTCCCCGTGTGGTGGATCATCGCCCTCGCCACGGTCGGCGTCGGGCTCACCGTGATCGGGCCCAGGAGCCGGGGCCACGCCACCGACCTGGTCATCCGCGGCCTGCTCAGCCCGTCGGGCATCGACTTCGGCGAGCTGCACATGGTCCTGCTGGGCGCGCTGGCGTTGTTCCTCGCCTCGTCCGGCCTCACCTACGTGAGCGCCTACCTGATGGCGGGGATCATCCAGCGGACGATGCGCCGGATGCGGGCCGAGGTCGAGGACAAGCTCCACCGCCTGCCCCTGTCGTACGTCGACCGCCAGCAGCGGGGCGACCTGCTCAGCCGGGTCACCAACGACATCGACAACATCGCCCAGAGCCTGCAGCAGACGCTGAACCAGCTGGTCTCCCAGGCCCTGACGCTGGTCGGCGTGCTGGCGATGATGATCTGGATCTCGCCGGTGCTCGCCCTCGTGGCCATCGTGTCGGTGCCGATCTCGCTGCTGACCATGCGCGAGATCGCCATGCGGTCGAAGGCCCGGTTCATCGCGCAGTGGCGCCACACGGGGGCGCTGAACGCCCAGGTCGAGGAGGCGTTCACCGGGCACGCCATCGTCAAGGCCTTCGGCCGCCAGCGCGAGGTCGAGCAGCGGTTCCGCGCCACGAACGACGAGCTGTACACGGCCAGCTTCGGCGCCCAGTTCGTCTCGGGCGTGATCCAGCCGGCGATGATGTTCCTCGGCAACCTCAACTACGTGGTCATCGCCGTGGTCGGCGGCCTCCGGGTCACGTCGGGGGCGCTGACCATCGGCGACGTGCAGGCCTTTCTGCAGTACACGCGGCAGTTCCAGATGCCGCTCACGCAGATGGCGTCGATGATCAACCTGCTGCAGTCGGGGGTCGCCTCGGCCGAGCGGGTGTTCGAGCTGCTCGACGCCGAGGAGGAGCGATCCGATCGCGACGCCGCGCCGCTGGCGGCCGCGCCCCGGGGGCGGGTGGCGTTCGAGCACGTGTCGTTCTCGTACCGCCCCGACACGCCGCTCATCACCGACCTGTCGCTGGTCGCCGAGCCGGGGCAGACCGTCGCCATCGTCGGCCCCACCGGCGCCGGGAAGACCACGCTGGTCAACCTGCTCATGCGCTTCTACGAGCTCGACGCCGGGCGCATCACCCTCGACGGGCGCGACATCACCTCGATGCCCCGGCACGACCTGCGCGACGCCACGGGCATGGTGCTGCAGGACACGTGGTTGTTCGGTGGCACGATCCGCGACAACATCGGCTATGGCGACCCGGACGCCTCCGAGGACGAGATCGTGGCGGCGGCCCGGGCCAGCTACGTCGACCGCTTCGTCCACTCGCTGCCCGACGGGTACGACACGCTCATCGACGACGAGGGCACCAACCTCAGCGCCGGCGAGAAGCAGCTGGTCACGATCGCCCGGGCGTTCCTCGCCGACCCCGCCATCCTCATCCTCGACGAGGCCACCAGCTCGGTCGACACCCGCACCGAGGTGCTGATCCAGGAGGCGATGGCGGCCCTGCGGTCGCAGCGCACGAGCTTCGTGATCGCCCACCGGCTGTCGACCATCCGCGACGCCGACGTGATCCTCGTCATGGAGGACGGGCGGATCGTCGAGCAGGGCCACCACGAGGACCTGCTGGCCCGCGACGGTGCTTACGCCCGGCTCTACAACGCCCAGTTCGCGGCCGCCGCCGTCGACCTGGTGGACTGACAGCCCGAGCGAACAGGGCGTTCGGCACAGCCCAAGAGTCCCGAGGACGTGCCTGTCCGCGCGGGTTCTAGGCGTCGGCGGCGCGTTGGTAGCGGCAGACCTGGACGCCCGTCGCGGTGGTCGCCACCGACGTCAGCTCGAACGTGCGGGCCACGCCGTCGTCGGGGAACAACGTCTTGCCGCCGCCCAGGACGATCGGCTCGATCATGAGGTTGAGCTCGTCGACCAGGTCGGCGGCCAGCAGCGTCCGCACGAGCGTCGGGCTGCCCATGACGTTGACGTCGCCGCCGGGGCGATCGCGCAGCGCCGAGACCTCCCGCACGAGGTCGGCGGGCCGGATGATGGTCGTCGGCTTCCAGGAGATGTCGGCCTCGGAGAGCGTGCCGGACACGACGTACTTCTGGACGCTGTTCATCCAGTCGGCGAAGGGGTCGCCGGCGCGGTTGGGCCACGCGCCCGCCATGACCTGCCAGGTGCGCCGCCCCTGCAGCAGGGCCTCGGTGCGCTTGGACGTCTCGTCGATGGCCGGCCCCATGACCTCGGGGTCGAAGAACCGCATCGACCAGCCGCCGTGCCGGAACCCGCCGTCGGTGTCCTCGTCGGCGCCGCCGGGAGCCTGCACGACGCCGTCGAGGCTGATGAACTCGCTGATGGTGATTCGCATGCCCCCTTTGACGACGGCACGCAGCCGGACTCATCGCAGGCGAGGTGGGAACCGTGTTCTGCCCTCAGTAGAGTCACGCTTCTATGACGAGCGGAGCCCCCGACGGTCCGCGCCTCCGGCCGCTGCCCCCGGCCGAGTGGCCGCCGGCGATGCGGGAGGCGCTCGCTGCCCTGCGGCCACCCGAGCCCCGCCACCCCTTGCCGGCGCAGGGGGGCGACCGGCCCAAGGGGCTGAACGTGCTGGGGACGCTGGCGCACCACCCGGCGCTGACCCGGGCGTTCCACACCTTCAACGGCCACGTGCTGTTCGCCTCGACGCTGTCGCCCCGCCGGCGCGAGCTGCTCGTGCTGCGGGTCGCCACCGTGCGGCACGCCGAGTACGAGTGGCGGCAGCACGTGGTGCTGGCCCGCGACGCCGGCCTGGGCGACGACGAGATCGCCCGGGTCGCCGCCGGCCCCGATGCGCCCGGGTGGCCGCCGCTCGACGCCGCCATGCTGCGGGCGGTCGACGAGCTGGTCGCCGACGCCGCCATCGCCGATGCCACGTGGGAGACGCTGGCGGGCGAGCTCGACGACCAGCAGCTGATGGACCTGGTCTTCACGGTCGGCGCCTACGACCTGCTGGCCATGGTGCTCTGCTCGTTCCGGGTGGAGCTGGACGAGGACCTCCGGCGAGAATAATCTTCTCGCAGTCGGAGATCATTGCTATCGGTGCGCCACCGCCATCGCCACGGCGATCGCTCGGACGACCGCCCGGAGGACGAGCTGCATGCCGCACTTCACGAAGCCTGCCGAGGGCTCCTGGACCGAGCATCACGGCATCGACACCGGCCCCGTCTCGTACGAGGACTCGATCTCGCCCGAGCACTACGAGCTCGAGCGCGACGCCATCTTCCGGCGGACCTGGCTGAACGTCGGCCGTGTCGAGCAGCTTCCGAGGAACGGCAGCTACTTCACCAGGCAGCTCGACGCCGCCCGCACCTCGGTGGTGGTGGTGCGCGACATGGGCGGCGAGGTGCGCGCGTTCCACAACATGTGCCGCCACCGCGGCAACAAACTGGTGTGGAACGACCACCCCCGCGAGGAGGTCAGCGGCACCTGCCGGCAGTTCACCTGCAAGTACCACGGGTGGCGCTACACGCTCGACGGCCGGCTCGCCTTCGTCCAGCAGGAGCCCGAGTTCTTCGACCTCGACAAGGCCGACTTCGGCCTGGTGCCGGTGCGCTGCGAGGTGTGGGAGGGGTTCGTGTTCGTCAACTTCGACGACGCGGACACCACGCCGCTGCGCGACTACCTGGGCGGGCTGGCCGAGGGCATCGCCGGCTACCCGTTCCACCGCATGACCCAGGTACACCGCTACCGCGCCGAGGTCGGCAGCAACTGGAAGCTGTTCATCGACGCGTTCGCCGAGTTCTACCACGCACCCGTCCTGCACGCGAATCAGTCGGTGGCCGACGAGTCCCGCAAGCTGCAGGGCGTCGGGTACGAGGCGCTGGCCTACGACGTCGACGGCCCCCACTCGATGGTGTCGTCGTGGGGCGGCATGTCGCCGCCCAAGGACCTGCGCATGGTCAAGCCCATCGAGCAGAAGCTGCGCAGCGGCCTGTTCGGCCCGTGGGACGCCCCCGACATCGGCATCGACGAGCTGCCGCCGGGCATCAACCCCGCCCGGCACCCGGCCTGGGGCATCGACTCGTTCGTGTTCTTCCCCAACTTCATGCTGCTGGTCTGGAAGCCGAACTGGTACCTCACGTACCACTACTGGCCGACCTCCTACAACACGCACATCTTCGAGGGGACGCTGTACTTCGTACCGCCGAGGAACGCCTACGAGCGGCTGCAGCAGGAGCTCGCCGTCGTGACGTTCAAGGAGTACGCCCTCCAGGACGGCAACACCCTCGAGGCGACCCAGACCATGCTCGAGTCGCGGGCCGTCACCGAGTTCCCGCTGAACGACCAGGAGGTGCTGCTGCGCCACCTGCACGCGACCGCACGGCGGTACGTACGTGAGCACCAGGAGCGCCAGCAGTCCACGACGACGGTCCGGATCTCGGCGGCCTCGTGACCCCGGCGGCGCCACGAGGAGACGACATGCCCGACGTCCTGCCCCCCGACTTCGCCGATCTCGAGCCGTACGCCGACTGGGCGCTCCCCACCGAGGGGGCCCGCTACGCCCGGCGCCTGGCCAGCACGATGGACGAGCTCCAGGCCTTCTACGACGCCGCCTTCCCCCGGCTCGAGGCCGCCACCGCCTACCTCGAGCAGTTCGGGATGGATGCGCTGCCCGAGGACGGCAAGCGGCTGCTGTGGCTGTTCGCTGCCCTGGTCACGGTGTCGTTCCCCGTCGAGGTGTGGCGGCAGCCCCGGGTGCCCGACAGCGGCGCCTCGGCCATCGAGGCGGTCGTCGAGCCGGCGATCTGACGGCTCGCCGGGCACCAGGGCGACACTTGCTCTCTCGGAATTCGAGAAGCTAGTTTCCGTGGCATGTGGCACGAGGAACGCCTGCTGATCGACGGCGATCTCGTCCCCGCCGAGGGGGACCGGACCTACGAGACCACCAACCCGGCGACCGGCGAGGCCCTGGGCACCGCGGCCGACGCGACGGTGGGCGACGCGCGCCGCGCCATCGATGCTGCCAGGCGGGCCTTCGACACGACCACCTGGGCGACCGACGTGGGGTTCCGCCAGCGGTGCCTGCGCCAGTTCCATCAGGCCCTGGTCGCCAACAAGGACGACCTGCGGGCCCTGCTGATCGCCGAGAACGGCCTGCCGCACACCCTGACCCAGGGCCCCGGCCTCGACGCGCCGGTCGAGATGATCACGTGGTACGCCGATCTGCTCGACAAGTACGAGTTCACCGACGACCTCGGCGTGTCCGAGTCGATGGGACGACTCAGCAGCCGCTGGGTCGAGAAGGAGCCGGTGGGCGTCGTCAGCGCCATCGTGCCGTACAACTACCCGATCCAGATCAGCCTGGCCAAGCTCGTCCCGGCGCTGGCCGCCGGGTGCACCGTCGTGCTGAAGGCCCCGCCCCAGACGCCGTGGATCACGGCGGCTCTCGGCAAGGTCATCGCCGAGCAGACCGACATCCCGCCCGGCGTCGTCAACATCCTGACCTCGTCCGAGGTGGCGGTGGGCGAGGCCATGGTCACCGACCCGATGGTCGACATGGTCAGCTTCACGGGGTCGACCGCGGCGGGCCGCCGCATCATGGCCGCCGCCAGCGCCACGGTGAAGAGGGTGTTCCTCGAGCTGGGCGGCAAGTCGGCCTTCGTGGTGATGGACGACGCCCCGCTCGACATCGCGGGCATGTTCGCCGGGTTCACCATCTGCTCGCACGCCGGCCAGGGCTGTGCGATCACCAGCCGGCTGCTCGTGCCCGAGTCGGCGTTCGACGAGGCCGTCGAGCAGACGGTGGCCACGATGGCCGGCGTCCCGGTCGGTGATCCGGCCGACCCGGCGACCATGATGGGCCCACTCATCAGCGAGGCCCAGCGCCAGCGGGTCGAGGGCTACGTCCAGCAGGCCGTGGCCGACGGCGGCACCGTCGTCACCGGGGGCAAGCGGCCCGATGGCCTGCCCGGCGGCTTCTTCTACGAGCCCACGCTCGTCACCGGCGTGAGCCCGGACGCGGCCATCGCGCAGGACGAGGTGTTCGGACCCGTGCTGGTCGTGCTGCCCTACCGCGACGACGACGACGCCGTCGCCATCGCCAACAACTCGATCTTCGGGCTGTCCGGCACGGTGTTCGGCGTCGACGAGGAGCGGGCCACGAACCTCGCTCGCCGCATCCGTGCCGGCACCATCAGCGTGAACGGCGGCATCTGGTACGGCGCCGACGCCCCGTTCGGCGGCTACAAGCAGTCGGGCATCGGCCGCGAGATGGGCGTTCCGGGCCTCGAGGAGTACCTGGAGACCAAGACCATCGCCAAGCCGGCCAGCTGAACCGGGCCGGCCGTTCGCTGCGGCGCTGTTCAGCCCAGCGAGGCGACGATCTGCGGGAGGTCGACCGTGGTCCGGATGCCCGTGCGGGCGGCGCAGACGACCCGCATCCCGACCCGCCTTGTCGTCCGAGTAGACGTACAGGCCGACCAGGTCGAGCCCCGGGTGCTCGATCACGGCTCTCAGCGCGCGGGTGCCGATGTTCCCGGTCGCCCACTGGGCGACCCGGTGTGTCGTCACGTGATCCCCCGGTCGTCCGGTCGAATCCAGCTCGGGTCCCGCTTCTCCATGAAGGCCCGCATGCCCTCGCGGGGCTCGGGCGAGTGGTCGAGCGCCCAGAACATCGTCTGGTAGTCGACGTCGCCGTAGCGCTGGTTGAGCATGCGCTTCACGTGCATCCGGGCCTCGGGCGCCGTCCGCAGCACCTGGTGCGCCGCCTCGACGGCGGCGGCCCGCAGGTCGTCGTGGGGCACGACCCGCGAGATCACGCCGAGGCGCTGGGCTTCGGCCGCGTCGAAGCGGCGGGCCGACAGCAGCAGGTCGCGGGCGACGGCCACGCCGACGTGGGCGGGGAGGGCGGCGGCGTAGGTGGCGTCGGGGATGCCGCGCAGCAGCTCGGGCACCCGGAACGTGGCCCGGTCGCTGGCCACGGCGATGTCGGCCATCATCGCCACCAGCAGCCCGCCGGCCTGGCAGATGCCGTTCACCGCGGCGATCACGGGCGCCGGGCTGTCGCGGATGGTGAGGAACGGCAGCATCTCCTCGCGCAGGCCGTCGGGCAGGCGGTCGCCGGGCTCCTGGCGCCCGCCGAGGTCGCCGCCGGGCGCGAAGACGTCGCCCGTGCCGGTGATGACGAGGGCGGCCAGGTCGGGGTCGTCGTTGACCAGCCGCACCGCCCGCTTGAGCCCGAAGTACATGGCCGGCGTGAAGGCGTTGCGGGCCGCCGGCCGGTCGATGACGCACCAGGCGATGACGCCGTCGCGCTCGAGGCGCAGGCCGGCGGCGCCGAGGTCGTCGGCGTTCGTGTCGCCGCTCACGGCGTCGCCTCGCGGTCGCTGTCGTGCGGCGGCGGCGAGACGGCCCCGGCGCCGCCCCGCTCACCGGCCGCAAGTTCGGCCTTGAGCAGCGTGTTCTCGGCCAGGCGCATGTGGGCCGCGTCGACCAGCCGGCCGTCGCGCCCGATGGCGCCGACGCCCTCGGCCTCGGACCGGCGGTAGACCTCGATGGCCTCCCGGGCGTCGGCCACCTCGGCCTCGGTGGGGGAGAAGACAGCGTGGGCGATGGTGATCTGCGACGGGTGGATCGCCCACTTCCCGTCGAAGCCCAGCAGGCTGGCGTGCACCGCGCTGCGCCGGTAGCCGTCGGGGTCCGTGTACGCGGGGTAGGGGGCGTCGATCGCGTCGACGCCGGCGGCCCGGGCCGCGGTGACGACCTGGAAGCGGGCGTAGTGCCAGAAGTCGCCGGGGTAGTCGCCGGCGGGGTCGAAGTTGCCGTCGACCCGGGCCCGCTGCGACGCCGACAGGTCGCCGGCGCCGAAGATGATGGCCTCCAGCCGGTCGCTCGCCTTGGCGATCTCGACGGCGTTGGCCAGGCCCTCGGACTCCTCGACCAGCACCTCCAGGCCGATGCGCTTCCGCAGCCCCAGCTTCGTCTCGAGCTGGGTCAACAGGACGTCGACCCACCAGACGTCCCCCGCCGAGCGGGCCTTGGGCACGATCACCACGTCGAGTGCCTCGCGGGCGCCGGTGACCACCTCGATGACGTCGCCGTGGCACCAGGGCGTCTCGATGCCGTTGACGCGCACGGCCCGCACCGTGCGGCCCCAGTCCTGCTCGGTCAGCGCCGCGACGGCGATCTGCCGGGCGCCCTCCTTGGCCACGGGCGCGCAGGCGTCCTCGAGATCGAGGAACACCAGGTCGGCGCCGGACGAGGCCGCCTTCTCGCACATGCGCTCGCTGCTGGCGGGTGTGGCCAGCTCCGAGCGCCGGGCCCGCGGTGCCATGGTTGCCCTCCTGGTGTCGCCGGTCAGATGACCGAGGCCGCCCGCAGCGCGGCGAGGCGGTCCTCGTCGAGGCCGAGCAGGTCGCCGTACACCGCGTCGTTGTCGGCACCGAGCGCCCGCCCGAGGTGCTCGATCCGCCCGGGGGTGTCGCTCAGCACCGCCACCGGCGCCTGCACGGTGACGGGCCCGAGGTCGAGGTCGTCGACCCGGACGTACGTGCCCCGGGCCCGCAGGTGCTCGTCGGCGAGCAGCTGCTCGGCGTCGTACACAGGGGCGGCCGTGACCTCGGCGGCCTCGAACACCGCCATGGCCTCGGCGAGGGTGCGCTCGCCGATCCACTTGGCGACCAGGTCGTCGACCTCGCCGGCGCGCTCCTGGCGGCGGACGGGGTCGACGTAGTCGGGGTCGTGGGCCAGGTCGGCGCGGTCGATGGCCCGGAACACCCGCACGGCGATGCTGGGCGACGCGCTCGAGATGGCGATCCAGCGGTCGTCCGCAGTGCGGTAGGCGTTGCGGGGGGCGCTGGCGTCGAGGCGGTTGCCGACCCGGCCCGGGCTGGCGCCCAGCTGGTCGAAGGCGAGGGTCGACGACTCGATGAGGCGGGCCAGCGGCTCGATCAGGTTCACGTCCACCAGCTGCCCCTCGCCGCCGCGCGCGTCGCGGTGGTAGAGCGCCATCATCACCGCGTACGTCGCGGCCAGCGAGGCGACCCCGTCGGCCAGCATGAACGGCGGCAGCGTCGGCGGTCCGTCGGGCTGGCCCACCACGTGGGCGAACCCGCTCATGGCCTCGGCCAGCGTGCCGTAGCCGGGGCGGTCGCTCTTGGGCCCACCCGCGCCGTAGCCGGTCACGTGCAGCATCACGACGTGCGGGTGGGCGGCGTGCACCGACGGGTAGTCGATGCCCCACCGCTCGAGCGCGCTGGGTCGGTTGCCGACCACCAGCACGTCGCTCACGTCGAGCAGCCGGTGGAACAGCTGCTGCCCCGCCGCCTGGCGCAGGTCGAGGGTGACGCAGCGCTTGTTGCGGCTCACGCTCTTCCACACGAGGCCGATGCCGTCGCGCCGGTTGCCCCAGGTGCGCATGGGGTCGCCGGCGCCGGGCGGCTCGACCTTGACGACCTCGGCGCCGAACTCGCCGAGCGCGGTACCGACCATCGGGCCCGCGGCGAGGGTGGCCGCCTCGACGACCCGCAGCCCGTCGAGCGGGCCGGCCGAGCCGGCGGGGCCGGCCGCGTCAGGCATGGCGGGTGACGGCGGGCCGCTCCAGGCCCAGGTTCTCGCGCAGCGTGGTGCCGGTGTACTCGGTGCGGAACAGCCCCCGCCGCTGCAGCTCGGGCACCAGCATGCGCACGACGTCCTCGTAGGCGCCGGGCACGTGGGTGGCGGCGACGACGAAGCCGTCGCAGGCGTCGCCGTCGAACCACTCCTCCATCTGGTCGGCGACCTCGCGCCCCGTGCCGACGAACCGGGGGCCCTGCAGCAGCGTGGCCCGGTGGCCGGCCAGGTCGCCGAGGGTGACCGAGTCGCCGATGTGCCGCCGTAGGTTCTGCACGAGGCCCCGGATGCCCGACACCGACTCGACCAGCTCGTCGGTGATGGGGGCGTCGAGCGCCATGCCGGAGAAGTCGTGGTTCATCAGCTCGGACAGCAGGGTCAGCGACGCCCGGGGGTCGACCAGCTCGTCGAGGAAGAGCTGCTCGCGCTCGGTGGCGTGGGCCCGCGACTCGCCGATCACCGTGTAGGCCATCGGCAGCATCTTGACCGACCCCGGGTCGCGCCCGTGCTCGGCGATGCGTTCCTTCTGGTCCTTGTAGTGCGAGCGGGCCACGTCGATGTCGGGATCGCCCGTGAAGATCAGCTCGGCCCAGCGGGCCGCGAAGTCGCGCCCCCGGCCCGACGAGCCGGCCTGCAGCAGCACCGGCCGGCCCTGGGGCGTGCGGGGCACGGTGAGCGGGCCGCGGACCCGGAACCACTCGCCCTCGTGGCGCAGCTCGTGGACCTTGGCCGGGTCGGCGAACACCCCGCCGGCACGGTCGAGGACCAGCGCATCGTCCTCCCACGTGTCCCACAGGCTCGTCGTCGCCTCGAGGAACTCGTCGGCCCGGTCGTAGCGCTCGTCGTGGCCGAGGTGCTGGTCGAACCCGAAGTTCTGGGCCTCGCCGTCGTTGACCGACGTGACCACGTTCCAGGCCGCCCGGCCGCCGGACATGTGGTCGAGCGTGGCGAAGGTGCGGGCGACGTGGAACGGCGAGTAGTAGGTCGTCGAGTAGGTGGCACCCAGCCCGATCGACCGGGTGGCGCCGGCGCAGAGGCCGAGGATCAC
>DASTFE010000152.1:0-6401 GCA_035708905.1 Acidimicrobiales bacterium | reverse complement strand
GGCGCCGCCGGCGGCGCGCCCACCGGCGAGGGCGCCGCGGGCGCCGGCGCCAGGGCCCGGGCGGCGCTCGCCGGCACCCGCTTCGCCGACGTGCGGTGGGTGGCGACGACCGGGTCGACGAACGCCGACGCCCTGGCGCTGGCCCGCGACGGCGCGCCCGAGGGCATCGTCGTCGTGGCCGACCACCAGCGCGCGGGCCGGGGCCGGCGGGATCGCACGTGGGTGGCGCCGCCCGGCGGGTCGTTGCTGCTGTCCGTGCTGCTGCGGCCGCCGGCCCGCGTCGCCGGCGCGGTGACCATGGCGGCGGCGCTGGCCACGGCCGAGGCGGTCGAGCGGGTCGCCGGCGTGTCCGCCCGGTTGAAGTGGCCCAACGACCTGGTGGTCGCCACGCCCGAGGGCGAGCGCAAGCTGGCCGGCATCCTGGCCGAGGCCGACTGGCCGGCGGGTAGCGCGATCTCGGGCGGCTACTGGCCCCCGGCCGCGCACGACCGCACGGTGGTCGTGGTCGGCATCGGCCTCAACGTGCGCTGGCCCGCCCCGGACGCCGCCGCCGACCTCGCCGAGGTGGCAGGGCTGGCGACCGCCCTGAACTGGCTGGGCGCACACGCCGACCGTGTGGACCTGCTGGTGGCGTTCCTGCGGCGCCTCGGCGAGCGCTACGCCTCCCTGGTGGCGGCCGGCGCTGGCGACCTGCTGGACGACTGGCGCCGCCGGTCGGCCACGCTGGGCCGGCGGGTGCGGGTCGACCTCGGTGCCGACGACATCGAGGGCACCGCGGTCGACGTCACGGACGAGGGCCACCTCGTGGTCGAGGGCCTCGACGGTGGGCGCCGCACGCTCGCCGTCGGCGACGTGGTGCACCTGCGGCCCGCCTGATGGGCGTGCCGCGGCGCCGCCCCGGGGGCCGCGATCGCTCGGCCGGGGCGGCGGGCTAGCTTCCCCCGGCTGGCTCGGCGCCAGCCGTCATCGAACCCCCGAAGAACCGTCAGGAGCCCGTCCTGTGCCTGCCCGCAACCGCACCCTGCCCTCGCTCGCGTCCGCCCTCGTCGCGGGCCTGCTGATCGCCGGCCTCGCCGCCTGCGGCAGCGACGAGCCCGAGCGGGACGAGTCGACCAACGAGATCACCGAGGCCGGCGACGCCGACGTCTTCTCGATGCAGGTCGGCGACTGCCTCACCGACCAGTCGGCCACCGGCGAGGTGACCGAGGTGCCCGTGGTGCCCTGCTCCGAGCCCCACGCCAGCGAGATCTTCGTCAGCCACGTCATCGAGGCCGACGAGCTGCCCGACGCCACCGAGATGCAGGGCATCGTCCAGGAGCAGTGCCTGGGCGCGTTCGAGGGCTTCGTGGGCATGCCCTACGAGCAGTCGGTGCTCGAGGTGACCTGGCTCGAGCCGACCGCCGGGTCGTGGGACGCCGGCGACCGCGAGCTGCTCTGCATCGTCCAGGACCCGGCCGGTGACGTGACCGGCTCGCTGCAGGGCGCGGCCCGCTGACGAGGCGGCGCCCGCCCGCACCGGCGGGCGCCGCCGGTCACGGATCGAGGTCGCGGGCCTGCAGGTCGGCGACGGCGGCCATCGCCCGCCGGGCGACCGGGCCGTCGACGCCGGGCAGCGCCCGCCCGTCGAGCTGGCGCAGCGGCTGGACGTCGCGGGTGGTCGAGGTGAGCAGCACCTCGTCGGCCTCGGCCAACGCCGCGAACGGCAGGTCGTCCTCGTCGGCGTCTAGCAGCAGCTCGAGCACCAGCGCCCGGGTGACGCCCGCCAGGCAACCGGCCATCAGGGGCGGGGTGACGAGCCGGCCGCCGAGCACCACGAACACGTTCGAGCCGGTGCCCTCGCACAGGTTGCCGCGGGTGTTGGGCAGGATCGCCTCGGTGGCGCCCACCTTGCGGGCCTCGGCCAGCGCCACGACGTTCTCGGCGTAGGAGGTCGTCTTGACGCCGGCGACGGGCGAGCGGTCGTTGCGGGGCCAGGGAACGGAGACCGCGGTCGTGTCGGTCTCCCACGGCGTCAGCGGCCCAGCGGCGACGACCAGGGTGGGCTCGCCGCCGCCGCGACCCGACCCGAGCGGGGTCACCCCGGCCGTCAGCGTGATGCGCAGCCGGGCCAGCTGGAGGCCCGCGGCCGCGACCACCTCGTCGACGACCCGCCGCAGCGACGCGTCGGTGAGGGGCACGTCGATGCCGAGCCCCTGGGCCGAGCGGTGCAGCCGCTCGACGTGGCGTCGCACGGCGAAGGGCCGGCCGCCCACCACCTTCAGCGTCTCGAACACGCCGTCGCCCACCGTGAACCCGTGGTCGAACACGGACACGACCGCGTCCTCGGGACCGACCATCTCACCGTTGAGCCACACGGCCCTCGCGCTGGCACCCATGGCGTGCCATCGAACCCGACGCCGGGGCGCGCGGTCGATTCGGTTGCCGGGGTCAGCCGCCCCGGGCGGGCGAACCGGCGAGCACCCACGGCTCGGCGCTGGCCACCGCGAGCAGCCGGCGGGCCTTGAGCTCGGTCTCGGCCCACTCGCCCTCGGGCGACGAGTCCCACGTGATGCCGCCGCCGGTGCCGAGGTGCAGGCGGCCGTCCTCGACCCAGAAGGTGCGGATGGCCACGTTGAGCTCACCCTGGCGGGCGTCGGCGTCGACCCAGCCGACGGCTCCGCAGTACACGCCGCGCGGTGCGGCCTCGAGGCGGGCGATGTGGTCGAGGGCGGCCAGCTTGGGCGCGCCGGTGACCGAGCCGGGCGGGAAGGTGGCGGCTATCACGTCGCCCCAGGTGATGCCGGGGCGCAGGGTGCCGGTCACCGTCGACACCAGGTGGACGAGACCGGGGTGGTGCTCGACCGCGCACAGGGCGGGCACCGCGACCGACCCCCACTCGCACACCCGCCCCAGGTCGTTGCGCACCAGGTCGACGATCATCACGTTCTCGGCCCGGTCCTTGGGCAGGAAGCCCGACGGCTCGGCCGCCGTGCCCTTGATGGGCGACGACGCCACCCGGTCGCCGTGCCGCCGCAGGAACCGCTCGGGTGACGCCGAGGCGACGTGGCACCCCACCGCGGGCAGGCGCACGACCGCCGAGTACGGCGCCGGGTTGCCGCGGCCGAGCGCGGCGCCCAGCGCGGCGATGTCGGCACCGGGCGGCAGGGGAGCGGACAGCCGCCGGGTGAGGTTGACCTGGTAGACGTCGCCCGCGGCGATGGCGGCCCGGATGGCCTCGACACCGGCGCAGAAGGCCGCCCGGTCGAGCGAGGAGGTCCAGGCGTCGGGGTCGGGCCCCCGCCACGGCGGGCCGGGCCACGGGCGGGCCGGGCGGGCGTGGGCGAAGCGGGCGAGCACGGGCTCGCCGTCGAAGGGCAGCACCACCGCCCACAGGCCGCGGCCATCGAGGGCGGCCAGGTCGGAGGTGACGTCGACCAGCCCGGTGAGCAGCCGCCCGCCGACGACCGCCAGCGCGGTGCCGGACGGCGCGGTCACCGGTCGCTCGGGATGCTCGCGGGTCGGGCTGCCATCACGCCGGAGGATACGGGCCGCCGCCCGCCCACCCGCAGGCCGACGTGCCGCGCCCTACCATCGCCCTCGTGCACGTGGAGTTCACCGACGAGCAGGAGGCGCTGCGCAAGGTCGTGCGCGACTTCGCCGAGAGCGAGATCGCCCCCCACGCCGAGCGCTGGGACGCCGAGCACACGTTCCCCGCCGACGTGGTGCGGCAGATGGGTGACCTGGGCCTGTTCGGCATCCCCTTCCCCGAGGAGTACGGGGGCGGGGGCGCGGACCTCACCACGCTGTGCATCGCCATCGAGGAGCTGGGCCGGGTCGACCAGTCCCTGGCCATCACCCTCGAGGCCGGCGTCGGCCTCGGCGCCAACCCGATCTACCGCTTCGGCACCGAGGAGCAGCGCCAGGCGTGGCTGCCCGACCTGTGCACCGGCCGGGCCCTCGGCGGCTTCGGCCTCACCGAGCCCGACGCCGGCAGCGACGCCGGCGGCACCCGCACGACGGCCCGCCTCGACGGCGACGACTGGGTGATCGACGGCGAGAAGGCGTTCATCACCAACTCGGGCACCGACATGACCTCGCTGGTCACCATCACGGCCCGCACCGGCGGGACGGGTGGGGGCCTGCCCGAGATCTCGACCATCGTGGTGCCCGCCGGCACCCCGGGCCTGACGGTGCAGCCGCCCTACCGCAAGATGGGCTGGCACGCCTCCGACACGCACGGGCTCACCTTCAGCGGCTGCCGGGTGCCGGCCGCCAACCTGCTCGGCGAGCGGGGGCGGGGGTTCGCCCAGTTCCTCCAGATCCTCGACGAGGGCCGCATCGCCATCGCCGCCCTGGCGGTGGGCGTCATCCGCTGCTGCCTCGAGCAGTCGGTCGCCTACGCGGGCGAGCGCCAGGCGTTCGGCCGGCCGATCGGCGCCAACCAGGCGGTGGCGTTCGCGTGCTCCGACCTGGCGGTCATGGCCGAGAACGCCAGCCTGCTCACCTACCAGGCGGCGTGGCGCCGCGACACGGGGCGCCCGTACAAGCGCGAGGCCGCCATGGCCAAGCTGTACGCCACCGAGTCGGCGGTCACCGCCACGCGCATGGCCACCCAGGTGTTCGGCGGCTACGGCTTCATGGACGAGACCCTGGTGGCCCGCCAGTACCGCGACGCGAAGATCCTCGAGATCGGCGAGGGCACGAGCGAGATCCAGCGGTTGGTGATCGCCCGCGACCTGGGCCTGCCCGTCGGCTGAGGCCTCTCGGCGCTACGCTCGGTACCGGCTGCTGGATCTTCGGGGGGACGTGCCATGGTTCGTCATCTGCGCGCGGTCGCGGCCGCGACCGCGGCGCTCGCGCTGACGGGGTGCTGGCCGGCGCCGCACCAGGGGCCCGATCGCGCCGGGTGGAACGCGTTCGAGACGTCCATCACCACCGACACGGTGGGCTCGCTCGACGAGGCGTGGACCGCCGACCTCGGCGGCAGGGTGGTCCACGTCGTGTCGACGGCGACCTCGGCCTTCGCCACCGTCCGGACCGGTACCCTCGCGACCGACGTGCGGGCGATCGACCCGAAGGACGGGTCGACTCGGTGGAGCCAGCCGTCGCCGTACAGGTTCCAGTGGACGTCGCCGCTCGCCGTGGGCGACGAGGTGCTCGCGTCGTACTACGCGGTCGGGGCGACGACCGAGCGGTTCGACGCGGTGACCGGAGCGAGCCTCGGCACCCGGTCCGGCGAGGTGTCCTCGGTCCGTGGCACCCGCTCGCTCGTCGGGCAGGCGGTCTGGAACAGCGAGTTCACCGCGGGCATCCAGTCGTTCAGGGTCGAGGACGACGGGAACGGCGATGCCACCTGGGGCGGCGTCGTCGCCGTCGTGCTCCCCTGGGACCCGTCGCAGGTCGCGACGCTGTCACTCGGGCGAGAGCGGGTCTACGCCGCCGGGTACGGGCTCATGTCGGCGACGCCCGGGGACGGCACCCAGGGCTACGGGGTGCGGGCGTTCGCCCCCGGCGAGCCCGCGACGTGCGGCCCGGCGGAGCAGCCCGACTACGCCTGCCCGGTGTGGGTCACGCCGGTCGACGGGCCGAGCCGTGCCGTGCCCGTGATCGGGCCCGACGAGGGCACCGTCTACGTCACGACCGACGCCGGCACCGTCTACGCGCTCGACGCCGCCAACGGCGCGGTCAGGTGGACGGCGGCGGTCGGCGCCGTGGCCGGCCGGCCGCCCGCGCTGGCGGAGGGGCTGCTCTACGTGGCGACGGGCTCGGGTGGGCTCGCCGTGCTGGCGGCCGACGGGTGCGGCGCCGCGACGTGCGGCCCGCTGTGGGAGGCGGCCGCCGGCGGTGTGCCGACCGGACAGCCTGCCGTGGCCGGCGGCGTGGTGTACGTGGGCACCGACACCGGTGCCGCGCACGCGTTCGACGCCACCGGCTGTGGTGCGCCCGCGTGCGAGCCGCTGTGGTCGACCGGGCTCGGCAGTGAGATCACCGCGGGGCCGATCGTCGCCGGCGGCCGGCTGACGGTGGGCACGGCCGACGGGCGGCTCGTCACGTTCCGCCCGGCGTCGGGCGGGTAGCAGGCCCGGCGTCGCTGTGTACCTGCCGCGGGACGGCTGCAACAATGGTCCGTCCCGCGATCCAGGAGAGCGCATGAAGCAGTTCGTCACCGGCGGCGCCGGGTTCATCGGCTCGAACTACGTCCGCTGGGTGCTCGCCAACACCGATGACCAGGTCACCGTCTACGACGCCCTCACCTACGCGGGCAACCTGTCGACCCTGCGCGACGTCGACGACGACCCCCGCTACAGCTTCGTGAAGGGCAACATCTGCGATCCGGGCACCCTCGAAGAGGCCATGGCGGGCCACGACGCCGTGGTGCACTTCGCGGCCGAGAGCCACGTCGACCGCTCGATCGCCGGTCC
>DASTFE010000151.1:0-11231 GCA_035708905.1 Acidimicrobiales bacterium | reverse complement strand
GAACGTCGCGTTGTCGTTCTCCGGGTAGAGGTCGAACCAGCCGACCGACGGCAGCACGCCGTCGGCCACGTCGGAGATGTCGAAGATCCGGAGGCCGGACGTGTAGTTCGACGCGTAGACGTAGTCGCCCTCGGTGTACTGGTTGTGGCCGATCGAGGTGGTGCCGTGGCCGACCTCGGCCAGCACCGACGGATCGTCGAGGTCGCGGACGTCGAAGATCCGCGTCGTGGTCGAGGGCACCCGCCCGAGCTCCTCGTCGAGCTCGTCGTTGTGCAGGAAGTACTGCTGGTCGGGGGTCAGCCAGCCCTGGTGGCTGTAGCCCGACCGCGGGTACTCGATGCGGGAGAGCGACACCGGGTCGGCTTTGTCGGTGACGTCGACGATCGAGACGGTGTTGAAAACGTTCGTGATGTCGCCGGTGAACTGGGCCGCCGAGTTGAAGCAGATCTCCCGACCCCGGTGCTCGGCGTCGGGGCCGTCGTAGACGACGCACTGGGTGTCGTGGATGTAGTCGTGATCCGCGAAGCATCCCGCCCCTGTCGGCGCGGTCGGGTCGGAGATGTCGACGATGTGGAGGCCGCCGGCACACGTGTTCGAGCCGACGGCGTAGGCGAAGCCGGTGTCCTCGTTGATGTTGAGGTTGTGGGCGTTGCCGAATGCCCCGTAGTGCGCCGTCTCGGTGAAGGTGACCGGATCACCGGTTACGCCGCGCACCTGGGTGAGGTCGAGCACCTGCAGTCCGTGGCCGGTGTGCTCGGACACGACGAACGCGTGGTCGTCGAACACCTTGATGTCGCGCCAGAACTGGCCGCCGGCCGACGAGTGCGTCGGCAGCGTGCCCACGATGTCGGGCCGCTTCGGGTCGGAGATGTCGACGATGACGGTGCCCTCCGAGCCGCCGATCAGCGCGTAGTCGCGCTTGGTCAGTGGGTCGGTCCAGCCCCAGATGTCGTTCGCGAAGCTGAGCCCGAGGTCGCCGAGTGTCAGGTGGCTCATCATGGCGACGCGGTCGCACGGGTACGTGTCGGCCGCGATGCCCTGCACGCAGGGAGCGTGGCCCCTGGGCGCGTTGCTGTCCTCGTCAGCGTTGGCGGCGGTGACGTTCAGGAGCTCATGCTCGATCGCTTCGAGCGGCGGGACGTTGATCTCCCCCTTGCCGTCGTCGTGATGACCGCCCGCCGGTTGTGCCGCGACGACACCGGCGAGAGCCACGACCAAGGCGGTCACGACCAGTCGTGCACGCATGACAATCCCCCCTCGGGACTCGATGAGTCGCGCCCGGACACCGGGCGCGGTCCGCGATGCTAGGGCAGTTCCCGCGTGCTGTGGGGATTTCGTCACGCAGAGCGGACCGATTGCTCAGATCGGCTCCCAGACAGCATGCAGTTCGCGTAGTCGACGAGGAGATCGGCGTGCGCGACCAGTGCGCTCCCCATCACCGGTCAGCGCTCGACGGGGACGCCGACCAGCGAGCCGTATTCGGTCCACGAGCCGTCGTAGTTCTCGACGGACGGGTAGCCGAGCAGCTCGTGCAGCACGAACCAGGTGTGGGCCGAGCGCTCGCCGATGCGGCAGTAGGCGATCGTCCCCCGGTCGGGCGTGATGCCCGCCCCCTGGTACAGCGCCCGCAGCTCGTCGGCAGGCCGGAAGGTGCCGTCGTCGTTCGCGGCCTTGCTCCACGGGACGTTCACCGCCCCGGGGATGTGGCCGGGGACCTGCGGCTGCTCCCGGGGTAGGTGCTCCGGCGCCAGGCGCTCGCCCCGGTACTCCTCGGGCGAGCGCACGTCGACGAGCTGCTCCTGGCCGAGCTTGGCCAGCACCTCGTCGCGCAGGGCTCGCAGGTCGCCGCGCACCGGCCCGGTGACCCGCAGGTCGGTGGGCTCGAACCGGGGCACCTCGGCGGTGAGCTCGCGGCCTTCGAGCTCCCACTTCTTGCGCCCGCCGTCGAGCAGCTTGACCGCGTCGAACCCGAGGTAGCGGCACAGCCAGTAGCCGTAGGCGGCGAACCAGTTGTTGTTGCCGCCGTAGAGGACGACCGTCGTCTCGGGCCCCACGCCCGCCTGCTGGAGCAGCCGACTCAGGCCCTCCTGGTCGACGTAGTCGCGGCGCAGCGGGTCGTGGAGGTCGGTGAACCAGTTCCACCCCAGGGCCTTGCGGATGTGGCTGCGGTCGTACGCAGTGGTGTCCTCGTCGACCTCGATCAGGCGGACGTCCGGGTCGTCGACGCGCGCGGCGACCCAGTCGGCGTCCACGAGGGCGTCGGCGTGCACGTATCCGGTCATCGGACCTCCCTGGTCTCGCCTTCGGCGTGGCGGCGGCCCGGGAGCCGGTGCGGCGCGAGGGCCGTCGGTCGGATCGTACGCCCGAAACCCGACCCAGCCAATCGGCAATCCCCGTCGCGGGCCATACGGGATGACCGGCGACACCCCCTCACGGGTGACGCCGGCCCGAGGTGTCAGCCGTCCTCGAGGACGAGCAGGCCGTTGTGCGTGTTGGAGGTGGGCACGTGCGTGGCCCGGTACACCTCGTGGGCCGCGGGGGACAGGGCGCCGCGCATCACCAGCCACATGACGAGCTCGATGCCCTCGGAGCCGGCCTCGCGCAGGTACTCGACGTGGGGGATGCGGGCGATCGCCTCGGGGTCGGCCACGAGCCCGTCGAGGAACGCGGTGTCGAACTCGACGTTGATGAGGCCGGCCCGCTCGGACTGCAGCTGGTGCGACATGCCGCCGGTGCCGAACACGACCACCCGCTCGTCGCCCTCGTAGGCCTCGACCGCCCGCCGGATCGCCTGCCCCAGCGCGTAGCAGCGGCGACCGGTGGGCGGGGGGTACTGCACGACGTTGACGCACAGCGGGATCACCCGGCACGGCCACGCCTCGGGCTGGCCGTACATGACCGAGAGCGGCACGGTCAGCCCGTGGTCGACGGGCATCTCGTTCACGAGGGTCATGTCGAACTCGTCGAGGATCAGCGACTCGGCGAGATGCCAGGCCAGGTCGGGGTGGCCGTGCACGGTGGGGACCGGCCGGGGGCCGTAGCCCTCGTCGGCCACCGGGAACTCGTCGGCCAGGCCGATGGCGAACGTGGGGACGACCTCGAGCGAGAAGGCGTTGGCGTGGTCGTTGTAGACCACCAGGCACACGTCGGGGTCGACCTCGCCCATCCACGCCCGGGCCCGGTCGAGCTTGGCGAAGTAGGGCGCCCAGTAGGGGTCGGCGGTGCGGCCCTTGTCGATGGCGGCGCCGACGGCGGGCACGTGCGAGCAGCCGACGCCGCCGACGACGGTCGCCATCAGCGCCCCTCCCACTCGCGCCGGTGGCGGTTGCCCTCCGGCGACCGGCCGCCCGCCCGCATCATCTCGGCGAACTGCTCGGCGGTCATCCCGGTCTGCCGGCCGGCCAGGTCCTGGAACGTCATGCCGTCGCAGGCGGCGAGCTTGTACGTGTAGTAGACGTTGCCACCCACCTCGAGCAGCCGCAGCCAGTCGCGCCCCAGCACCGCGGCGCGCTGCTCGTCGTCGAGGGGGAACCGGTCGAGGTAGGCCGCCTCGTCGGCCCGGAACGCGTCGCGGTTGGCGGCGTCGTTGAGCGACATGAGGAACTTGTTGAGCGCGTAGCCGCGGCGGCTGCGGCGCCCGTCGAACACGATCGTGCCGGGGATGTCGTCGTAGTCACGCGCGGCCGGCATCGTGCCACCTCCCCTCCTGGCTGACGCCCGCCACGCTAGCATCTCTGTCTACAGGATTGTCGACAATGCGGTCGGGCCGGATGAGACCAGCGAGATCGGGGGCCGGATGATCATCGACTGCCACGGGCACTACACGACCGCCCCGCCGCCGCTGGGGGAGTACCGCGAGGCGCAGAAGGCTGCGGTCGCCGCCGACCCCGACCACGTCGGCACCAAGGGCACGGTGGCGATCAGCGACGACGACATCCGCGCCAGCCTCGAGGCCGCCCAGCTGCGGTTCCAGCGCGAGCGGGGGACCGACCTCACGCTGTTCTCGCCTCGGGCGTCGTGGATGGGCCACCACATCGGCAACGCCCACACCAGCCGCTTCTGGACCGAGCACTGCAACGAGCTGATCCGCCGGGTGTGCGAGCTCTACCCCCGCAACTTCGCCCCGGTGTGCCAGCTCCCGCAGTCGCCGGGCGCCCCGATCGAGCCGTCGGTGCACGAGCTGCGGCGCTGCGTCGACGAGATGGGGTTCGTGGGCGCCAACCTCAACCCCGACCCCACCGGGGGGTACTGGACCGGGCCGCCGCTCGGCGACCGGTACTGGTACCCGCTCTACGCGGCCCTGTGCGAGCTGGACGTGCCGGCGATGATCCACGTCAGCGCCGCGTGCAACCCCCAGTTCCACACGACGGGCTCGCACTACCTGGCGGCCGACACCACGGCGTTCATGCAGCTGCTCGCCTCCGACGTCTTCACGGACTTCTCCGAGCTGCGGGTCGTCATCCCCCACGGCGGGGGCGCCGTGCCGTACCACTGGGGCCGCTTCCGCGGGCTGGCCCAGGACATGGGCCGGCCGCCCCTCGACGAGCTGCTGCTCGGGAACGTTTTCTTCGACACCTGCGTGTACCACCAGGCCGGCATCGACTGCCTGCTGTCGGTGATCCCCGCCGACAACGTGCTGTTCGCCTCCGAGATGGTGGGGGCGGTGCGCGGGGTCGACCCCGAGACCGGCCACCACTACGACGACACCCGCCGCTACGTCGACGCCGCCGGCCTGGACGAAGGGGCTCGCACCAAGGTGTTCGAGGCCAACGCCCGCCGCGTCTACCCACGCCTGGAGGTCGCGCCGTGACCCCGCCGCCAGCCCGCCACCTCGTCGTCCGCACCGTCGATCGGGTCGACCGCGGCACCGCCGACGCCCTCGGCGCGCTCGGCACCGCCACGGTGCACGAGGCCATCGGCCGGCGCGGCTTCGCCGGCCCCCGCCTGCGCCCGATCCAGCAGGGGGTGCGCCTGGCGGGCCCGGCCGTCACGGTGTCGTGCCATCCGGGCGACAACCTGATGATCCACGCCGCGGTCGAGGTGTGCCGCGAGGGCGACGTGCTGGTCGTGACCCACACCGCGCCGACGACCCACGGCGTGTTCGGCGAGCTGCTGGCCACGTCGCTGATGGCCCGCGGGGTGCGGGCGCTGGTGACCGACGCCGGGGTGCGCGACACGGCCGAGCTGCGGGCCATGGGCTTCGCCGTGTGGTCGCAGCATGTGTCGTGCCAGGGCACCGTCAAGGCCAGCCCCGGGTCGGTGAACCTGCCCGTTGTGCTCGGCGGCGTCGCCGTCGACCCCGGCGACGTCGTGTGCGCGGACGACGACGGCGTGGTGGTCGTGCCCCGCGCCGACGCGTCATGGGCGGTCGACCAGGCCCGCGAGCGGGTGGCGAGGGAGGAGGCCACGAGGCGCCGCCTCGCCGCCGGCGAGCTGGGCGTCGACATCTACGGGCTGCGGGCCACGCTCGAGGCGCTCGGCGTGGAGTACCGCGGGTGACCGTGACCCGCATCTGCGTGTTCGGCCTCGGCGAGGCGGGGTCGCTGATCGCCGCCGACCTGGCGGCCGCCGGCGTCGAGGTGCACGGCTACGACCCCGCCGGGGTCGCCACGCCGCCGGGCGTGACCCGCCACGACGACCCGCGGGCGGCGGCCGGCGGGGCCGACCTGGTGCTGGGCGTCACCGCCGCGGTCGACGCGCCGACGGCCCTCGGCCAGGCGCTCGACGCGATCCCCCGGGGGGCCGTCTACGCCGACCTGGCCACCGCCGCGGCGGGGCTGAAGCGGCGGTTGGCCGCCGACGCGGCGGGCGCCGGCCTGCGCTTCGCCGACGTGGCGCTCATGTCGACCGTGCCGGGAAGCGGGCTGCGCACCCCCGCCCTGGTCTCGGGCCCGGCCGCCCGCGAGTTCGCCGCCACCATGGTGCCCCTGGGCATGCCGGTGGCGCACGCCGGCGACGAGGCGGGCCGGGCCGCCACCCGCAAGCTGCTGCGCAGCGTGGTGATGAAGGGCCTGGCGGGCCTGGTGATCGAGGCGATGCGGGCGGCCGAGGCGGCCGGGCTGGCCGACGAGACGTGGGAGAACGTCGTCGCTCAGCTCACCGCCGCCGACGAGGCGCTGATCCGGCGGCTGGTCAGCGGCACCGCGGCGCACGCGGTGCGCCGCGTCCACGAGATGGAGGCGACCGTCGAGCTGCTCGGCGAGCTGGGCGTCGACCCGGTGATGACCCGGGCCACCACGGCCCACCTCCGTACGGTGGCGGCAGACGCGTCGACGGTCCCGGCGCTGCCCGGCCGGGGCGGTTAGTACGTGCGCGCACCGGGGCCCGGCGGGAGCGACGGGGCGGTCACGCGTGGGCGTCGAACGCCTCCCACTGGCGTAGCACCTCGATCACCGAGGCGAGGTGGGCGCGCATGGCCTGCTCGGCGGCAGGCGGGTCGCCGGCGGTGACCGCGTCGACGATGGCGCTGTGCTGGGCCAGCGACTCGACGGCGCGGCCCGGCATGAGGGCCAGCCGGAACTGGTGGTGGGCGGCACGGTTGCGCAGGTTGGCCACGAGGTCGTCGGCCACCTGGTGACGGGCGATGCGGCGCAGCGCGCCGTGCAACGTGCGGTTCAGCTTGGAGTACCGCAGCTTGTCGTCCTGGTCGACGGCGTCGCGCATGTCGGCGATGAGCGCCCGCAGCTCGTCGTGGTCGGCCTCGGTGGCCCGCTGGGCCGCCAGGCTGGCCACCAGCCCCTCGAGCGCGGCCCGCGCCTCGGTGATCTCGACGGCCTCGGCGACGCTGATGCGCCGCACCGTCGCCCCCCGGTTGGCCTCGCGCTGCACCAGGCCCTCGGCGTCGAGCTCGACCAGCGCGGCGCGGATGGCCGCCCGGCCCACGCCGTAGCGCTCGGTGAGCTGCAGCTCGATGAGCCGCTCGCCGGGCGGGAAGACGCCCTCGAGGATGTCGTCCCGGAGACGGTCGGCGACAGGGACGGTGATCACCATGGTCTCGTCAGTTTGTCAAGTGGGTGCGAGGCGGCGGGGGATCGGGCGCAGCGCGCCACGAAACGAGTGACGCAGCGGATCGTCAACACTATTGTTCACAACATGCCATCGTAGAGGAGGGGCATGGCAGAGCGCATGAAGATCGTCCTCGCCGGCGAAGGCGCGATCTCCCGCAAGCACGTCGCCGCGCTGCGCCGCATCGACGACGTCGAGGTGGTCGGGGTGGCCGGCGGCGACGCCGAGGGCACGGCCGCCTTCGCCGCCGAGCACGGCATCGCCCGCCACGGCCTCGACCTGGGCGCCATGCTCGACGAGACGGGCGCCGACGCCGCGATCCTCGCCAGCCCCACCCCGCTGCACGCCGAGCAGGCCGTCCAGGTGATGGAGGCGGGCCGCCACGTGCTCGTCGAGATCCCGATGGCCGACAGCCTGGCCGGCGCCGAGGCGGTCGTGGCGGCCCAGCAGCGCACGGGGGTCACGGCCATGGTGTGCCACACCCGACGCTTCAACCCGAGCCATCAGTGGGTCCACGCCCGCATCGCCGCCGGCGACTTCGCGCTGCAGCACCTGGTGGCCGAGACCTTCTTCCTCCGCCGCGAGAACAAGAACGCGCTGGGGCAGCCCCGCTCGTGGACCGACCACCTGCTGTGGCACCACGCCTGCCACACCGTCGACCTCTTCCTGCACCAGACCGGCGAGGTCCCGGCCGCGGCCTGGGCGCAGCAGGGCCCGCCCCACCCCGAGCTGGGCATCGCCATGGACATGACCGTCGGCCTGCGGTCGCCCGCCGGCGCGCTGTGCACGCTGGCGCTGTCGTTCAACAACGACGGTCCGCTCGGCACGACGTTCCGCTACATCGGCGACACCGGCACCTATGTGGCCCGCTACGACGACCTGGTCGACGGCTACGACGAGCCGGTCGACGTGTCGGGCGTGGCGCCCTCGGCAGACGGCATCGAGAACCAGGACCGCGAGTTCGTCGCCGCCGTCCGCGAGGGGCGCGAGCCGGCCGCCAGCGTCGCCCGGTGCCTGCCGACCATGCAGACCCTCGACCGCCTCGAGCAGGTCCTGTGAGCACGCCGGCGGGCGTACCGACCCGCGTGCCCGTGGTGATCGTCGGCGGCGGTCCTGCCGGGCTGCTGCTCGCCCGCCTGCTGCACATGGACGGCATCGACTCGGTGATCCTCGAGCGCCAGACCCGCGAGCACGTGATGGGCCGCATCCGCGCCGGGGTGATGGAGTGGGGCACCGCCGACACGCTGCGGGCCGCCGGCGCCGGCGAGCGGATGGACCGCCACGGCATGGTCCACGACGGCGTGGGGCTGAGCTTCTCGGGGCGCCACGTGCGGGTCGACTTCAAGGGCCTCACCGGCAAGGGCGTCATGGTCTACGGGCAGACCCAGGTCACCAGGGACCTGTACGACGTCGTCGACGGGTCGGGCGTGCCCGTCGTCGACTGTGCCGAGGACGTCACCCCCCACGACGTCACCGGCACGGCGCCCTACGTCACCTTCACCCGGGAGGGTGCCACCCACCGCATCGACTGCGACCACGTGGCCGGCTGCGACGGCTTCCACGGGGTGAGCCGCACCCTGGTCCCGCCCACGGTGCTGCGCACCTACGAGCGCGTCTACCCCTTCGGCTGGCTCGGGATCCTGTCCGAGACGCCGCCGGTCGACAAGGAGCTGGTCTACGCCCACAGCGAGCGCGGCTTCGCCCTCTGCTCGATGCGCCACTCGATGCTGAGCCGCTACTACGTGCAGTGCCCCCTCGACGACACGGTCGACGACTGGCCCGACGACCGGTTCTGGGACGAGCTGCACGCCCGGTTGCCCGCCGAGGTGGCGGCCCGGCTGGTGACCGGCCCCTCGATCGAGAAGTCGCTCACCCCGCTGCGCAGCTTCGTCGCCGAGCCCCTGCGGCACGGCCGCCTGTACCTGGCGGGCGACGCCGGCCACATCGTGCCGCCCACCGGCGCCAAGGGCCTGAACCTGGCGGTCTCCGACGTCACCTACCTGGCCGCCGCTCTGGCCGATGCGGTGCTGCGGGGCTCGACCACCGGCCTCGACGAGTACTCCGACCGGGCGCTGGCCCGGGTGTGGAAGGCCGTGCGCTTCTCGTGGTGGCTCACCACGCTGATGCACCGGTTCGCCGGCAGCGAGGAGTTCGACCGACGCATCCAGGAGGCCGAGCTCGACTACCTGGCCGGGTCCGAGGCCGCGCAGCGGTCGTTCGCCGAGAACTACACGGGCCTGCCCCTGTGACCATGGTCGCCCACGCCGTCAAGACGCCGCCGCAGCACGGGTCGTGGGCCGACTTCCTCGACGTCTGGCGGGCCGCCGACGACATCGATGCGTTCGAGTCGGCGTGGACGATGGATCACTTCTACCCGCTCACGCCGCCGCTCGACGGCACCCAGCTCGAGAGCTGGACGATGCTCGCCGCGCTGGCCCAGGCGACCCGCCGGCTGCGCCTCGGCTGCATGGTCAACGGCATGCACTTCCGCCACCCGGCGGTCACCGCCAACATGGCCGCCACCCTCGACCACATCGCCGGGGGCCGGTTCACCCTGGGCCTCGGCGCCGGCTGGTTCGAGCCCGAGGCCGACGCCTACGGCATCCCGCTGGGCACGCTCACCGAGCGGTTCGACCGCTTCGACGAGGGCGTCGAGGTGATCGCGTCGTTGCTCACCCGCGAGCGCACCACGTTCGCCGGTCGCTGGTACCGGCTCGCCGACGCCCGCTGCGAGCCCAAGCCCGTCCAGTCTCGCCTCCCGATCGCCATCGGTGGCCGGGGACCCCGGCGCACGCTGCGGGCCGTGGCCCGCTGGGCCGACCAGTGGGACATGGTGCGGGCCGACGACCCGGCGGCGTGGGCCCGCCTCGACGCCGTCCTGGTCGAGCACTGCGAGGCGATCGGGCGCGACCCGGCCGAGATCCGCCGCTCGGTGCACGTGATGTGGCAGGCCGAGGACGAGCCGGCCGCGCTGGCCGAGCGCGCCGCCGCCTTCGCCGCCGCGGGGGTCGACCTCGTCATCTTCTCGATGCGCGGGCCCTACGACGCCCGCCTGCTCGAACCGCTGGCGGCCGCCCTGACCGCCTGATCGCCGGCTCCGCCGCCAGGGAGGGTGGTCGGGCCTGGGGAGAACAGACACACGACAGCAAGGGGGAAGGCAATGAAGGTTGGATCAGGTCGGCGGGCCCTTGCGCTCGCCGGCGTCATGGCCCTGCTCGTAGCCGCCTGCGGCGACGACGACGACGGGGACGACGCCGAGACCGGTGCGGGTGACGAGCCCGCGGGCGAGGAGCTCACCACGATCGCGGTCGGGGTCGTGCCCGTCGTCGACGTGGCGCCGCTCTACCTCGGCATCGACCAGGGTTTCTTCGAGGAGGAGGGGCTCGACGTGCAGCCGGCGGTGGCCCAGGGCGGTGCGGCGATCATCCCGGCCGTGGTGCAGGGCGACCAGGAGATCGGCTTCTCGAACATCGTGTCGCTGCTCATCGGCCAGACCGAGGACCTGCCGGTGCAGGTCATCTCGCAGGGCATCCAGGCCACCGACGATCCCGAGAACGACACGGCCGCCATCGCGGTGACCGCCGACAGCGACATCCAGGAGGCCGCCGACCTCGAGGGCAAGACCATCGCCATCAACACGCTGCGCAACATCAGCGAGCTGACGGTCAGCGCCGCGCTCGAGGGCGAGGGCGTCGACGTGTCGACGATCAACTTCGTCGAGGTGCCGCTGCCCGACATGGTCGGCCAGCTCGAGGCCGGCCAGGTCGACGCCGCCGGCCTGGTCGAGCCCTTCATCACCACCGGCAAGGCCGCCGGCCACCGGATGCTCATCTACGACCGCGTGGCGACCGAGCCCGAGATGACCATCGCCACCTACTTCACGTCCGACGCCTATCTCGAGTCGAACCCCGAGGTCGTCGAGGGCTTCGTCCGGGCGATGCACCGCTCGCTCGAGTACGCCACCGAGAACCCCGACGAGGCGCGCCAGGCGATCGGTGAGTTCACCGAGATCCCGCCCGAGGTCCTGGAGGAGGTCGTGCTGCCGCTGTGGCAGACCGACCTCAACGAGCCGTCGATCGAGCTCGTCTCCGAGCTGATGGTGACCTACGGCATCACCGACGAGCAGGCGGACGTCGACGCGCTGATCGCCGACCTCTGACCCGCCACCGACCCGCGTTCCGGCCGCGGGATCCGGTGCTCCGGGCACCGGATCCCGCGGCATGAAC
>DASTFE010000150.1:0-29708 GCA_035708905.1 Acidimicrobiales bacterium | reverse complement strand
TAGATCACGTGCCCGATGGCGAAGGCACGCCGCCGCCCGAGGATGTCGCCGACCTTGCCGCCGGTGAGCATCAGGGTGGCCATCACCAGCGAGTACATGGTGATGACGCTCTGGATCGTCGTGACGCTGGTGTCGAAGTCGACGACGAGCTGGCTGATCGACACGTTCATGACGGCTTGATCGAGCACCATCAGGAACTGCGCGAGCGCCAGGACGACGAGCGGAGCCCACTTCCTCACGACCACCCCCTCGGCACGTGTGGCCGAGAGGCTACGGCGCCAGTCGGCGCCGGGCGCGCACCAGGCAGTCGACGGCGTCGACCGTGACGCCGCCTGTCTCGACCGACCGGCGGACGCGGTCGGCCCGGTCGATCGTGAAGCCCTCGCCGATCGCCCGCACCACGTCGGCGGGACCGTAGAGCACGGCCGGGTCCTGGGGGCCGCCGTGGCCCTCGGCGATGTTGGTCTCGTCGTGGGCGACCACGACGAGCGTGCCGCCCTCGCCGACCCGCGCTGCGGCCCGGGCCAGCACCTCGGCCATGGCGGGCGCGGGCAGGTGCAGGTAGAGCACGACCACCAGGTCGAACGGCCCCGCCGGCAGGTCGCCGACGGCGACGTCGCCGACGATCCACGACGCCTCGACGCCGTGGTGTGCCGCCAGGCGCCGGGCCTTGGCGATCGCCACCGGCGAGAAGTCGACGCCGACGACGTCCCAGCCCTGCCGGGCCAGCCACACGGCGTTGCGACCCTCGCCGCACGCGACGTCGAGGGCGCGGCCGGGCGCCAGGCCGGCGACCTCGGCCACCAGGAACCGGTTGGGCTCGGCCGACCACAGCAGGTCGGTGCCGGCGTAGCGCTCGTCCCAGCGGCGGCTGTCCATCAGGGCGATGGTTGTCGGCGGGGCGCCGCCGGGGCAAGCAGCCGAGCGGGCCTTGCCCTCGCCGACCTTCATCCAATATCGTCGATGATCGATGGAAGTCGACCGCGACTCGGCCGAGGTGTGGGCGTCGTGGTTCCGCGCGCTGGGTGACGCCACCCGGGTGCTGATCCTGAACCGGCTGGCGTGGGCGCCACGGGCCCTCTCGGTGGGCGAGATCGTGGCTGCGGTCGACGTCGGCCAGTCGACGGTCTCGCACCACCTCAAGGTGCTGGCCGACGTCGGCTTCGTGCTCGTCGAGCGCGAGGGCACCACCGGCTGGTACCGGGTCAACGAGCGCTGCATCGCCACCTTCCCGTCGGCGGCCGAGGTCGTGATGGGACGGCTCCCCCGCTACGACCCCACCCCCGCGGCCTGCGCAGCACCCTGGCAGCGCGAGCCCGACGACCACGACCGTGCCCGGCGCGCGCCGGGCGGAGAGGTGACGACATGAACGACGACGACCTGGTCGCCAACCTGCAGCAGCACTACGGCTCGGCCGCCCGGCGGGTGGCCCGGGGCGGGGTGGCCGTCACGGGCGCCGGCACCGGTGCGACCGACTGTTGCGGCCCGGCATCCGACTGCGAGGGCGACCACTTCGGCGCCGGCCGGTACGACCCCGCCGAGCTGGCCGGCTTGCCCAGCGAGGTCGCCGCCGGCTCCATCGGCTGCGCCAACCCCGTCGCTCTGGTCGACCTGCAGCCCGGCCAGGACGTGCTCGACCTGGGCTCGGGCGGCGGGATCGACGTGCTGCTGTCGGCCCGCCGGGTCGGCCCGACGGGCCGGGCCTACGGGCTCGACATGAACGCCGACATGCTGGCCCTGGCCCGCGACAACCAGCGGCGGGCCGGCCTCGCCAACGCCGAGTTCCTCGAGGGCCGCATCGAGCAGGTCCCGCTGCCCGACCGCAGCGTCGACGTGGTGATGTCCAACTGCGTCATCAACCTCTCGGCCGACAAGGACGCCGTGTTCGCCGAGGCGCTGCGGGTGCTGCGCCCGGGCGGCCGGCTGGCGGTCGCCGACGTCGTGGCCGACCGCGAGCCCGACCCGGCGCTGCGGGCCGATCCCGCCGCCTGGGCGACGTGCACGGCGGGCGCCATCACCCGCGACGACTACCGGCGCCGGCTGGCGGCGGCCGGCTTCGTCGACGTGGACATCGCCGACAGCCACGAGGTGGGCGACGGCTTCTGGTCGGTGCTGGTGCGGGCGCGGCGGCCCTGAGCGGCAGCAGCAGACGTTCTTGCCGCGGTTTCCGGGGCCCTGGCCCCGAAAACCGCAGCGAGAACGCGGGATGGGGGCGACGAGCGGCCGTTAGCCGTCAGCCGTCGGCCGGGGTGAGCGGGTGGTCCTGGAAGAACGCCCACATCACCTCGTTGGCCGAGATCGACATCGTCGTGTGCCCGACGATGTCGGCCACGGCCGCCGACAGCTCGCTGCCCGGCCAGGCGTGGCCGCCGCCCTCGATCCGCACCAGCTCGGTGCTGGCGCCGGGCGGGCAGTCGTAGCCCTCGACGGTCACGTCGTCGGCCACCGGCTCGGAGGCGGGGTCGCCCTCGCACCCGTTGCGGTCGGCCCACGCCGCCACGATCTCGGGCACGCCGGGCGGTGGTGGCCCCGCGTCGGCGTCCGAGCCGGGGCCCGACTCGCCCTCCGCCTGCAGGTCGCCGATCGATCGGCCCGAGCCGTCGGGCGCGGGCAGGTCGGCCACGGCGTCGCCCGGCGAGCCGTCGAAGGTGACGAAGTCGTCGTCGGTGCCGTGGAAGGCGACCACCGGCACGGGTCGGTCGGGGTCGCACCCCTCGATGTCGCGCACACCGGCCACCGGTGCCACCGCCGCGACCCGCGCTGCGTACCGGCACGCGACGGCCGAGGTGAGGAAGGCGCCGTTGGAGAGGCCGGTCGCGTACACGCGGTTGGTGTCGACGCACAGCGTCGCCTCGACCTCGTCGAGCAGGTCGCCCACGAACGCCAGGTCGTCGCCGTCGAGGTCGACGTCCCACCGCGGGACCGGGCCCTGGCCGTGGGGCGTGATCGTCACGAACCCCTCGGTGTCGCCGAAGGTGCCGAGGTCGGACATCGCCACGTGCACCTCGGCCCCCTCGCTGTAGCCGTGGAAGTCGAGCACCACGGGCACCGGGGTCGAGCCGTCGTGGGCCGGCGGCAGCCGGCGCAGGTACCAGCGCTCGTGCCCACCCGAGGAGATGGTCACCCGCTCGTGACCCTGGGGGCCCGCCTCGGCCGCCACGTCACGGGGCGACGCGCATCCGGCGGACGGCGCCGCCGCCACAGCCGCCGGGTCGGCCGAGCCGGGGTCCGCGCCCTCGGCCGGAGGCGCCTCGTCGCCCGGAGCGTCGTCGGAGCACCCCGGCAGACCGGCGGCCACGAGCACGGCGATGGCCACGGCCGAGGTCGCGCGGGCGAGGATCCGCGGCATGAGCCCCCCTCGATGCGGTGCGGTCGATCGTGGTCGGTCGCGTGCGAGCGTAGGCGCGGCGCTCAGCCGCGCACCGACGCCACGCCCTTGGGCGCCTGCTGACCCATGAACCCGAACAGGTAGCCGGCCACCCGCCGCATCTGGATCTCCTCGGCGCCCTCGGTGATGCGGTAGCGGCGGTGGTGGCGGTAGATGTGCTCGAAGGGCTGGTGCCGGCTGTACCCGAGGCCGCCGAACACCTGCATGGCCCGGTCGGCCGCCTCGCAGCACAGGCGGTTGGCCCAGTAGTTGCACATCGACACCTCCTTGCTCACCGAGAAGGCGCCGTGGACGTCCATGTGCCAGGCGGTCTGGCGGACGAAGGCCCGCAGCATCTCGCACTGCGTCACCAGCTCGACGATCGGGAACTGGATGCCCTGGTTGCGGGCCAGCGGCACCCCGAAGGGCGCCCGCTGCCGAGCGTGCTCGATCGCCCGGTCGAGGCAGAAGGCGGCGGCGCCGAGCGACGAGGCCGCCTGCCGGATGCGGTTCTCGTTGAAGAAGTGCTGCACCACCTGCAGCCCGCGGCCCTCGCCCCCGAACACGGCTGAGTCCGGCACCCGGACGCCGGTCAGCCGGATGTGCGCGTGGTCGGTGGGCATGTTGAAGGTCCACAGGTACTCGAGCACCTCGAACCCCGGGCTGTCCGTCGGCACCAGGAACGCGGTGATGCCCGTGCCGTCGCCGGCCTCGCCGCTCGTGCGGGCGAAGATCAGGTCGTGGCTGGCCTTGTGCACGCCCGTGTTCCACGTCTTCTCGCCGTCGATCACCCACGCGTCGCCGTCACGGACGGCGGTTGTCTCCATGTGGGTGGCGTCCGAGCCGTGCTCGGGCTCGGTGATGCCGAACGCGAACCCGCGCCGGCCCTCGGCCAGGTCGTCGATCCACTCGGCCTGCTGCTCGGGGGTGCCGTAGTGGATCATCAGCAGCAGCCCGACGTTGTTGCCCACGATCGACGACTCGTTCTGCAGGTCGTTGTGCAGGCCCAGGCCCTTGCGGGCGAGGTGCTCGCGGATCACCGCCATGCCCAGGTTGGTCCCGTCCCGTCCACCGTGCTCCTCGGGGAAGGCGTACCGGTAGTGGCCGGCGGCATCGGCCCTGCGGCGCATCTCGGCCAGCAGGGCCTCCCACTCCTCGTTGGGCAGGCCGCCCCGCTCCCAGTCGGTGCGGGCGTCCTCGCGCCGGTGGTCGAAGAACCGGATGTTGTCGTCGGCCTGCTCGAGCGGCCGGATCTCCGACTCGATGAAGGCGTCGAGCTCGTCGAGGTAGTCGGCGAGGTCCTGGGGCAGGGCGAAGTCCACGGCGTTGCTCTCCTGGCGGGTCGGGTGCGGTCACCGGCCGACGTAGCGGGCCTCGCGGCGCTCGAGGAAGGCGGCCACGCCCTCCCGGTGGTCGTCGGTGCGGAACAGCTCGGCGAGGCTGGCGGCGACCCACCGGCCCAGCTCGTCCCAGTCGGGATCGAGGGCCCGGCGCAGACCGGCCTTGATGCGCTGCACGGCGAGCGGCGGGTTGGCGGCGATCTCGCGGGCCAGCGCCAGGGCCGCCGGCAGCAGCTCGTCGTGGGGCACCACCCGCGAGACCAGCCCGAGCGCCCGTGCCTCGGCCGCGTCGACGACCCGGCCCGTGAACAGCAGCTCGGCGGCGGCTTCGCGGCCGGCGACCTGGGCCAGCCGGCCCAGCCCCGGCACGTCGCAGCACAGGCCCCGCTTGACGAACAGCTCGCCGAAGCGGGCCCGCTCGGACGCGACCCGGATGTCGGCCATCAGCGCCAGCTCCATGCCCCAGCCCACCGCGGCGCCGTTGACGGCGGCGATCACCGGCACGTCGGTCGAGAGCAGGGCGCCGGCGGCCGGCGTGAGCCGGGGCTCGCGCCCCAGCCCCGCGGCGACCTGGTCGCCGGCGGCCTGCATCACCTGCTTGACGTCGTCGCCCGAGCAGAACGCCGGGTCGGCGCCCGTGATCACCAGGCAGCGGGCGGTGGTCGTCTCGACTGCCCGGGTCAGCTCGGCATAGGTCGTGTGCGTGAGGGCGTTGCGTGCCGCCGGCCGGTCGAGGGTGATGACGCCCACGTGGCCCTCGACCTCGTAGCGGATCTCGGTGTGGTCGCCCACGGCGGCGGGACGGTCGGACTCGGCCACGGCTACCTCCCGGCCAGGTGCTTCGGGTTGGCGACGGCCAGCCGGTCGCGGGCCGACGCGGCCAGGAACGCCCACAGCTCGTCGCCGCGGTCGTCGAACGCCCCGTCGCGGATCGCCTGGCACAGCTCGGCGGGCGACCCGGCACCGAGGCGGGCCAGCCCGGCCCGGAACCGGGCCTGCTGCCCGGCACCGAGGACGAGCTCGCGCTCCACGATGCCGAGCACGTTGGCGGCGACGCGGGTGTGGAACGACACCCGCCCCTGGGTGGCGCCCATGACCGTGTCGGTGAGGAACTCCCGCGCCGCGTCCAGCAGCTCGGCGGCGGTGGGGCGGCCGTGCAGGCCGGGCTCGTCCGCCGGGTCGTCGGGCGGCCGGTCGCGGGCCGCCGCCCACGCGTCGGGCGCGAGCAGCTCGACCAGGTCCCACTCGGGCTCGGCCGCCCGGCGGCCGATGGCGGCCAGCTCGACCGAGCGCAGCGTGCCGGAGAGGTGGACGGACGCCTGGCCGACGCAGATGATCGCCCACTGCAGCGTCTTCTGCACCAGCCACCACCGGAAGGCGTCGCGGTCGACGGCGGTGCCCGAGACGTCCTCGTACGCACCGAGGAGCTGGTCGAGGGACCCCACACCGCCGGCCGGCAGGGGCGAGCCGAAGCGCCACGCCTTCACGCACAGCCAGGCCAGGTCCTCGAGGGGGTCGCCGAGGTGGACCAGCTCCCAGTCGATGGCGGCCCGCAGCCCGTCCTCGCCCACGATCACGTTGCCCATCCGCAGGTCGCCGTGCACGATCGCCGTGCCCGTGGACGGCGGGCGGTGCGCCGCGAGCCAGCGCTGCGCCGCCTCGATGGTGGGGCTCAGGTCCCCGGTGGCCACGTAGGCCTCCCGGTAGTCGGCGAGCGGGTCGGCGTCGACGAGGCCCGGAACCTCGGCCGGATCGATGGCGTGCAGGCCGGCGAGGAAGGCGCCGAGCTGCCCGGCCAGCACGTCCCGGGCCGCGGCGAACTCGTCGTCTCGCAGGATCCGCCGTGCCAGGGTCTCGCCCGGCACCCGCGTCATCACCAGGCCCGCCGTGCCGAGCGCACTGCCGTCGTCGTCGACGAGCACCTCGGGCACGGGCAGCCCGGCGCGGCCGCAGGCCCGCATGGCCGCCGCCTCCCGCGCCATGGCGCCGGGCGGCCCCGGCCGCCCCGGCGGGTCGCGCCGCAGGATGAGGTCCCGGCCGCCCGCCCGGAAGGCCCACGTCTCGCGAGAGGCGCCACCCGACAACCGCTGCAGCCCCTCGACCCGGACCGGGCCCCCGAGCACCGGCCCGAGCAGCCGGACCAGCCCGTCAGATACCGTGCCGGGTTCCGACGGGGACGCCATCGACGATCTGGTCCAGGTACTCCGACAGCCCGGCCCCCGTGAGGTCGCCGCACGTCCAGGTGGTCATCCCCTCGGTGATGCGGGTGACCAGGCCGTCGCGGCGGTTGCGCAGCGGGATGGTGGACCAGACCTCGCCGCGCACGTCGTACGCGGCGTCGTCGGTGGTCACGGTCACGCGGTTGGCGCGGGGGAACCAGTCGGCGTCGTAGTCCGACGTGAGCGTCGCGTCCCGCACCGGCACCCAGCGGTCGTCGCCGTGGCGGGCCCGGTCGTAGAGGAACCCGTGGACGCGCCGGGCGTCGGGGGCGTCCTCGCTGCCGGCGATCGTGAGGGCGAAGCCCAGGTCGGGCCCGAGGTTGACCGTAAGCCACCGGTACCACCAGATGGCCTGCCAGTAGCGGGGCCCCCACGAGTGATCGCGCAGCCCCAGGGCGCCCGACAGCTCGAAGCGCTCGTCGCCGACCGCCACCGTGCCGGTGACGGCCATGTGCTGTTCGGTGTGGCCCCGGGCGAACGACCGCTCCGGATCGACCTCGGGCCGGTCGTCCCCCTCCTCCCACTCCGGCTCGCCGCCCCAGGGGCGGGCCACCGCCGTGAGCTCCAGGGCGATCGTGCAGGGCTCGTGCGGGTTGTCGCGGAAGGCCGCCCGGGGCTCGGCCATGTCGCGCGGCCGGGCGAGCACGCACACCCGGCCGTCGTAGGTGACCCGGTGCGCCCGGTAGGGCTCGACGACCTCGAAGCGGAGGCCGCCGGCGTCGTGCGCCGTGTGACCCTCGATCCGCGGCCGCTTGAACATGAAGCCGACGCGGCCGTCGGGCAGGTACAGGCACACGGTCATCTCGGCGTAGCCCTCGTTGGGCCGGTTGCCCATCCGGACCCAGCCGCCGAGGCCGCAGCCGGGGTCGAAGAAGTTGTAGTAGCGGCTCTCGTTGAAGTTCGACGCCTCTTCGAGCGGGTGGAGGAGGTCGTCCTCCGGTTCGAGACGCATGCGCACCATTGCCGGCCCCCCCGCTGCCGCGTACTGATCGATCGTTAAGCAAGATAGCAACCGGCGGGCGGCCCCGGTCAGGCCGGTGCCGGGCCGGCGGCCGCCGGCGTGGCCGCCAACCACGACTCGATCAGCGCCGCGGCCAGCCGGTTGGCCGTCTCGACGTCCGGGGCGCGGTCGGCGACGACGTCGGCGTACAGGAACGACTCGCTGAGCCGGACGAGGGCGTCGGCCAGCTGATCGGCGGTGGCGAACGGCGGGTCGGCGCCCGGGCCCCGGTCGTGGCGCAGCAGCCGCTCGACGGCGGCCACGAGGCGGGGCCGGCGCCAGCGCCACCATCGAGGAGTACCGGGACACCTGCCCCGGCTGAGACGGTGGCCGGCGCGTAGTCTTGTCGCCACGCCCGTGATCGTCGTCTCCGCTGCAATCAAGGGTGGCGTGGGGAAGACCACCACGTCCGTCTACCTGGCGGCCCTCGCGGCCGACGGCGGCCGGCCGGTCACGCTGGTCGACGCCGACCCCCAGGCCAGCGCGGCCGAGTGGGTCGAAGAGGCCAGCGACCCCCCGCTCCGGCGCCTCGCCGTGGTCGAGGCGCCGACCGAGCGGCTGCTCATCCGGGCGCTCGACCGGCTGGCGCCCGACGCGGTCGCCATCGTCGACACGCCGCCGGCCCACGAGCAGCTGCTGGCCAAGGCCCTGGCCCGGGCGAGCGCGGTGGTGGTGCCCACCCGGGTCGGCGGGGTCGAGACCCCCACGGCCACCGCCGTGCTCGACATCGTGCCCGCGGGGGTGCCGGCCGGGCTGGTGATCTGCTCGGCCCGCACCTTCACCCGCGACTACCACGAGGCGCTGGCCAACTGGCAGGACGAGGAGGCGCCGGTGTGGGGCACGGTGCCCGAGCGGGTCGCCATCGCCCAGGGGCCGGACGGCTGGCTGGCCGCCGACGGCCTCGACGCCTACCGCGAGGTGTGGCGGCGGGTGCAGCGGGCCGCAGGGCACGGCGGCTGACCCGGCCGGCGGATCACCGGAACGCGGCGGCGACCTGCTCGATGTAGCGGTCCATCGCCTCGAGCTTGGCGGCACCCGCGCCCAGGGTGCGGTCGGGCACGATCAGCTCGTCGACGCCGGCCTCGGCGTAGGCGGCGACGACGTCGCGCAGTTGCTCGACGGTGCCACCCACGGCGGGCATGGGCGCGCGCTCGACCCGGCGCTCGACCGTGGCGGCGTCGGCGCCGTCGCCCGCCATGAACACCAGTGCCTGCGCGGTGCGGGCGATGTCGTCGGGGTCGCGCCCGGCGGCCTCGCACGCCCGGGACAGCGCAGCCGACCGCTCGGCGATGTGGTCGGGATGGCCCCAGGTGTTCCAGGCGTCGGCCCAGCGGGCGGTGATGCCGAGCATCCGGTCGCCGCTCGTGCCGACCAGGATCGGCACGTCGCCGACCGGCTTGGGCTCGCACAGCGCGTCGACCAGGCGGAACCACCGCCCGCTGAACGTCGTGCGCTCGTCGTGCAGCAGGCTGCGGACGACCTGGATCGCCTCCTCGAACCGGTCGACCCGGGCGCGCACGGGCGGCAGGTCGATGCCGTAGGCCTCGTGCTCGTTGACCTGCCATCCGGCGCCGATCCCCAGGCGGAAGCGACCGCCCGAGACGTGGTCGGCAGTGGCCGCCATGTTGGCGAGGACGGCCGGATGGCGGTAGGTCGTGCCGTAGACGAGCGTGCCGATCTGCACCCGCGGCACGACCGCCCCCAGCGCGGCGACCAGCGAGCCGGCCTCGAGCGTCGGGGTCTCGGCCGGGGCAGCGCCGCCAGCGGCCATGAAGTGGTCGGCGACCCACACGCCGTCCCACCCCGTCGCCTCCGCGTGGCAGGCCGTGGCCAGCACTTCGCTCCACGGCTGGTTGGCGGAGGGCCAGATCGAGAAGCGCATGCCGAGAGTATGGAGGGGCGATCAGGCCGCGGGCTCGGCGGACAGGTGGAACGAGGTGCCGACGCTGCTCTGCACGAACGCGTCGGGGAAGCGGCGGGCGAACGCGTGGGTGGCCTTCCAGCCGGTGCAGTGGGCCGGCACCAGCACGTCGGGAGCCAGCCGGTCGAAGGCGTCGACCGTGTCGCCGATGATCGGCTCGAACAGGGGCCCGTTGAGGTGGAACCCGCCCATCACCGCGTGCAGCCGGTCGACCCCGGTCAGCCGCTGGGCGTAGCGGCAGGTGTTGACGATCCCGGCGTGGCCGCAGCCGGTCATCACCACCAGCCCGCGGCCGGCCACGTCGACGACCAGCGCCTGGTCGTCGAGGATCAGCGGGTCGGGCTGCCAGTCGCCGTCGCGGCGGGCCTCGTGGATGGCGAAGCCCGTCTCGAACGGCGTGGTGCGGTCGACCTCGCCGGTGATGAGCACCGACCGGTCGAACAGGAACGACGGCCGGCGGTTCTCGACGATGTCGAACCCGGCGTCGACGAGCGCGCGCTGGCTGGTGGTGGGCAGCTCGAAGGGTTCGGCGCCCGGGATCGCGATGCGGCGCTGCGACCAGAACTCGGGGTGGATCAGCACCGGCATGTTGGTGCGGCCCAGGCGGTCGATCAGGCCCGACAGCCCGGTGGTGTGGTCGAAGTGGCCGTGGCTGCACACGATCACCTCGATGTCGCCGGGGTCGCGCCCGAGCCGCCGCAGGTTCTCGACGCAGCCGCCGGGCGTGAGGCCGGTGTCGAACAGCAGCCGGTGCACGGTGTCGCCCTTGCGCACCTCGACCAGCGCGGAGAACCCGTGCTCGGCCAGCGGGGCGTCGACGACCTTGCCGTCGACCAGCGACGGGGCGCCGACCATCGGGATGTCGCCGCCGCCGAGGACGCTGGCCAGCCCGACGCGCTTGGCCGGGCCCTCGTCGAGCAGCAGCATGTCGACGGTGTTGTCGCACACCGTGAGGATCGTCACCTCGTCGACCGGCTCGAGCCGCAGCACCTCGCCCGTGAACTCGGCATCGGCCGGCACCGCCTCGACCGGCGGGACGTGCACGTGGCCGTGGTCGTCACACATCGCTGCCCCCTTCGGAGCTCGAGGTCCGGGATTCGTCCTACCACATCCGTCGGGCGACGAGGCCCGTCAGGAACGGCGCGGTGCGATGGCGACACCGAGCACGTGCGGAGACGGCGGCAGGGGGACGCGGCCGTCCGGGAACCGGAAGCGGTCGAGCCGGGCGACGGTGAACCCGGCGCCCTCGATGGCCGCCACCGTGTCGCGGCCGAGATGGCAACCGGCCCCGAGGCGTGGCCAGAGCGTGGCGTCGAGCACCCGCTGGGTGCGCGCCAGCGCCGTGCTGTCGGCGAGGACGTGTTCGAGGAACCGCAGCTCACCGCCCGGTCGGAGCACCCGGCGCACCTCGGCCAGCGCCCGCGCCTGGTCGGGTACCGAGCACAGCACCAGCGACGTCACCGCCGCGTCGAAGGTCGCGTCGCCCACCGGCAGCTCGTCCGCCCATCCGTCGACCACCTCGACCGGCACGGGGGCGCGCCGGGACTCGGTCGCGGCCGCGGCCCGCAGGTGGGGCTCCGGCTCGACGGCGAGGACCCGCGACACCGCCCGCGGGTAGCGGGGGAAGTTCAGCCCCGTGCCTGCGCCGACCTCGATCACCTCGCCGGCCAGACCGTCGAGCAGGGCGGCGCGGTGCTCGCCGAAGCCGCCCGCCTCCATCCGCGGGGCCGCCCACCCGTAGAAGCGGGCGAACAGGGGGTGGCTCGCGTGGTGGTCGTCCATCGTCGTCTCCGCTCGTGTCGGCAGGTGCTCTCAACGATCGCCGACGGCGGCAGCGGTCGAAAGCCCCTGGACGCGGCCATCCCGATGCCGGAAGGTCAGGGCATGGACGTACGCGACGACCCCGGCGAGCGCGCCCTGGTGGCGCCGGAGGCGCTCGACGACCTGGTGGCCGCCCTGGCGGCCCGGGGCTACACGGTCATCGGCCCCACGGTGCGGGACGGCGCCGTCGTCCTCGACGAGGTCGGCGGGCGGGCCGACCTGCCCGTGGGGTGGGGCGACGCTCAGGAGGCCGGCACCTACCACCTCGTGCCCCGCGGCGACGACGCCCTGTTCGGCTACGCGGTGGGGCCGCACTCGCCCCGCCGCTTCCTCTCCCCACCCCGCCGCCGCCTGTGGTCCGCCACCCGCCGCGACGGCCGCCTCGTGTTCGAGGAGCAGGACCCGCCACCCACCCGGTACGCCTTCCTCGGCGTCCGCGCCTGCGAACTGGCGGCCGTCGACGTGCAGGACCGGGTGTTCCGCACGGGTGCCGCCGCCGACCCCACCTACGTGGCGCTCCGCGAGGCGGCCTTCGTCGTCGCCGTCAACTGTGGCGCGCCCGCGCCCACCTGCTTCTGCACCTCCATGGGCACGGGGCCCGCGGTCGAGCGCGGCCACGACCTGGCGCTCACCGAGATCCTCGACCCACCCCACCGCCTGCTGGTCGAGGCGGCGTCGGAGGCCGGCCGCGACGTGCTGGCCGCGCTCCCCCACCGCCCGGCAACCGACGGCGACGTCGCCGCGGCCCGCGCGGTGGTCGACGCCAGCGCCGAACGGATGACCCGGCGCATGGACCCCGTGGCCGCCCGCGACGTGCTGGCCGCCAACCTCGAGCACCCCCGCTGGGACGACGTGGCCAGCCGCTGCCTGTCGTGCACCAACTGCACCCTGGTGTGCCCCACCTGCTTCTGCAGCACGGTCGAGGACTCGACCTCGATCGACGGCCTCCGGGCCGAGCGGGCGCAGCGGTGGGACTCCTGCTTCACCCTCGACCACTCCTACCTGCACGGGGCCGGGGCGGTACGCGACGACACCCGCTCGCGCTACCGCCAGTGGCTCACGCACAAGCTCTCGACCTGGTGGGACCAGTTCGACGTGTCAGGCTGCGTGGGGTGCGGCCGGTGCATCACCTGGTGCCCGGCGGCGATCGACCTGACCGAGGAGGTCGCCGCGATCGCCGGTACGCCCGAGGAGGATCGATGAGGACGTCGACGATGAGGGACCTGCTCGCCGGCCAGGCGGTCTTCGCCGCCCTCGAGCCGGACGACCTCGACCTCCTGGCCGGCTGCGCGCGCAACGTGCGTTTCGACGCCGGGTCGCTGCTGGCCCGCGAGGACGAGCCGGCCGACGGCTTCTACCTGGTGCGCCACGGCCGCCTGGCGATCGAGCTGCACGCGCCCGGCGGGCCGCTCGTGGTCGACAGCGCGGTCGCCGGCGACGTGGTGGGGTGGTCGTGGCTGTTCCCGCCGAACCGGTGGACCGCCGACGTGCGGGCCGTCGAACCGGCGCGCGTCGTGGCGGTCGACGGTCGCTGCCTGCGCGACAAGTGCGAGGTCGACCCGGCCTTCGGCTACCGGATCATGCGCTGCTTCACCCGGGTGATGATCGAGCGCATCGAGGCGCTGCGCATCCGGCTCCTCGACCTGTACGGGACCAGCCGTGCCGGCTGAGGCGCCGGTCGCGCCGGGGCTGGCGCCGATGACACCTCTCGCCTACCGGGTCGTCCACCGGCGCGACGAGGCGGCCGACGTGGTCACCCTCGACCTCGCCGCCGACGGCCCGGGCATCGACGAGCCCGCGCCCGGGCAGTTCACGATGCTGTACGCGTTCGGCGCCGGCGAGGCCCCGATCTCGGTCAGCGGATGCCCGGCCGACGACGGCGTGCTCCGCCACACGATCCGCGCCGCCGGGCCGGTCACACGGGCCCTGTGCGACCTGGCCCCGGGCGACCCCGTGGGCGTGCGCGGCCCGTACGGGACGGGCTGGCCGCTCGACGCCGCGGCGGGCCGCGACGTGGTCGTGGTCGCCGGCGGCATCGGCCTGGCGCCGCTGCGCCCGGTCGTGCAGCGGCTGGTCGCCGAGCGCGACCGCTTCGAGCGGGTGGCGCTGGTGGCCGGCACCCGCACCCCCGACGACCTGCTCTTCGCCCCCGAGCTGGCCGGCTGGCGGGGTCGCTTCGACCTGCAGGTCGAGATCACCGTCGACGCCGCGCCGGCCGGTTGGCGGGGCGACGTAGGCGTGGTGACCGGGCTGCTCCCCCGGATGCCGTTCGACCCCGGGCGCGCCGTCGCGCTCGCCTGCGGGCCCGAGGTGATGATGCGGGTGGTCGCTCGTCACCTGCTGGCCGCGGGCGTGAGCGCCGACCGCATCCACGTGTCGCTCGAGCGCAACATGCAGTGCGCCGTCGGCCACTGCGGGCACTGCCAGCTCGGCCCCCTGTTCGTGTGCCGGGACGGCCCGGTGGCCAGCTGGGCGGTCGCGGCGCCGCTGCTCGAGGTGCGGCGGCGATGAGCAGCACCGCACCCCGCCCCCGCCTCGCCGTCTGGAAGTTCGCCTCCTGCGACGGCTGCCAGCTCACGCTGCTCGACTGCGAGGACGAGCTGCTCGGCCTCGCCGGCGAGGTCGAGGTCTCGTACTTCCTCGAGGCCTCGAGCGCCACCGCGCCGGGACCCTACGACCTGTCCCTCGTCGAGGGATCGATCACGACCGCCGCGGACGCCGAGCGCATCCGCCGGGTGCGGGCCGACTCGAAGCGGCTCGTGACCATCGGCGCCTGCGCCACGGCGGGCGGCGTGCAGGCCCTGCGCAACCTGGCCGACGTCGAGCGCTACCTGGGCGTCGTCTACGCCACGCCCGCGTACATCTCGACGCTGGCCACGTCGACCCCCATCGCCGCCCACGTCCCGGTCGACTTCGAGCTGCGGGGTTGCCCGATCGACAAGGGCCAGCTCGTCGAGGTCATCACCGCCACGCTGCACGGCCGCCGCCCGAACGTGTCGGGGCAGAGCGTGTGCGTCGAGTGCAAGCTGCGGGGCAACGTGTGCGTCCTCGTGACCGGTGAGGCGCCCTGCCTCGGCCCCATCACCCACGCCGGCTGCGGCGCCCTCTGCCCCACCTACCAGCGGGGCTGCTACGGCTGCTTCGGGCCCGCCGAGGACCCCAACCCTCCGTCGCTCACCGGCGTGCTGCGCGACAAGGGCGTGGCCGATGCCGACACCGTTCGCCTGCTGCGCACGTTCAACACCGGAGCGCCGGCGTTCCGGGACGAGAGCGCCCGCCTGGCTGCGGGCGGTGACACCCGCGCCGACGAGGAGGACGACCGATGACCCACAAGGGCACCGGCGGGCGCAGCGTGCGGGTCGAGGCGCTGACCCGGGTCGAGGGCGAGGCGGCCCTGCACCTCGACATCGCCGACGGCCGGCTGCGGGACGCGCAGCTGCAGATCTACGAGCCACCCCGGTTCTTCGAGGCGTTCCTCCGTGGCCGCCGCTACACCGAGCCGCCCGACATCACGGCCCGCATCTGCGGCATCTGCCCGGTCGCCTACCAGATGAGCGCCTGTGCGGCGATCGAGGCCGCCTGCGGCGTGACCGTCGAGGGCCCGCTCGCCGACCTCCGCCGCCTGCTCTACTGCGGCGAGTGGATCGAGAGCCACACCCTGCACGTGCACCTCCTCCACGCGCCCGACTTCCTCGGCTACGACAGCGCCATCGCCATGGCGGCCGACCACCGCGCCGAGGTGCAGCGCGGGCTCGACCTGAAGAAGGCGGGCAACGACCTGCTCGAGCTGATCGGCGGCCGGGCGATCCACCCGATCAACGTGCGGGTGGGCGGCTTCTACCGGGTGCCGACCCGGCGCGAGCTGCAGGAGTTCGCGCCCCGCCTCGAGCGGGCCCGCGACCTGGCGTTGGAGGTGGTCCGGTGGGTGGCCGGTTTCGACGTGCCCGACCTGGAGGGCGGCTGGGAGCTGGCGTCCCTGCGCCAGCCGGGCGAGTACCCGATCACGCGGGGGCGCCTGGTGTCGACCGGCGGGCTCGACATCGGCCCCGACGAGTTCACCGACACCCTGGTCGAGGAGCACGTCGAGCGCTCGACCGCCCTGCACGGCACGCTGCGTGGCCGCGGCCCGCACCTCACCGGCGCGCTGGCCCGGTTCGCGCTCAACGCGGGCGAACTGGCCCCCGGCGCCCGGGCGGCGGCCGCCGAGGCCGGCCTCGACCCGTCCACCCGCAACCCGTTCCGCACCATCGTCGTGCGGGCGGTCGAGACGCTGCACGCCTGCGAGGAGGCTCTCGCCATCATCGAGCGCTACGCCGAGCCCGACGCACCGGCCGTGCCCGTCGAGCCCCGGGCCGCGGCCGGCACCGGCTGGACCGAGGCCCCCCGGGGCGTGCTCTGGCACCGCTACGAGCTCGACGGCGAGGGCACCATCGTCGACGCCCGCATCGTGCCGCCCACGTCCCAGAACCAGCGGGCGATCGAGCAGGACGTCGTCGGCTTCGTGACCGATCACATCGACGGCTCCGACGAGGTGCTGGCGCACGGGGCGGAGCGGGCCATCCGCAACCACGACCCGTGCATCTCGTGTGCCACGCACTTCCTGGACGTGCGCGTGGCCCGGTCGTGACCGGGCGCGGGCGCATCGTGGTGGTGGGCGTGGGCAACTCCTGGCGGGGTGACGACGGCGCCGGGCCGGCCGTGGCGGCCGCGCTGCGCGGCCGGCTGGGGCCGGGCGTTCCGGGTGCGCCGGTCGCCGTGGTCGACCTCGACGGTGAGGCGGCGCGCCTCGTGGACGCCTGGGACGGGGCCGACCTGGCGGTGGTGGTCGACGCGGTCCGGACCGGTGCCCCGCCCGGCACCCTCCACCGCCTCGACGCCTGCGACGTGCACGCCAGCGCCACCGCGAGCAGCCACGCCCTCGGCGTGCAGCACGCCGTGGCGCTGGCCCGGGCGCTGGGCCGGCTCCCCCGGCGGCTGGTGCTCGTCGGCGTCGAGGGTGCCGACTTCGGGCACGGCACGCAACTGAGCGACCCGGTCGCCGCCGCCGTCGAGCCGGCCAGCCGGCTGGTCGTCGGGGTCGTCGCCGAGGCGGCCGCCGCCGCGATCGCCGGGCCGGCACCCCCGTGAGCCCGCACCGGGCCGGCCCGGCGGCACCCCAGCTCGCCGCCGGACCGACCCGGCGTGCTGCAGGTCGGCGCCGTCAGCAGGCCGATTCGGTCACGCCCAGGTCGCCGTCCTCGGCGACCGTGAGGCAGGCCTCCTCGTCGCCGACGCGCACGGCCACGCGGCCGTCGTCGTCGCGGCCGTCGCCGGTCGTGTCCTCGATGCCGTCGACCTCGGGGTCGCCCGGCAGGTCGTCCACCGCGTCCTCGAGCACCTCGACGTCGCGGCGGTCGGCGTCGTCGACGTCCTGGGCGGCCAGCGAGGCACGTAGCGACTGGGCCACCGCGTAGGCCCCGACGTCTTCGGCGAGCTCTTCGGCCTCGCTGACGACGTCGTCGCTGTCCGCGTCGTCCGGGTCGCCGTCGTCGTCGCCGCACCCCGCCACGGCGAGCGCCAGGACCACCGGGACCGCGGCCAGGCGCCGGGCGAAGCGGGGGCGTCGGTGACCGCCCTGGTGCTCGTCCATGCGATCGGCCATGAGTGCTCCTTCCGATTCCGTCGGGACGCCGCTACCCCGCGTCGCCGCCCGTCAACCGCGACGGCACGCGCGGGGGCGATGACGTTCGCCTCTGGGCGGGAGGCGCCGGTCGGTGGTTCGATGGTGGTGGGCGAGACGCGAGGAGGGCGATCGTGAAGGCCAAGGTCGGTGACAAGATCGTCGTCAGGGGCCACCACGTGGGCGAGCCGGACCGGGACGCCGTGGTGCTCGAGGTGCACGGCGCCGACGATGGGCCGCCGTACCTGGTGCGGTGGTCGGACGACGGCCACGAGGGCCTGTACTTTCCCGGCGACGACGCGACCGTCGTCCACTACGAGCACGACGACTCGTAGCTCACGACGGGATGATCTACGCGTTCGCGGGCTACGAGCTCGACCTCGATCAGTTCGAGCTGCGCCGGGACGGCGAGCGGGTGGCCGTCGAGCCGCAGGTCTTCGACGTGATCTGCCATCTGGTGGAGCACCGCACGCGCGTCGTGCCGAAGCGCGAGCTGCTCGAGTCCGTGTGGAAGACGACGTTCGTGACCGAGTCCGCGCTGACGAGCCGCATCAAGGGCGCCCGCCAGGCGTTGGGTGACGACGGTCAGGCGCAGCGCATGATCCGCACGGCGCACGGCCGCGGCTACCGCTTCGTCGCCCCGGTCGAGGTCTTCGTCGAGCCGGATCCCGGTTCGCCGCCGCCGGTCCCCACGGGGGATCGGGTCGCGGTCAGCCAGGAGATCCGGTTCTGCCGCTCGGCCGACGGCGTGCAGGTGGCGTACGCCTGCTCGGGCCAGGGGCCGCCGCTGGTCAAGGCGGCGAACTGGCTGTCGCACCTCGACTACGACTGGGAGAGCCTGGTCTGGCGGCACTGGCTGCGGGAGCTCTCCCGCCGGCACCAGCTCGTGCGCTACGACGAGCGGGGCTGCGGGCTGTCCGACTGGGACGTCGATCAGCTCTCCCTCGATACCAAGCTCGCCGATCTCGAGGCGGTGGTCGATGCCTGCGGCCTCGACCGCTTCGTGCTGCTGGGCGTGTCGGGCGGGGGGCCGGCATCGGTGGCCTACGCCGCCCGCCACCCCGAGCGCGTGAGCAGGCTCGTCCTCTACGGCGCGTTCGCCCGGGGTCGCACGGTCCGGGCGCAGACGGTCGAGGAGAAGCGGGAGGCCGACCTGATGGTCGATCTCGCCGAGATCGGCTGGGGGCGCGACGACCCGGCGTTCCGCCACGTGTTCACCATGCAGTTCATGCCCGACGGCACGCCCGAGCAGTGGGCCGCGTTCGACGAGCTGCAGCGGCGCACCGCCACGCCGGCGAACGCGGCCCGGATCATGGCAGCCACCGCCCACCTCGACGTGACCGACGTGGCGCCCCAGGTGCAGGCGCCGACCCTCGTGATCCACGCCCGTGGGGACCGGCGGGCTCCGCTGGCCGAGGGTCGTCGCCTGGCGACCCTGATCCCCGACAGCCGCCTGGTCGTGCTCGACAGCCCGAACCACATCCTGCTGCACGACGAGCCGGCGTGGGCGCGGTTCGTCGACGAGCTGAACGGCTTCATCGGTGTGTGACGCCGGTCGCCTGGTCAGGCGGTGTCAGCCGGTGTCGGCCCAGGGCACGACCAGCGCGGGGACGGGCGCGTCGTGGACGATGCGCAGGGCGTGGCTGCCGAGCACGACGCGCGACAGCCCGGCGCGGCGCCGTGAGCCGAGCACCACCAGCGCCGCGGTGCGGTCCAGCAACGGGACCAGCCCGTCGCGGACGCCCACGGGGTCGTAGGCCACCTGCGACGAGACGGGCACGCCGGCCCCCTCGGCGCGGGCGGCGAGCGCGGCCACGTACGCCTCGGGCCGGGCCGGACCCCGGGCCCGGGTGGGCGGGCGGTCGTCGCGGTAGGCGGGCGTGGGCTCCGCGACGGTGACGACCTCGAGGCGCCGGCCCAGGCCGGCCGCCCAGCCCAGCGCGACGGGCAGGAGGGCGTGGTCGCGGCTCGTGCCGTCGACCGCCACCACCACGGGTGCGTCAACCGCCGTCACGGCCCGGGCATCGGGGCCGACGAGCATCACCGGCCGGGGGATGTGGTCGAGCAGCGACGCCGCCACCGACCCGAGCAGGGTGGCGCTGCGGTCGCGCCCGTGGGTGGCCAGGCACGCCATCCGGCCCGGGCCCCCGCCCACCAGGTCCGCGAGCGCGGCGCCGACGTCCTTGTGCTCGACGACGTCCCACGCCGCCACCTGCTGGCGGCGGGCGACCGTGTCGAGGTAGCGGATGGCCCCGTCCTCCTCGTCCGCCGAGCTGACGACCTCGACCAGGTGGACGTCGGCCCCCAGGCCGCCCGCCACCCAGGCAGCCACCGGAAGCGCCCGCTCGGCGAACGGCGAACCGTCCAGCGGCACGACGACGTGGGTGACGGCCACGATCTCGGCCCGGTAGGGGGCATCTTCGGGATCGGCGGCGGGTCCGCTGGCTGCGGCCGACGGCTGCGCGTCACCGGGGGTGGAGTCGGTCATCACCACGATGATCCCCCTGCGGCGCCGCGACGTCCACGACCGGACGGCACCGGGAGGGCGGCCGAGGGACCCGCCCGTCAGGGTCGAAGGACCCGTTGTGACCGCGACCACCATGGCGGACGATGGGAACCGGGAAGGAGGTCGATCATGGATCAGCATCCCGAAGGTGTCGTCCTCCTCGACGCGCCCCCCGGCGCCGACGCGGCGTTCGACCGCGACGCACTCGAGCGCATGGGCCACCCGGTCCTGACGTGCCCCGGGCCGCCGGCCAGCCAGCGCTGCCCGCTGTTGCGGGGCGCCGGTTGCACGAAGTTCGGCCGGGCGCACGGCATCGTGTTCAAGCTCGACCTCGGTCGGCCGCAGCATCGCGAGATCCTGCGCCGGTACCGCGAGCTCGCCCGGGCCGACGTGCCGATCCGGGCCCTGGTGTCGGCCACCGACGCCGAGCGCTATCCGGACCTGCTCGCCGACGTCGAGACCTGGGTCCACGAGCCGGACGTCGCCGATCTCGACGGGTTCGCCGCCGAGGTCGAGGCGGCCGACCGGCTCGCGTAGCGCCGCCCCGCCGGGCCGCTGCCCCCGGGACGCCGGCGGGCCGATCGGCGTCCGGGACCTTCTGCCCTGGCAATGCGCGCTCGGACGGTGCACGGTACGCGTGGAGGTGACGTGATGCCTGATGGCCTGCTGCAGTGGTATGACGATCGCCGAGGCGAGGGGCGCGTGGTGCGGGGCGGTCGCCGGTACCCCGTGCGAGCCGAGGACATGGAGCCCCACGCCCGGGTCCCCGGCGCCCGCGTGCACTTCGACGTCAAGAGGCGCGACGGCGCCGCCGTCGCCGCCAACGTCCGCCTCCGGGCGGGCACGCGCGTGTCTCGGCGCCAGCGGCGGTTCGGCGACATGGTCGGCGCCCGCCGGCCCGACACCCGGGGCACGGCCCCGTTCACCCGTCCCCACCCCGGGCTCGGCCACACGCTCGCCAGGCATCCCGAGGCGGTGGTGCGGCGCTGGGCCGACCTCGTGGCCGCCGGCGACGTCGACGCGGCGATGCTGCTCTACGCGCCCGACGCCGCCGTCCACGCCGGCGACGACGACCTGCGGGGGCGGCGCATCCGGGGCTGGCTCGCCGGCAGCGGCCTGCCCGGCCACGTCCGCTCGGTCGAGACGGGCGGAGCCGGCGGTCTGACCGCCGTCCGCTGGCTCGGCCCCGATGGGCAGCCGGCCATGTGGTGGGCGCGCATCGCCCACGGCGAGATCGCCGAGCAGTGGGTCGCCGGTGCCCGGCCCCCGGGCGCGGCGGCCCCGCCCGCGGCCGGAGGCCTGCCGGAGCCGGCGCTCGAGATCGTCGCCCAGGGCCGCCACGCTGAGGGGGCGAGAGACTACGCAGCGCAGAAGGTGCGGCGCGTCATGGACCTGGTCGACGAGCCCGTGCTCCACGCCCGGGTCAAGCTCGACGTCGCCCCGGACCCGGCCGTCGAGCGGCCCGCCCTGGCCCAGGCCACGCTCGACGTGAACGGGCGCCTCGTGCGGGCGCACGTGGCCGCGCGCACCGTGCGCGAGGCGATCGACCTGCTCGAAGAGCGGCTCCGCGCTCAGGTCGAGCACCGGGCCGAGCGGCAGAAGGCGCTGCGCCGTCTCGCCCCCGGCGTCCGGCCCGGCCAGTGGCGGCACGGGGCGCCGCGGACCGAGCGGCCCCGCTGGTTCGACCGCCCGCGTGACGAGCGCGAGGTCGTGCGCCGCAAGACCTTCGCCCTCGAAGAGCTGACCCTCGACGAGGCCGCCTTCGATCTCGAGGCCCTCGACGCCGACTTCTACCTGTTCCGCGAGCTGGCGACCGGCCGCGACGCCGTGCTGCACCGGCTGCCCGAAGGCGGCTACGGCCTCCGGCGCCTCGAGCCGGCCGACCTCGAGGGCCCGGCGGCGGTCGTCGACGTGTCGGTCGACCCCCGCCCCGCGCCCGAGCTGGCGGTCGACGAGGCGCTCGAGTGGCTGGCCGTGGCCGACGAGCCCTTCGTGCTGTTCCGTGACCGCGAGACGGGCCGAGCCAACGTCGTCTACCACCGCTACGACGGCCACTACGGGCTGATCGGCACGGCCGACGAGCCGGCGCCGCCCGCCGAGCCCTCGACCGCCCGGCGCCGCCTGCGGGACGAGCTCGACCGGCTCGAGGGCGTGCGTGCCGCGATCCTGGCCGACGGGCTCGACCGCGAGAGCGAGACCGAGAGCGTCGGCGAGACGGCGTCGATCGACCAGCACCCGGCTGACCTCGGCACCGAGACGTTCGAGCGCGAGCGCGACCTGTCGCTGCTCGAGGACGTCGAGGCCGAGATCGCCGACGTGCAGCGGGCCCTCGCCCGCGTCGGCCGCGGCACCTACGGCGTGTGCGACGCCTGCGGGGCCACGATCCCCGACGAACGGCTGGTGGCGGTGCCGGGAACCCGCTTCTGCATCGAGCACCAGGCCGCCAGCGAGGTGATCGGCGGCCTGCGGGCGCGGGGCACGGCGGGATCGGCCCAGAGCCCGGGGCCGGGGCCTTGACCGCGACCGTTGCCGGGGCGCCGAATGGAGTCGGCCGGCTCGACGTGCCGAGGAGGTACGAGAGATGAGCGAGACCAGGGTGTTCACCGTCGAGGTCGAGGTGCACGAGCAACCCGACCAGGCCGAGGCCAAGGCGGTGCTCGAGATCGGCGGCGAGGTCCGCGGTGGCTGGGGACGGTCGCGCCGCAACCCGGCCGACCCCGAGCGCCCCGAGGTGGGTGCGGAGCTCGCCATCGCCAGGGCGCTCACCGACCTGGCCCGCCACCTGGGCCACGACGTCGAGGAGCAGATCGAAGCCAGCGAGGGCGGGCCGGCGCACGTGCACCTGTGACGCGAGGAGGTGGATGACGTGGTCGGTCAGGACGAGGGCTTCGAGTTCCTGCCCAGCGACGACGTCGACGAGGTCGAGACCCCGGCCGCCGAGGACGACGCCGTGCACGTCCAGCGGCCCGACGACGCCAGGGAGCTGCTGACGGTCGAGGCCGAGGACTTCGACGCCGACGGGCTGGACGAGGACGAGGCCGACGAGCTCGGTGAGGAGTCCGGCGAGCCCGAGGACGACGCCGCCGCGGTGGCGTCCGAGGCGGCGGCGCCCGGCGGCCCCGAGGAGCGCGAGGCCGACCTGCAGGAGATCATCCGTCGGCAGTACGGCCTGCTCGGCGACCAGCCCGACGACGACCTGCGCGCCGACGACGGACTGCGCCCGCCGAGCACCGGCGAGTTCGTGTGCCGGTCGTGCTTCCTCCGCCGACCGGTGTCGCAGATGGCCGATGCCGGCCGGCGCACCTGCGTCGACTGCGCCGCCGGTGACGCGCTGGCCGGTCGCTGACGGTCAGTCGCTCGGGTCGTCGGGCCCGCTGCCCGGCTCGCCGCCGGCCGCGTCGCCGGGCCCGGAGCCCTCGTCGCCTTCGACGCCGCCACCGCCCATGGTGGGGGGCGGGGACGGTCGGCCGTCCGCGAAGTCGGCGGGGTCGAGGCCCTCGAGGGTCGAGCGGAACTGCTCGACCTCCTGCTCGATGGTGGCCTCGTCGGGCGAGTAGGTGAGGATCGCACCCGCCTCGTCGAGCACCTCGGGGCTGGCGTACAGCGGCGCGTCGAGCCGCACGGCCAGGGCGATCGCGTCGGAGGGGCGGCTGTCGACCCGGCGGCTGCCGGTGGGGCCCCGCACGGCGAGCTCGGCGAAGAACGTGCCGTCGCGCAGGGCCGTCACCTCGACCCGCTCGACCTCGACGTCGAGCATCGTGACCATCTCGGCCATCAGGTCGTGGGTGAGCGGGCGGGGCGGTCGCTCGTCGCCCAGCGCGAGGGCGATGGCCGCCGCCTCGGGCCCGCCGACGAAGATGGGCAGCACGCGGTGGGGCTCGTCGTGCTCGCGCAGCAGCACCAGGGGGGCACCGCTGCCGGGCTCGACGGTGAGGCCGAACAGGTCGACGTGCTTCACTTCCTCGCACCCTACCGGCGTGGGCCGCCAAACCTGATCGCCGCCCGGTCAACCCTCGCGTTCGGCGGCGCTCGACCTCCGCTGCTCCATGTCGACCTCGCCCGCTGTCCGCTCGACGGGCAGCCTGTGCTTGGCCAGGCGGCCGGTCGGGGTGTGGGGCAGGCCGGCCACCACCTCGTAGTACCGGGGCACCTTGTACCGGGTGAGCTGGGCGCGGAGGTGGGCGTCGAGGTCGGCGACGTCGACCCGGTGCCCGTCGACGGCGACCACGAACGCCTTGACCTCCTCCTCCGACAGGTCCGACGGCACGCCGATCACCGCGGCCTCCTGCACGTCGGGGTGACGCTCGGCGGCGGCCTCGACCTCGACGGGCGACAGGTTCTCGCCCCGGCGCCGGATCACCTCCTTGCGACGCCCCACGAAGGTGAAGGTGCCGTCACCGTTGTCCCGCACGAGGTCGCCGGTGCGCAGCCAGCCGTCCACCAGCACCGCGGCGGTCTCGTCCGGCATCTCGTAGTAGCCCCGCATGATCGCGGGGTTGCGCAGCTCCAGCTCGCCCACGCCGTCCGCGTCGGCGTCGCGCACCCGGGCGTCGTTGACGTGGCCGAGCTCGGGGTGCTGGCGGGCGGCGCCGAGGGTGCCGAACGGGCGCATCCCGTGCGGCCAGATCAGCCCGTAGGGCGACTCGGAGAGCGCGTAGCCGCAGACGATCTCGAGCCCGAAGCGGCGCTCGATCGCTTCCTGGCGCTCGCGCTCGGGCGACGGTCCGGTGTAGCAGAGCCGCAGGGGGTTGTCCGCGTCGTCGGGTCGCTCGGGCTGGCGCATCAGGATCTCGAGCATGGCGCCGATGGCGTTGAACTCGGTGGCCCCGTAGCGGCGGGCGTCGTCGAGGAACGACCGGGCCGAGAAGCCCGGCAGCAGCACCAGCCCGGCCCGGGCGGCCACCGAGCCGAGTGTCGAGTAGGCCGGGGCGTTGATGTGGAACAGGGGCAGCGACGTCATCAGGCGGTCGTCGGCCGTCAGCCGCATCCAGTGGGGGAACCCCTCGCCGGCCATCACGTAGGCCAGGTGGGTCTGCATGACCAGCTTCGACCGGCCGGTGGTGCCCGACGTGGGGATCATCACGGCCACGTCGTCGGGTGAGACGTCGGCGGGGCCACGCCCGTCGGGCGCGGCCGCGTACAGGTGGTGCACGTCGGCGACGGGCGCCGCCGAGCCCGCCTCCTCCGCTGCCGCGCGCACCGTCGCGAGCGCGGTGCGGTCGGTCACGATCAGGCGGGGATCCACCTGGCGCAGCAGACCGGCGACCTCCGCGGCCGACGAGCGGGGGTCGATGGGCACCTGCACGGCCCCGACCTCCATGAGCGCGAGCCACAGCAGCAGCACCTCGGGCGTGCTGCGGGCGGTCACCAGCACCCGATCGCCGGGCGCCACGCCCGCGGCCCGGCAGCCGGCGGCAGCACGCTCGATGCGCTGCTGCGCCTCGCCGAAGGTCAGACGCTCGTCACCGGCGAGCAGCCACAGCCGCCCGGCCGAGTCGTCGACGGCCTGCCGGAACAGCGTGGGGATCGTCCGTCTGATGGCCGGTCCCGCGCTAGATGGGGAAGAAGAGCGACCGGAAGCGGCCAGCGAGGTCGCCGTCACCCCGCACCGTTCCGCCGTTCATCCGGGCGTAGCCCGTGAGCACGAACGTCGCGGGGTCGAACTCGAGCACGGCCGGGCAGTCGCTCACGTCGCCCGGTGCGTACTGCATCCCGTCGGCGGAGACGTCGACCCGCGTGTCGCCACCGTTGTGGCCCGAGGTGCGCACGCCGACGGTGAACGGCTGGTCGACTCCGGACACGTCGGCGGTCGCCTGCCAGAGGACGAAGATGACGGGCACGAGCAGGTCGGCGGCGTCGCCGTCGAGGCCGTGGGGCTCGCCGATGCCCTCGCGGACGTCCCATGCGTGCACCGCGTAGTCGACCAGCTGGAACACCGGGTAGAACATCGCCGGGATCGGGCCCATGTACGGGTGCGGCACCATCAGGCCCGTCCAGTCCTCGTCCGTCAGCCCGGCGAACACGTCCATCATGCGGCGGGCGTCGTCGCGCAGGCGCTCGATCAGCTCGTCGCGGGGCACCTTGCGCAGCGCCCGGGCGCCGGTGTCGACCATCTCGGACATCGCCCGCAGGCCGTGGGGCTCGGGGGCGGCGCCGCCGGAGCGGGCCAGCTCGAAGTTGGGCAGGTAGCCCTCGGTGGTGTCGACCAGGTGGCCGATCACGTCGCGGACCTCCCAGCGCTCGCAGGCGGTCGGCGCCTGCCAGCGCTCGGGGTCGGCGACCAGGTCGAACATCTGGTCCATCTGCTGCTGGACCACGCCGAGCACCCGGCCCTTCGCCGCCGGGTCCATGAAGTTCCAGGACGGGTCGGTCATCGGTTGCCCCCTCGCGTCGACACGTCGCGTCGCCGGCCGGTCACGCTGGCCCGATTGTCCGCCGCGATGGCGCGTCGCGCAAGCACGTGTCCCGTGGACGGGGAGCGTGACCGTTGGCACGCCGGGATGGGGGCCATACGCTGGGACGATGGAGACGTCGACAGAGCGACCGCGCTGGCGTGGCGTCAACCACCTGGCGCTCATCACCGGCGACATGGACGCCACCGTCCGCTTCTACCACGGGGTGCTCGGCGCCCGGCTGGTGGCGACGATCGGCACGCCCCACTTCCGCCACTACTTCTTCGAGATCGGCTCCGGGCGCACCGTGGCGTTCTTCGAGTACGCGGACGCCCGACCGGCGACCTTCGCCAAGCCGGCGGGCGTTCCCGACCCCCGGGCCATCCAGTTCGACCACCTGTCGCTCGACCTGGCCGACGAGACCGCGCTCGAGCAGCTCCAGGCCCGCCTCAAGGAGTTCGGCTGCGAGGTCACCGACGTGATCGACCACGGCTTCGTGCGCTCGATCTACTTCACCGACCCCAACGGCATCGCCCTCGAGGCGTCGTGGTGGGTGCGCGACGCCACGGCCGGCGACGTCGACTACGGCGACGAGATGCTGTTCAGCGACCCCGACCCCGTGCCGTCGGTGCGCGAGCTCATGGCCACGGGCGAGGTCGCGTCGACGCCCACGACGCACCTGGTGCACGACCCGTCCGACGTCGCCGACCCGGTCTGAGCCACCCGGGCGGCACCCCATCGGGCCGCCACGGTCGCCGGCTGACATCATCGTCGTGTGACGACCGTTCGTGAGACGCCGATCCCGGGCCTGGGCATCCGCTACGAGCTCGACCTCGAGAGCGGCCGGCGCATCGGGGTCGTGGCCCACCGCTCGGGACGGCGCGAGCTGGTCCTGTACAGCCAGCGCGACCCCGACGCCGTCGAGGCCGAGATGAGCTTCACCCCCGAAGAGTGCAAGGTCGTCGCCGACCTGCTCGGCGGCACCCGGCTGCTCGAGAGCCTCGGCCACCTGCAGCAGCGGGTCGAGGGCCTGGCGATCGACTGGGTACCGATCCCGGTGACGTCGCCGTTCGCCGGACGCACCATCGGCGACGCCGAGGTGCGCACCCGCACCGGGGTCTCGATCGTCGCGGTCATCCGGGGCGACGACGCCTTCCCTGCGCCCGGGCCGGACTTCGTGCTCGAGGCCGACGACACGGTCGTCGTCGTGGGCACGCCCGAGGGCATCGCGGCAGCTACAGCGTTGCTCAGCCGCCCGTGACACAGGGGGCGGCGGGCGCCGACCCGGCCACCGTCCTGGTCGAGCTGGGCTCGGTGCTGCTGCTGCTGGCGGTGGCCGGCCGCCTCGCCGGTCGGCTGCGGCTGTCGCCGATCCCCCTCTACCTCGCGGCCGGCCTGTTGGTGGGCGAGGGCAGCCCCCTCGAGCTCGCGCACGTGCGCGACTTCATCGAGACCGGGGCCCAGATCGGCATCATCCTGCTGCTGCTGATGCTGGGGCTCGAGTACTCGGGACGCGAGCTGGTCGCCGGGCTGCACAGCAACCGGGCCGCCGGGGTCGTCGACCTGGTCGCCAACGCGACGCCGGGCGTGCTCGCCGCCTGGTTGCTGGGATGGGGCACCACCGCGGCGGTGTTCCTCGGCGGCATCACCTACATCTCGTCGTCGGGCATCGTGTCCAAGGTGCTGGCCGAGCTGGGGCGCATCGGCAACCGCGAGACCCCCTCGGTGCTGTCGGTCCTCATCATCGAGGACCTGGTCATGGCCATCTACCTGCCGGTGGCCGCCGGCCTGCTGGTGGCCACCGGCCTCGTCGACACGCTCGTCGACATCGGCATCGCCGCGGTGGCGGTCGCGGTGGCCTTCACGGTCACGTTGCTGTGGGGCGAGCACCTGAGCCGCGCCGTGTTCAACCCGTCGAACGAGCTGCTGCTGCTCACGATCATGGGCGGGGCGCTGCTGGTGGCGGGGGCCGCCGAGGAGATCCACGCCCCCGCCGCGGTCGGCGCGCTGCTGGTCGGCATCGCCCTGTCGGGCTCGGCGGCCGACGCGGCCAAGGTCGTGCTCACACCCCTGCGCGACCTGTTCGCCGCTGTGTTCTTCGTCTTCTTCGGCCTCCAGGTCGACCTCGGGTCGCTGGTGCCGGTGCTGCCGGCGGCCGCCGCGCTCGCGGCGGTGACCGCCCTGACCAAGGTCTTCACGGGGGCGTGGGCGGCGCGCCGGGCAGGCATCGGCCTGCCCGGCCGCCTGCGGGCGGGCACGGTGCTCGTCGTGCGGGGCGAGTTCTCGGTCATCCTGGCCGGCCTCGCGCTCGCCGGCGGGCTCGAGCCCGACATCGGCCCGCTGGCGGCCGCCTACGTCCTGATCCTGGCCACGCTGGGGCCGCTGGTGACCCGGCTGGCCGACCCGCTGGCGTTCGCGCTCGAGCGCAACCGGGCGGTGCGGCGATCCTGACAGCGGTCGGGACATCCTCGAGCGGCCGCCAGCGCCGATCATGATGCGATCTGGATGAACCCGGCCGGCAGGGCGCTGCCGTGGACCGGGCCGAGATCCTGCACCATCCAGAACGCCGACGGCGCGAACCGTCGCACCGTGTCCGTGAGGTCGGACACCCGGCGCTGGTCCAGGGCGATGCGGATCACGGTGACCGCGCCCGAGGGCCCCTCGCCCGGGAACGTCGTCGCCGGCCAGCCGAGTCGCCGCAGATGCTCGACGAGTTGGGGTTGGTCGCCGGCGACGATGATGTCCACTGCCGACGCCCCCGCCGGAAGCCGTTCGTTCGCCGCCAGGCCCACCAACGTGCCCAGGGCGACACCGGCGGCGTAGCCGCCGAGGAGCGCCGGCGAGTCGAGGTTGGCCGCCAGGCTGGTGAAGGCGACCACGAAGACCAGGGCCTCGACCGCGGCCACGCCGGCTCCGAGCAGCTTGCGTCCCCGGGCGGTGAGCGCCACCCGCAACGTCCACAGTCCGACGCTCGTCATGGCCAGCGCGGCCGTTGCGACACCCTCACCGATCCCGCTCATGTCCCCGACAACCCGGGCTCGGGGTGCCAGCGGGCCATGTGGTTCGCATGCGTGCCCAGACCGGACAGGGCCTCGGGGTCTGCCTGCGCTCGGCGCGGGATGTCTCGGATGGACGTGGTGTCTGCCATGGACGCATCGTCGGCGCCCGCGATGTCACGCCGATCGCGACCCGATGTCGTCGGCGGCGGCGCCAGCCGCCAAGCTGGGGCCCGGAGGCCCAGGTTGGCAGAGCTGCGGTACGACATACTCGGCACCCTCGAGGTGCGGGCCGACGGCGAGGCGGTCACGATCCGGGGCCCCCGCCAGCGGCAGATCCTCGCAATCCTCCTCGTGCACGCCAACCGCTACGTCGGCCCCGACCGCCTGATCGACGCCTGCTGGGGCGACGACCTCCCTGCCGACCCCGACGCCGCGCTGCGCACGCAGATCTCGCGGCTGCGCCGGACCCTGGCGGCCCACGGTG
>DASTFE010000149.1:0-2842 GCA_035708905.1 Acidimicrobiales bacterium | reverse complement strand
CCCCCACCAAGTGGCGGACCTATTCCGCCGCAGATCTATTGCCTCGGGGACCACACGTCCGCCGCCGACGGCCATTGCCTCCGGAGCCCGCCGCCGACGGCCATGTGCCTCGGGGACCACACGTCCGCCGCCGACGGCCATCTGTCTCGGGGACCGCCGGTCCGCCACGACGGTCCGGCCTCGGGCTCCGGCCTCGGGGGACGGGACGGGCGCGAGGGCGGCGGTCGACCGGCCAGGATCGCGGCCGGCATGTGACCGTGCCGGCTCGCTAGCGCCCGTTCGGGCGCAGCCAGCCGGTGGCCCGCCAGCCGACCTCGAGCAGCGCCGCCGCGCCCGCACCGAAGGCGAAGGCGGCGGCCGTCACGTCGCGCGGGGGCAGGTCGAGCGCGAAGAAGTGGCGGGTCCACGGCACCAGCAGCACGGCCACGAACAGACCGGCCATGGCGGTCACCAGCCCCGAGCGCCAGTGGTTGACCGGGCGGGAGAGGATGGCGAGCACCCACAGCGCCACGACGAACAGCGTGATGGTGGCCGCGGTGCGGGCCTCGGTGGTGGAGACGTCCTGGGTGCGGGCCAGCCCGTAGGCCGACATGGTGGCGATCGCGGCCAGGGTGCCCGCGGGCACGGCGAAGCGCAGCACCCGCTCGACGAAGCCGGGGACGGCCCGACGGTCGTTGGGCGCCAGGGCCAGGAAGAAGGCGGGGATGCCGATGGTCAGGCTCGACACGATCGTCAGGTGGCGGGGCAGGAACGGGAAGGGCACGTGCGCGACCCCGACCGCGAGCGCCATGAGGGTGGCGTAGACGGTCTTGGTGACGAACAGGTTGGCGACCCGCTCGACGTTGGCGATCACCCGGCGGCCCTCGGCCAGCACGGGCGGCAGGCCGGCGAAGTCGGAGTCGAGCAGCACGACCGGCGCCACCGAGCGGCTCACCGGCGCGCCGGAGCCCATGGCCACGCCGAGGTCGGACTCCTTGAGCGCCAGCACGTCGTTGACCCCGTCGCCCGTCATGGCCACGGTGTGGCCCCGGGCCTGCAGGGCCCGCACCATCGCCTGCTTCTGCTCGGGCCCGACCCGACCGAAAACGCCGGTGCTCTCGACCAGGTCGCCGAGCGCGTCGTCGTCGGTGGGCAGCTCGCGGGCGTCGACGGGGTCGTCGGCGCCGTCGATGCCGACCCGTCCGGCCACCGCCCCGACCGTGCGGGCGTCGTCGCCCGACATCACCTTCACGGTCACGCCCTGGGCGCCGAAGTAGTCGAGGGTCGACCGGGCGTTGGCCCGCACCCGCTCCTCGATGGCCACCACCGCGACCGGCGTGCCCGTGGGCGGGGGGCCGGCCGCGGGCTCGCCGCCGGTGCGGACCAGCAGCAGCACCCGCCGGCCCCGGCGGGACTGGGCGTCGACGACCTCGGTCGCCCGGCCCGCCAGCGGCCGGTCGCCGTCGCCGGCGCCGCGCTCGCCGCTGTCACCGCGCTCGCGGCCGTTGCGCTCGCCGTCGCGCTCGCCGCCGTCGCCGCCGTGCTCGCCGCCGGCGCCGTGCTCGCCGTCGGGGCCGCCCGCCGCGTCGAGCAGCACGCTCGGGGCGCCGAGGACCCAGTCGCCGCGCTCGCCGAAGCCGGCCCCCGACCAGCGGCGGGCCGACGAGAACGCGGCCTGCCACGTCGGGGCCCACCCGGGCGGGTCGAACGCGGCCGCCAGCGCCCGGCTGCTGGCGTTGGGATCGGGGTCGGCGGCGGCCAGCGCACCCAGCACGGCGTCGAGGTCGGCCCGGCCGGTGCCGTCGAGCGGCACCACCTCGGTCACCTCGAGGTCGGGTTCGGTGATGGTGCCGGTCTTGTCGGTGCACACCACGTCGACGCGGGCCAGCCCCTCGATCGCGGCGAGCTCCTGCACCAGCACGCCCCGGCGGCCGAGGCGCAGCACGCCCGCGGTGAAGGCGATGCTGGTGAGCAGCACCAGCCCCTCGGGGACCATGGCGACCACGCCGGCCACCGTGCCCCGCACGGCTTCGGGCAACGAGTGGTCGGCGCTGAACTGGCTGATCACGAGCAGCGTGGCGGTGGGGACGATCAGCAGCGTGACCAGCCCGAGGATGCGGTCGGTGCCCCGCCGCAGCTCGGAGCGCACCAGCGAGAACCGGCGCGCCTCGGCCGCGATCTGGTTGGCGTAGCTGGCCGGGCCCACCCCGTCGGCCGCGTACCAGCCGTGCCCGGCGGTCACGAAGCTGCCCGACAGCACCCGGTCGTCCGCGCCCTTGGGCAGCGGCACCGACTCGCCCGACAGCAGCGACTCATCCACCTCCAGGTCGTCGGCTGCCAGCACGCGCCCGTCGGCCACGACCTGCGCGCCCCGTGCGAGCTCGACGACGTCGTCCTCGACGACGTCCTCGACCCCGATCCGGTGGCGCTCGCTGTCGCGCACGACCGTGACCACCGGCGCGGTAAGCAGGGTGAGCTCGTCGAGCGTCCGCTTGGCCTTCCACTCCTGGTAGATGCCGATGGCCGTGTTGGTGACCAGCACGATGCCGAACAGGGCGTCCTGGAGCGGCCCCACCGTCAGGATGACGACCAGAAGCCCGCCGAGCAGCGCGTTGAACCGGGTGAAGACGTTGGCGCCGACGATCTGGCCGAACGACCGGCCGGTGCCGCCCGGGGCCCGGTTGACGCGCCCGTCCGCCACCCGGGCCTCGACCTCCGCCCCGCTCAACCCGGGCGGGACGGCCGGTGTGAGTGGGGGAGCGCTCACGACCAGCGAGGCTACCGACACGGGCTGGGGCGGCACCGGCGTTTCCTGGCCGGCAGCGGCGGGAGGCGGGTCGGGAACGGCGGGCCGCCGAGCGGT
>DASTFE010000148.1:0-14408 GCA_035708905.1 Acidimicrobiales bacterium | reverse complement strand
AACATCTCGAGCAGCCGGAGCGTCTCCTCGCGCTCGCGCCAGCCGAAGATCATCATCGACACGGCGCCGAGGTCCATGCCGTTCGTGGCGAGGAACAGCAGGTGCGACGACATGCGGTTCAGCTCGCACAGCAGCATGCGGATCCACTGGGCGCGCTCGGGGATGTCGTCCTCGATGCCGAGCAGCGACTCGGTGGCGAGCGAGAACACCAGCTCGTTGAAGAGGGGCGACGCGTAGTCCATGCGCGTGGTGTTCGTCGGCCCCTGCAGGTACGTGAGCGTCTCGGCCGTCTTCTCCATGCCGGTGTGCAGGTAGCCGATGATCGGCTTGGTGCGCAGCACCGTCTCGCCCTCGAGCTCGAGCATGAGCCGCAGCACGCCGTGCGTCGACGGGTGCTGCGGGCCCATGTTGAGGATCATGGTCTGCTCGGCCTCGGCGGGCTGCTGGTCGGCGAGCGCGGCCGCGTCGGCTTCGGACATGCGCAGCACCGAGCCCAGCTCGCGGAGCAGCTCGCCGGCGGTGGCGCCCTTGCGCGGGCCCATCTCCTGGGGGCCCTCGGACGTGCGTGAGAGATCGGTTGCGGTCATGGGGAGGTGCGCCTCGTCACCGGGTGTTCTGCACGCCCTTGAACTGGACGGGGATGGCGCCCACCGGGTTGTCCTTGCGGAGCGGGTGGCCGTCCCAGTCTTCGGGCATGAGGATACGGGTCAGGTCGGGGTGGCCGGTGAAGGTGATGCCGTACATGTCGAACACCTCGCGCTCGAGCGCCTCGGTGCCCGGGTGCACGTCGAACAGGGACGGGCACGTGGGGTCGTCGGCGGGCACCTGCACCCGCAGCCGCAGGCGCTCGCGGCGGCTGTGCGACAGCAGGCCGACCACGACCTCGAACCGCTCGGCCGTGGTGCCCGCCGGCAGGTGGCGCGGCGCCCCGTAGGCGAGGTGGTCGACCGCGGTGAGGTCGACGCACACCCGGAAGCCCTCGTCGTCGCGCAGCGTGCGCACGAGGTCGACGAGCTCGTCGCGACCGGGGTGGAGCACCTGCTGCCCGCGGCTGCGGGTGGCCGGCACCCCGAACAGCGTGTCGGGCTCGGCCGCCTCGTCGGCGGCAGCGGCCTCGGGGACCTCGACGTCGTCGGCGGTGCCGGGCGCGCCAGCGCTGTCGCTCGATTCCGCCATGGGCTCAGCGACTCCCGGTGGACGAGGCGACGACCGGCTCGGCGATGCCGTCGCGCTGCTCGATCACGAGGCCGGCGCCGGCGCCGCTCGTCTCGCGGCGGCGCAGCAGCTCACCCGACTGGATGGTGTCGCGCAGCGTCTCGATCGCGTGGATGAGCGTCTCGGGGCCGGGCGGGCACCCGGGTGCGTACACGTCGACGGGCACGATCTGGTCGACGCCCTGCACCAGCGCGTAGTTGTTGAACATGCCGCCGGTGCTGGCGCACACGCCCATCGAGATGACCCACTTGGGCTCCATCATCTGGTCGTGGATCTGGCGCAGCACCGGCGCCATCTTCTGCGAGACCCGGCCGGCCACGATCATGATGTCGGACTGGCGGGGCGACGCCCGGAAGACCTCCATGCCGAAGCGGGCGAGGTCGTAGTGCGCCCCGCCGGCCGCCATCATCTCGAGGGCGCAGCAGGCGAGGCCGAAGGTCACCGGCCACGACGACTTCGAGCGCGACCACTGGACGACGTCCTCGAGCTTGCCGGTCAGGAAGTTGTGGTCGAGGCCCTCGAAGCCCCGGGAGATGTCCCATCCCATTCAGACCGCGACCTCCTCTCTCGTCTCGCCGCCCTCGTCGCGGCCCTCGAGGCCGACGCGGCGGATCGTCGTCTGGCTCGTGCGTGCCTCGGACACCATCGGCGACTGCCGGCGGGCCCGGTTGACCGGTCCCCAGTCGAGGCCGCCGTTGGCGATCTCGTACACGAGGCTGACGACCACCGGGACGACGAACACGACGACCGCGACGAGCCCGAAGGCGCCCAGGTCACGGTAGAGGACGCTCCACGGGTACAGGAAGATGATCTCGATGTCGAAGACCAGGAAGATCATCGCCACCAGGTAGAACCGCACCGGGAAGCGCTCGGGGTTGTCGCGCGACGGCACGATGCCCGACTCGTAGGGCGCGCGCTTGGCGGTGGTCGATCGGCGGGGGGCCAGCAGCCGTGACATCAGCAGGCTCACCGCCGCGAACAGCACGGCGAGCACCGCCATCGTCACGACGGGAAGGTACTGGCCCATGTCGTCAGCCTCCGGTGGTGGCGGGCAGCGGCGCCGAGCGGTTCGCGGCGGCGTGCCGGTCCCGGTGGTGCAGCATGACGCACAACAGCCCGAAGATCATCCCCGAACCGATGCTGATGGACGCGGGCAGCAGCCGCCGCTGGCCGATGTCGCGCACCAGCACGGCAGAGATCACCTGGGCGTCCTCGTCGGCCTCGGGCACGGGCGGTGCCTCGCCCGGCACCGGCTCGCCCTGGTCGACGGCGGGCTGGAGCTGCACGACGGCGTAGTGCGTCGGGTTCTTGACCCGCAGCGTGTTGCTGATGCGGTTGGTCACCCGGTCGACGACCGAGTCGCTCTCGCGCTGAGGCTTGCCGCCCGTCTCGAACGTGTAGGTGAAGACCCGGCTCGTGTCCTCCTCGAGGCCGGCCACCGCGCCCTCGATCAGCGCGGCGTCGACGGCGGTCTGCGCCTCGCCCCGTGAGGCGTCCGCGGCCGCCAGCAGCGTCCAGCCGTCCAGCTCGTCGGCGTGCTCGTCGCTGATCTCGGCGACCTCTTCGGGCGTCAGCTCGTCGACCTCCTCCGCGGGCGGCAGCCCGGAGGTGTCGATGTCGTGCACCTCGTCGAAGCGCGACTCGCTGAGGTCGCCGTACACGATCTCTTCGACGACCCACTCGGGCCCCCGACCGGCGGGGCCGGTGCCCGGCGGGTAGAGCCACCAGACGAGCCCGTGGATCGTCATCCAGCCGAACACGGCGGCCAGCGCGATCAGGAATCCCAGCCGGTGCGCCAGGTTGGTGGCCAGCAGCAGGTAGACCGAGCCCATCAGCACCACGACGCCGACGGCGACGGCCAGGATGCCGCGGATCTGGGGATCCCAGGCGATGCCCGCCAGGGTGGGGACCAGCTCCATCGCTCAGCCCTCCTCGTCGGCGCTCAGCTCGGCCGCGGACGGCGCCGAGGGCGGGTTGGGCGTCTCGGCGGCGGGCAGCGTCGCCTCGTAGCGGGCGATCGCCGCCAGCATCTCGGGCGTCATCATGCCGTCGCCCTCGATCTCCTCGGTGTTCGGGTTGTCGCCGAAGCCGGGCATGCGACCCGAGCCGATGCCGTTGTTGCCGTAGACCTCGCCGTCGATGCTGCCGGTGGTGATGAAGGCCACGAGCTCGTCGTAGTTGGCGAACTGCCGGGGAATCAGGTTGCCGGTCAGGTTGGGGCCGAAGGCGCCGCTGCCGTCAGGGAAGCCGACGTAGTCGCCGAGGTCGGCGTCGGCCGGGCTGACGGCGTCCTCGCCCTCGGTCATGATCGACCAGCCCCGGGTGTGGCACCGGGCGCAGGCGTAGGCACCGCCGGCCGCCTCGAGGTTGAACAGCGCCTCGCCGGTGGCCGGGTCGTCGTAGTCGATCTCGGCGATGGCGGCGTCGATCTCGTCCTCGGAGGCGCCCTGGTCGACCATGCCCATCTCGGTGACCAGCGCCACCTCGGCCTGGCGCTGGGCCTCTTCGGGCGACAGCTGGATCGACTCGAGGTAGTCGACGAGGTTGGTGACCTGCTGCTCGTTGAGCGGGCCCTTGTTGACCGCCGCGCCCCAGCCGGGCATCGGCGAGAAGGGCCGGCCGTAGTTGATGATGTACTCGACCTCGTCGCGGGTGTGGCGCAGCAGCACGGTGTCGAGGGCGGGCGCCCGCCAGTTCACCGTGGCCACGAACTCGCCCTCGGCGTCGGTGATCGTGTAGCTGGCCTGCCCGCCGCTGCCCTCGGGCCCGTGGCAGTTCTGGCACTGCGAGCCCTCGACGTACAGCGTCTCGCCCCGGCTCTCGAACGTCGACTGGAAGTCGTCGATGGCGCCCGACATGCGGCCCGGCTCGTTGAGCCAGTAGAGCGGCAGGCCGACGGCGGTGATCACGAGCAGGATGAGCGCCCACCGCAGCGTGCGGTTGAGCACCCGGGTCTCGAGCTCCTCGTCGTCGAAGTAGGGCTTGCGGTTGGGGGCGAGCTCGATCTCGGAGCCGACCTCGGCCGACCCCTGGCGCAGGTTGACCCACACGTAGAGGAGCAGGCCGAGCAGCAGCAGCACCACCAGGGTGGCGCCGATGGTGGTGACCGTGCTGGCGGCCAGCACGGTCGTGTCGAACAGGTCGTGCATCAGTGACCGCCGCCCGCCGAGACGCAGTGGGGGCCCTCGGCCTCCTGGCCGGTGGTGTTGGTGCCGATCGGCGGGCCCTCGATGACCGTGCCCGTGTCGACCGTGAACTGGTCGCCGCTCACTTCCATGGCGAAGCGGTCCATGCCGCGGGGGGCGGGCCCGCCCTTCTTCTCACCCACCCGGTTGTACTGCGAACCGTGGCAGCCGCACTCGAACCACTGCGAGGTGGCGCACTCGGGCACCCGGCAGCCGAGGTGCGGGCACTTCTGCCACAGCGCGATCAGGCCCGCCTCCATGCCGGTGAGCTCGGGCGGCGAGTACACCGCTCGCGCCTTGTCGAGGGCGTCCGACGGGTACCGCGTGATCCACATCCGGCCCTCGGGGTAGTAGGCGAAACCGTCACCGTCGTCGATGGCGGCCTCGATGTCGCTGATCTTGCCGACGTTGATCTTGCCGCCGAAGCCGCCGGTGCCGCTGGGCCACAGGAAGGCCAGCACACCGGCGCCGAAGCCCGACAGGCCGAGGGCGAACGACACGACGATCGAGCGGTTGAAGAACTGGCGGCGGGTGACACCGACCGTCTCCTCGTCGGGCGGCACCCAGGGCACCGGCGGCTCGGCGACCGCCACCGCCGGGGCGGCCGACTCGCGCCGGGCCAGCGCCGCCGCCCGCTCGACCTCGCGCCCGCTGGCCGGCCGGCCGCCCTCGGACAGCTCGACGGGGCCACGGTCGCGGCGGGCCGTCTCGCTGCTGAGCACGCCCTGGGCCGCACCGGTGTCGCGGCGTCGGGCGGAGGCGAACAGCAGCACGCCGGCGAGCACGACGAGCACGGGAACGGCGATGAGGATGATCGTTCCGGGACTCATGGTGTGGTCTTCCCTCCGATCACAGCTCGAAGAACAGCCCGTCGTTCCACGGGAACACGAAGTTCTGCCCCGGGCCGCGGAAGAACGAGCCGATGAGCACGAGCACCGCCCACGACATGAGGAAGATCGTGAACAGCGAGATCGAGAACTTGCGGTCTTCGGGCTTGTTGGACGGGTTGCGGTCGGTGTAGGGGGCCAGGATCAGCCCGATGAGGCCGATGCCGGGGAGCGTCACACCGGCGACCATGGGGTGGAACATGGTCAGCAGCTCCTGCAGGCCGAGGAAGTACCACGGCGCCTTGGAGGGGTTCGGCGTCTCGTTGAAGTTGGCCAGGGCCAGCAGCGGGGCGTTGACGAACACCGAGAAGATCAGCAGGAACGCCGTGATCGCCAGCGCGGCCACGAACTCGATGCCGAGCAGGTGGGGCCAGACGTGCACCTTGTCCTGCGGGACCGCCTTGACGTCCTGGATCGAGCCGGACTTGACCACCGTCAGCAGGCGCTGGGTGTGGCCGCCCGGGCCGGTGGCCAGCGGGGGCGCGGCGGCCGCCGCGGCAGCGGGCGCCGGCGCGGTGGCCACGGCGGTGCCGGCGCCGCCGCCGGCGTCGCCGCCCGCGGCGCGCGACTTGGCCGCCTTCGAGCGCTCGAGCAGGTGGGCGGGGATGCGGCTGGCGGCCTCGCTCTTGGGGGCCTCGCCCGCGCCGCCACCGCCGGCGTCGCCCTCGCCCGCGGGCGCGCCGCCGCCCTTGGCGGCCGCCGCCTTCCTGCGAGCCTCCTCGGCTCGCTTGCGCAGGTGTTCGGGGATCTCGGTCATGTCAGGTCCCTCGGAGTCACAGCGGCCCGGAGATGCCGCCGTCCTTGCGGACTCGCCAGAAGTGGATGGCCATGAAGATCACGATCACGAACGGCAGCATCAGCACGTGGAGCACGTACCAGCGCAGCAGCGTGTCAGTGCCGATCTCGGCGCCTCCCAGGAGCACGAAGCGCACGTCGTCACCGAAGACGGGCGTGTAGCCCATCATGTTCGTGCCCACGGTGACCGCCCACAGCGCCAACTGGTCCCACGGCAGCAGGTAGCCGGTGAAGCTGAGCAGCAGCGTCAGCGTGAGCAGCACCACGCCGATGACCCAGTTGAACTCGCGGGGCGGCTTGTAGGCGCCGTGGTAGAAGACGCGGGCCATGTGCAGGAAGACGGAGATCACCATCAGGTGGGCCGCCCATCTGTGCATGTTGCGCACCAGCAGGCCGAAGGTCACCGACGTCTGCAGCGTGTAGATGTCGTCCCACGCCTGGGCGGCGGTGGGCCGGTAGAAGAACATCAGGAAGATGCCGGTGACCGTCAGCAGGATGAACAGGAAGAAGCTCAGCCCGCCCAGGCACAGCGTGTAGCTGACCTTCACCGCGTGCCTCTTCACCTTCACCGGGTGCAGGTGGTAGAGGACGCTGTTCATGATCACGTAGGACCGGTTCCGCGGGCTGTCGTTGTAGCCCTTGCGGAAGATCGACCCGGGTCGGAAGATCGAGTTCCAGGCCTGCGAGCCCTGCACCTGGTCGGGAAGGCCCTTGAGGGCCGCTTGGGCGCGGTCCTTCAGCGGGGGCTTCTGTTCCATCGTCTTGGCCACGAGGCTCTCCTCAGTCGCCCTGGCCCGCGCTCGGGCCGGCTGGGGTGGCGGTCGGCTGCATGGTGGCGGCGATCATCCGAGGCGCATCCCGTAGCCGTAGCCGTGGGTGTTGGTGCGCTGGTGGGCGTCGCCGGCGGCGGCGGGCTCGCCCACCTTGCCCAGGATGATCACGCCCGTGGGGCACCGGTCGACGCAGAGCGCGCACCGGGTGCACACGTCGTCGTCGATGGTGAAGATCACGTGGTCGGACGGGTCGACGCCCGGCTGGTCGACGCCCACCGCCTCGTCGACCGCGGACGGCGACACCATGTGGATGCACTTCCACGGGCAGATGTCGACGCAGCCCTCGCACATGATGCACTCGGACTGGTCGATGTGGATGAACTGCTTGGGCTTGACCGCCTTGGACAGCCAGGCGGCGTCGACCTGCTGGAGCACGTAGTCGTCGCGGAACTCCGGCATGGGCGGGTTGGCGTCGGTCTTGGCCATCGCCTAGCCCTTCCTCACCAGCGGGCGGCCGTAGCGCGACGCCGGCACCTCGGCGGTCTTGCGCTTGCCCCGGTCGTTCCACAGCGCCCACAGGCCGACGTGCAGCGCGATGCCGACGCCGTAGATGACCACGGCGATGATGTCGGCCAGCGTCTTGTAGCTGACGGTGATGGGCTGCACGCCCGTGGGCTCGAGGATCAGCTTGTCGGGCCGCCAGCTCAGCTCGCCCTCGGCGTAGGTCAGCCACTGGTGGGGGATGACGCCGTACCACCACAGGAAGAGGAACATGGCGAAGACCGCGGCCGCCATCGCCTCGCCCCACGAGAGGGGCGCGCCGACGGGACGGCGCCTGCCGTAGAGGACGACCGCGGCGACACCGGCGACGCCGACCAGGAGAGTGCAGATGAAGGCGACCAAGGGACTCGGCGACTCCTCGTGAAATCGCTCACATTGAAGTGTACCGACCAGCGGGGACCGGCGACCTCGGCAGGTTTAGCACGGGGCTTCCAGGCCGTTCACATTGAGGTCGGCCGCGTCCGGAGGGGCCGCGCGGGCTTGGTGGTGGCCGCGACGGCGTGCGTAGAGTGGCCGACCGGAGTGAGTCCGCGGAGGCTGCGTTGACAGAGATCCCCGAGCACCTTCTCAAGCGCTCGCGCGAGCGCCGTGCCGCCCTGGGCCTGGGCGGCGACGCGCCCGAGGGCGCCCCCGCCGACGCCGGCACGCCCGCCGAGGCGCCGGCCACGGCCGCCGCGGCCCCGACGCCGGCACCGGCCCCCGCCGCCGCCGTGGAAGCCCCGCCCGAGCCACCAAAGCCCGAACCCGCCTACATCCAGGCCGCCAAGCGCCGCAAGCGCATCCCCTACTGGGCCATGACCGCGCTCGCCGCGCTGCCGCTGTGGGGCTACGTGTACGTCCGCACCCTCGAGGAGCCGCCCGCCGGCGAGGGCGACCCGCTCACCCTCGGCGCCGAGGTCTACAGCGCCAACTGCGCCTCGTGCCACGGCGGGTCGGGCGACGGCGTGTCGGCCCCGGGGTTCACCGACGGCGCCATCGTCGAGACCTGGCCCGACTGGCGCGACCACGCTGCCTGGGTCCGCCTCGGCTCCGAGGGGTGGCCGGCCGCCACCTACGGAGCCAACGAGAAGCCGGTCGGCGGCGTCGGCCAGATGCCCCCGTTCGCCACGCTCACCGACCAGCAGCTCGCCGAGGTCGTGCTGCACGAGCGCCAGCTGGGCGGCGAGGACGTCGCCGAGACCAACCCCGACTACGCCGACCTGTGGGCGGTCGCCCGGGGCGAGATGACGCTGGCCGAGGCCGAGCTGGGCGAGCTGTCCGAGGCCGCCGGGGTCACCGAGGCCGACCTGGGCGGTTGATCCGCCCGGGTGGCCCCCGCCCACCCGGCCCCTAGGCTCGCCCCATGACCGCTGACCGGCACGACGTCCTCGTCATCGGCGGCGGTCCGGCCGGCGCCGCCGCCGGCTTCTGGCTGGCCAAGGCCGGCCACGACGTCTGCGTGCTCGAGCGCAAGGCGTTCCCCCGCGACAAGACGTGCGGCGACGGCCTCACCCCCCGGGCGGTGCACCAGCTGCGCGACATGGGCCTCGAGCCGGCCATCGCCGCCGGCCACCACCGCCACGACGGCCTGCGGGCGGTGGCGCACGGCATCACCCTCGAGCTGCGCTGGCCCGAGCACCCCGTGTTCCCCGACTACGGCTACGTCGTGCGCCGGCGCGACCTCGACCAGATCGTGGCCGACCACGCCGCCGGGGCCGGCGCCACGCTGCTCACCGCCACCGAGGCGGTGCGGCCCCTGCTGCGCGACGGACTCGTCACCGGGGCGCTGGTGAAGGACAAGGCCAGCGGCGCCACCCGCGAGGTGCGGGCCCGCTACGTGATCGTGGCCGACGGGTCGCTCTCGCGCTTCGGCCGCGCCCTCGGTACCGCCCGCAACAAGGCGTACCCCCAGGGCATCGCCATCCGCGGCTACTTCGACAGCCCGGCCTCGACCGACCCGTGGATCGAGTCGTGCCTCGACGTGCGCGACCGCCAGGGCCAGACCCTGCCGGGCTACGGATGGATCTTCCCGCTGGGCGACGGCACCATCAACGTCGGCATCGGGCTGCTGTCGACGTTCAAGGGCTACAAGGACGTCAACACCACCCACCTCATGACCGAGTGGGCGGCCACCGCGCCCGAACGGTGGGGCATCGACCCCGACGCCATCCTGGCCCCGCCCACCGGCGGGCGCCTGCCGATGGCCGGCTCGGTCAACCCCAAGGTGGGGCCCAACTGGGTGCTGGTCGGCGACGCCGCCGGGTCGATCAACCCGTTCAACGGCGAGGGCATCGACTACGCCTACGAGACCGCCCGGCTGGCGGCCGACCTCGTCGACGAGGCCATGGTCACCGGCACCGCCGCACCGCTGGCCCGGTACCCGGCGGTGCTCGACGACGAGTACGGCCTGTACTTCAAGGTGGCCCGCAACTTCGCCAAGATCATCGGCCAGCCGGTGCTGATGCGCGAGCTCACCCGGGTCGGCATGCGCTCGCAGTCGCTCATGGAGTGGGTGCTGCGCATCATGGCCAACCTGCTGCGCGACGACGAGATCGGCCCGGCCGAGGCCGCCTACCGCTCGGTCGCCCGCATCGCCCGCATGGTGCCCGACCCGGCACCGGCCTGACCGCCGTCAGAGTCACCAGGTCGCCGGGTGCGACCTCGAGGGGGACGGGCGCCGTCGCCGCGTAGCGCTCGCCGGCGGGTCACTCGGCTGTGAGCGTGGCCGTCATCGACGGGTGGATCTCGCAGTGGAACGGGTACTCGCCCGGCTCGTCGGGTACGTCGGCGGTGACGGTGTCGCCGTCGCCGATGTCGCTGACGTCGAAGCTGCCGTCGTCGGCGGTGAACGTGTGCGGCGCCCCCGACGAGTTCTCGATCTCGAGCGTGCCGCCGGCCGGCGCGGACACGTCGCTGTAGTCGAGCGACGTGATCTCGAGGGTGGCCCCGGCCGCGCCGGGCGAGCCGTCCTCGGTCGCGCCGCCGCCGGCGTCGTCGTCATCATCGCCGCACGCCGCGGTCGCCGCCGCCAACACCAGCACGGGTGCGGTGACCACGACCGGCCAACGCCGCCGGACCGACCGCCACTGCTGCCTCATCGCCACGGCACCTCCCCCGGGCAGCCTCGCGCTGCCTCACGCATCGGACCGCGGAACCGTAGCGGCCCCGCCACCCGCCGTCCTGTCGTCGTGGTCCTGGCCGTCGGCGGCGTCGACGTCGTCGCCCACATCACCGCCGTCGTCGGCGGGCTCGTTGCCGGTAACGGTCTCGGCGCCGGCGGTGGGCACGTCATCGGTGGCGAGCTCGTCGCCGGTGGTGGCGGGCTCGTCGCCGGTCCTGGCGGGCTCGTCATCGGTGGCGGTGGGCTCGTCGTCCGGGGCCTCGACCTCGTCGGGGACGGACGCGCCGTCGGCGGCCTCCGCCTCGGCCTCGGCCTCGGCCTCTGCGCCGGCCTCCCCCTCGGCGGCGACCAGCCGGGCGAGCCGGGGCCGGACCTTCCACAGGATCACGATGCCGGCCGGCACCATCACCAGGCTCATCCACTGGGCGCCGGTCATGCCGGCCACCCGCTCGTCGTTGACCCGCAGCGTGTCGCTGAGGAAGCGGAGCACCCCGTAGTAGAGGACGAACACGCCGACGAGCGTTCCGGGCGCCACCTCGCGCCCCTTGCGGTGGGCGGCCAGCACCATCCCCCCGAGGATGCCGAAGAGCACCAGCATGTAGAGCAGCTCGTACAGCGACGTGTTGTGGAACGTCGTGCCCGGCACGAGCGGTAGGTCGCCGAGCGTCGCCTCGCGCACGTCGCCCCCGTCGTAGCGGCTGGCGAGGAAGAAGTCGGTGGTGCGCCCGAAGTGCTCGCCCACGGCGTAGCAGCCGACCCGTCCCAGGGCGAGACCGATGCTGAGCCCGAGCGCGTAGCCGTCGAGGAGCTGCCACCGCAGCAGCCGCGACCAGCGCCGGAAGAAGGGCAGGCCCACGACGAGCGCGGCGATGAACCCGCCCGAGAACTGGATGCCCCCCTCCCAGATGGCGATGACGTCGATCGGGTTCTCGATCTGGTCGGTGTGGGTCGCGGCCCAGGTCAGGCGCGACCCGATGACGCCGGCGAGCACCATCCAGGTCGCCACCCGGTAGGTGTCGTCACGGGGCACGCCGTAACGCTCGCCGTAGGCGGCGGCGATCCAGGCGCCCAGCAGGACGCCCAGGGCGACCATGACCCCGAAGGTGCGCAGGTTCAGCGGCCCGAGCTCGATTGTCGGGAAGGTGGTGTACGGAATGGCGGCCAGCACCCTCCTATGGTGCTCGACGGCGGGCAGCCGTGCGAGCCGGGCGCCGATCAGCCCTCGGCGAGGGGCTCGATCCAGCCGCCGGCGGCGGCGGCCAGCGTGTCGGCACCGGGCGGGCCCCAGGTGCCCTTGCGGTACAGGTCGACCGCCAGCGGCCGCTCGAGCACCGGCTCGACGATGCGCCACTGCTCCTCGACGCCGTCGGCCCGGCCGAAGCGACGGTGGTCGCCCTCCATGGCGTCCTCCAGCAGCCGCTGGTAGGCGGGCTGGCGGTGGGGGAAGAGCGTGTCGTAGGAGACCTCGAGGTCGACGGGCCGGCTCACGAGCTCGTCGCCCGGCGACTTGGTCTGCAGCTGCAGCGTCACCCCGTCGTCGTGGCCGAGTCGGAAGCGCAGCCGGTTGGGCTTGGGCCGGGTGCCCGACGACGAGAACAGCATGCGGGGTGGGGCCGCGAAGGTGATGACCGCCTCGGTGGCGGTCACCGGCAGCTGCTTGCCGGTGCGCACCAGCCAGGGCACCCCCGCCCACCGCCACGAGTCGATCTCGAGCTGGAGCGCCACGAACGTCTCGACGTCGCTGCCGCCCGATACCCCGGGCTCGTCGTTGTAGCCCCGGTACTGGCCCCGGACGAGGCGGTCCGGGTCGAGGGGCCGGACCTGGCGCCACAGCCGCACCTTCTCGTCGCTCAGCGCGTTCTCGTCGCTCGAGACCGGGGGCTCCATCGCCAGCAGGGCGATGACCTGCAGCAGGTGGTTCTGGAACACGTCCCGCAGGGCGCCGACCGACTCGTAGAACCGGCCCCGCCCCTCGACGCCGAACGACTCGGCCATCGTGACCTGCACGCTGGACACGTAGTTGCGGTTCCACAGCGGCTCGAGCATCGAGTTCGCGAAGCGGAAGATCAGCAGGTCCTCGACCGACTCCTTGCCGAGGAAGTGGTCGATGCGGAACACCGCCTCCTCCGGGAACACCTGGTGGAGCACCGCGTTGAGCTCGGCGGCGGACGCGAGGTCGCGGCCGAACGGCTTCTCGACCACCACGCGCGACCCGGGGCCCGTCAGCCCCACCCGGGCCAGCCCCTGCACCACGTCGTCGAACATGACGGGTGGGATGGCCAGGTAGAACAGCGGGCGCTCGACGCCGGCCAGCCGCTCGGCCAGGGTCTCGAAGGTCGCCGGCTCGCGGTAGTCGCCGCTGACGTAGCTGAGCTTGGCGGCCAGGCTCTTCCAGGTGGTCTCGTCGATGTCGCCGTCGGTCTGCTCGACGATCGCCTCGTGCGCCCGGTCGCGCAGCGTGTCGTCGTCCCACTCGGACGAGGACACGCCGATGACGGGCACCCCGCAGTGGCCGCCCAGCTCCATCTCGTACACCGCGGGGAAGATCTTCTTGCGGGCCAGGTCACCCGTGGCGCCGAACAGCACCAGGGCGTCGCTGCGGGGTCGGTCGCTCACCTCGGTCTCCCTCCCTCGGTCCCGGCAGCTGCGGCGCCGTCGCCGGCGGGCGGCCGGACCGGTTGCTCGCCCTCGGCCCTGTCGGTCTCGGGCAGCACCGCGTGGCCGCCGAACTGGTGGCGGAGAGCGGCGATGGCCCGCATGGCGATCGACTCCGGCTGTTGCGACACGAACCGGGCGAAGAGGGCGGCGCTGATGACCGGGGTGGCGACGCCCCGCTCGACCGCCTCCTGCACCGTCCACCGGCCCTCGCCGGAGTCCTGGGCCACGCCGGCGATGCCGTCGAGATCGGGGGTCTGCTGCAGCGCCCGTACCATCAGGTCGAGCAGCCACGACCGCACCACCGAGCCGTGGCGCCACGCGTCCAGCGCGCCCTCGACGTCGATGCCCAGGTCGGAGCGAGCCAGCAGCTCGTAGCCCTCGGCGTAGGCCTGCATCATCCCGTACTCGATGCCGTTGTGGACCATCTTGGTGAAGTGGCCGGTGCCCACCGGGCCGGCGTGCACGAAGCCGCCGTCGGCCGGGGTCAGCGCGTCGAAGATCGGCTGGACCACGGCGACGTGCTCGTCGTCGCCGCCGACCATCAGGCAGTAGCCCTCGGTGCGTCCCCACACGCCGCCGCTGGTGCCGGCGTCGACGAAGCCGATGCCGCGCTCGGCCAGCTCGCCAGCGCGACGCACCGAGTCGTGCCAGTTGGCGTTGCCCCCATCGACGACGACGTCGCCCGGGTAGAGCAGACCGGCGAGCTCGGTGATCACCTGCTCGGTGGGATCGCCGGCCGGCACCATCGCCCACACGACCCGGGGCGCATCACACCGGTCGACACACTCGGCAAGCGACCCGACCTGCGACGCCTCGCTGTGGGCGTCGTAGCCGACCACCTCGTGACCGGCCTCGCGGATGCGGGCGGCCATGTTGCCGCCCATGCGACCCATCCCGACCATCCCGATCTTCATGGCTGGACCTCCAGCAGCTCGTCGAGGGTGACCCGCCCGGCCCGGCGCTTGCGGTCGCGCAGGGTGAGCAGGTCCCCGTCGGCCTGCGCCCGCTCGAGCGCGGCGAAACCGTAGGGCGCGCCGGGGATGGGCACGTCCTCATCCGCCTCGCCCACGACCTGGACGAACACCCCGGTGGCGGGGCCCCCCTTGTGGAGCTGCCCGGTCGAGTGCAGGAACCGCGGCCCCAGGCCGACCGTGGTGGCCACCCGCAGCCGGTCGCGCAGCGCGACGCGGGCGCGCTCGATGCGACCGACCACCGGGTCGCCCGGGTCGACGAA
>DASTFE010000147.1:0-8835 GCA_035708905.1 Acidimicrobiales bacterium | reverse complement strand
GCATCCACTGGCCCCGAGCGAACGCCACCGCCGACGTCTCCTGCTCGGTTGCGGCGCTCGCCCTCAGCATCGGCACCCACTCGGTCGCCGTGGTCTCGGTCTCGGCGAGAGCCGTGAGCTCGCTGGTGAGACGGTCGCGCTGGGCGACCTTGTCCGCGACGCCGGGCGCACCCTCGCCACCGGCGGCGGCGATATCTTGGCCGACGGCCTGGAGCTGCGCACTCAACTCGGTGGATCGCTCCTCGATCTCCTGGTCTTCCGCCGCCTGGCGCTCGGCGTCCCGCTCCGTGATGAACAGCAGCACCTCGTCCGCGAACGCGTTGACCAGCACGACGGCCTCGTCGGCGTTGTTGGCGGTGGCGGTCAGCTCGACCGTGCCGAGCTCGACGTTCGGGGTGACCACCACCCGGTTGGCCAACTCGTCGGGCGATCCCTCGTAGGCGAGCTTCTCGGCCACGCGCAGGGGCACGTCACCGGCGGTGGCCCACAGAGCGACCACCGCGGGGTTGTCGGCCGACGACGCGCCGCTGTCACCTGACGACTGGTCGCGCAGCAGCGTGGTGTCCGCCTCGTACACCGTGGCCGGCTGCTTCGGCGACACGAAGAACACGGCGACCATGAGGACGACCACGAGGGCCACCGCCACCTTCCAGTGGCGTTGGACGATCTTCAGGTAGTCAGCCGGGTCCATGAGTCCCTCCCTTCGGCCGCGGCGGGGAGACCGGGGCCATCGGTGTCGATCTCGTCGACCGCCCGGGCGGGCGACGTGGCCAGCGCGACCATGAGACGCGAGGCGTCGTGGTCGAGCCCGTCGGCGACCAGGCGCTCGAGCTCGACCGTGCTCTTCTCGAGGCGCTCGGCGTCGATGCGCGTCGCCGTGAGACGCACGATCGACGGGTGCGGGGTGGGGTGGGCCTGCTCCTCGGGGTTCTGCAGGTCCTCGGCCAGCTTCTCGCCGGCGCGGCGGCCCGAGAACCGGATGGGGATCTCGGTGCCCACCTGGTGGCCGGAGAGGCGGACCATGCGCTCGGCGAGCTCGAGGATGTTGACCGCCTCGCCCATGTCGAGCATGAAGATCTCGCCCCCCTCGGACAGCGTCGAGGCCTGCAGTACCAGCTGCACGGATTCTCGCACACTCATGAAGAAGCGGGTCATGCGGGGGTCGGTCACCGTGACCGGCCCGCCCTCGGAGATCTGGCGGGCGAACGTGGGGATCACGCTGCCGCGGCTGCCCAGCACGTTGCCGAAGCGCACCGAGCACCAGCGCGAGCCCCGGGGCGCCATCAGCAGGACGAGCTGCTCGCCCAGCCACTTGGAGTAGCCGAGCACGTTGGACGGGCGCACGGCCTTGTCGGACGAGATGAACACCAGGCGGTCGACGCCGGCCTCGGCCGCCGCCGCGACCAGGTTGAAGGTGCCCAGCACGTTGGTGCGCACGGCCTCGACCGGCTGGGCCTCGAGCAGCGGGACGTGCTTGTGCGCCGCCGCGTGGAACACCACGTCGGGTCGCAGGTCGCGCACCAGGTTGACCATGCGGTCGCGGTCGCGGATGTCGGTGAGGTCGAGCTCGGCGGGCGCCTCGAGCCGGCCGTTCACGTCGTGCAGGTGGGTCTCGTCGTGGTCGAGCAGCACCAGGCGCCCGGGGCCCAGCTCGGCCACCTGCTTGGCGATCTCGGAGCCGATCGAGCCACCGGCGCCGGTGATGAGCACGGTGGCGCCGCCGACCACCGACCGGATCTGCTCGATGTCGGTGGCCACCTGGGCCCGGCCGAGCAGGTCCTCGATGTTGATGTCGCGGGCGTCGCGCACCGACGGCCGGTCGTTGAGCAGCTCGCGCACCGGCGGCAGAACCTTGAGGGGCACGGCCGCCAGCTCGGCCCCGTCCATGATCTGGTTGATGAGCTGCTGGTCGGCGCTGGGGATGGCGACGAGCACCTCGTCGCCCCGGAAGTACTCGACCACCTCGGGCAGGTTGGCGATGTCGCCGACCACCGGCACGCCCAGCATCGAGCGGCCCTGCTTGCGGGGGTCGTCGTCGATGATGGCCACCGGCACCCGGTCGGTCTCGCCCGTCTCGGCCTGGCGCCGCATCTCGCGGACGATCGACGCACCCGCATCGCCGGCGCCGACGATGACGACCCGGGTGGCCGTGTGGTCGTCGGACGAGGAGGCACCGGCCCGCCGCCGCAGCCGCCCCTGGAACCGCGCCGCGCCCATCACCATCGTGGCGAGGAAGGCGCCGAGCAGCGCCACCGAGCGCGGCACCGGGAAGGCGCGCACGGGGTTGACCAGGAAAATGAGGGCGCCCGCCGTGGCGCCGGCGAACACGATGCGCCGGGCCTCGGCGACGCTGGCGTGCTTCCAGATCTGCCCGTAGAGGCCCCAGGCCAGGTTCGACCCGAGGTGCACGAGGATGATCACCGGCAGGAAGGCCAGCAGCCGCGACTGGTACTCCTCGGGGATCTCGCCGTCGAAGCGCACCGCCAGCAGCACCAGGAACGAGCCGGCCACCAGCATCACGTCGACCGCCGCCAGCGGGAGGTCGCTGCGGAGGCGACTCACGATGCGCCGCCGAGTCGAGTTACCCGTCATCGCGTCAACACCAGCCCTGCCCACCCTGTACACGCGTCCGTCGCCCTCGTGCGCGCACCGCTACGCACACGCGTCACGACGCTAGTTGCCCGCCACGCGGTCATGTCGCTTTCCGCCCACCTTTTCTCCCACGGGTGACCCGTGGGGCATCGCCCCCCTGGAGATGGGCAGCCGCCTGTTCTGCCCGAGGGGACCCGCTTGCCGAGGCCCAATTCTGTCCGCCGCGCTCGGCGAATGCAAAGCACCCGTCATCGGGACCGCCGTTCCCTCGATAGACGGCATCGCGAACGCCGCGATACGCGCGGTGACCCTACACCCTCGGACAGCGACGCAACGTCCGCCGCCGTCAGCCCTGGACGCCGGTGCGCTCGCCCGCTCCGTCCTCCGCCGGGTCGGCGCCGGCCACGCGCCGGCTGCGGGCAGAGGGCGACAGGGCGCGCGACCACACGAACCACCCGACCGCCGCGACGATGCCGAGCACCACGGCGTACTGGACGTAGCCCATGACGTCCTCGATCGTGCGCCAGCGGTCCTCCTCGCCCAGCACGTAGCCGGCCGTGACGAGGCCCGTGTTCCAGACCAGGCTGCCGATCGTCGTGTAGACGAGGAAGGGAACGAGGGGCATGCGCCGGAAGCCCGCAGGGATCGAGACGAGCGAGCGGATCAGCGGCACGCACCGCCCCACCAGCACGGCGACGACGGCCCGCCGGTCGAACCAGCGCTCGGCCCGGGCGATGTCGTCGTTGCTGACCCGCAGCCACCGTCCGTACCGCAGGACGACCCTGGCGAGGCGATCGGGGCCGATGGCCGCCGCCACGCCGTAGAGCGTGATCGCGCCGACCACCGAGCCGACCGTGGCCGCCGCGATCATTCCCGGCAGGGTGGCCCCGCCCCGGCGGGCAACCACGCCCGCGAAGGGCAGCACGATCTCGGAGGGGATGGGCGGGAACAGGTTCTCGAGCGCCACGAGCAGCGCGACGCCCACGTAGCCGAGGGCGTCGATGACGTCGACGACCCAGTCGGAGAGGTCAACGAGCACGCGCTCGCCCCAGTGTCAGCCGATGCACGGCACGAGGCTAACCGGCCGGCCGCACCGGACCCGGGTCGCAGGTCGGTCAGCCGGCCGGGGGCTGGGGCTGGTTCCACTCGGTCCAGCCGACCCCACGCCGGCCGCCGTCGGGGTCGCGGAAGCGGCACAGCGCCCGCGGGAAGCGCGACACGCGGCCCGCTCCGTCCTCCAGCAGCACCGGGGCGAAGGCCACCGGCGTGACCTCCAGCCGCAGGTCGCCCACCTCGACGGTGTCACCGACCGGCAGCCCGTGCGCGCCGAGCTCGGGACGCGAGGCGGTGTGCTCGACCCCGGTCAGCGGGCCGCCGGGCGGCTGGACGTAGCCCGGGTGGTAGGGCACCGGGTCGTCGCCGAGCCGGGCGACCGTCCCGTGGAAGCGGGTGCCGTCGTCGAGCCAGCCCGCCGTCCACGTCCACCCGAGCGCCCACCAGTCGCGCACGCCCCACGAGTGGTCGCGCTGGCCGACGGCGTCGAGGGCGATCGACTCGTCACCCACCAGGATCTGGCCGTGCACCCGGCACGGCACCTCGTAGCGGGTGGTGCCGGGCGGGTAGGCGTAGGCGCCGCCGTCGGTGTCCCACTCGAGGTCGAGCCCGAAGGGCACCCGGTCGCCCCGGGGATCGCCGTAGGCCTCGGCCGGGTCGTCGAGCGCCAGCGCGAACGCCTCGCACCCCAGCGTGACGTGGTCGAAGGGCACCTCGACGGTGTGGTCGGCCCACAGGCCCTCGGCCCGCACCTCGAGCGTGCCCGGCCGGGGCGGCGCCACCGTGTGGTCGACCACGGTCACGAGCGGCCGGCCCTCGCCCACCAGGCAGGCCCAGTACCAGGCCGCCCCCTTGTTCGGGTACAGGCCGATGCGCACGTAGCCGCCCACTGCGCCGTCGGTGGTGGCGAAGTCGAAGTACCACGACTCGTTCCACCACGGCTCGCCGCCCGGCGGGTGGTGGCGCTCGTCGGCGGCGGACAGTCCGGTCGGCGGGGCGATGCTCACCCGAGGGAGCATGTCACGGTGGGCGGCGGGGCGCCCGGTCCGGGGCGGTAGGTTGCGGCGGGTGCGCTACCTCGGTCCCGAGTGGATGGACGCGGCCCGCCGGGCCATCGCCGCGGACGGCACGCTGCCGGCCGCGCTCGCCGGCATCACCCTCACCGTCGAGCAGGTCGTCGAGGACGGTCCCGGCGGCACGGTGGTGTGGCACATCGCGGTGCGGGACGGCGAGGTGACGCTCGCTCCGGGCCCCGCCGCCGCCCCCGACCTGCGGTTCACCGCCGACTACCGGACCGCGGCGCGGATCGCCTCCGGCGCCCTCGCGGCGCAGCGAGCCTTCGTCGAGGGCCGGCTCCGGGTGGGCGGCGACCTGTCGCTGCTCACCACCCACCAGCGGGCGCTGGCGTCGGTCGGCGACGCGCTCGCCGGCATCCGCCCCGCCACCACGTACGACTGATCGACCCGCCGGCGCCCGCCCGGGCGCCGGCCCCGCCCCAGGAGGCCACCGTGCCCGAGATGCCCGAGGTCCAGGCCCACGCCGAACGTCTGACCGAGGCGTTCGCCGGCACCGCGCTCGACCGCTTCCGGCCGCTGGCCTTCACCGCCCTCAAGACCGCCGTGCCGCCCCCGGAGGCCGCCGCCGGCCACCCCCTCGTCGAGGTCGGGCGGCGAGGCAAGCACCTGCTGCTGCGGTTCGAGCCGGTGACGTTCGTCGTCCACCTCATGCAGGGCGGGCGGCTCAAGCCCGACGACAAGCAGGCGGCCAAGCCCCGGGGCGGCCAGGCCCGCTGGACGTTCGCCGACGGCCGGGCGCTGCTGCTGACCGAGGCGGGCACCGAGCGCAAGGCCGGCGTGTGGGTGGTCGAGGGCGACCCGGACGGGCAGGAGCCCCTCGCCGAGCTGGGCCCCGAGGCCGCCACCCTCGACCGTGCGACCCTGGGCCGGCTGCTGGCCGACCACTCGATGCGGCTGCACGGGTGGCTGCGCGACCAGCGCATCGTCGCGGGCCTCGGGCGCCGGCTGGCCAACGAGATCTGCCACCGGGCCCGGCTGTCGCCCTTCGCCACGACGGCCAAGCTCGACGACGAGGCGGTCGACCGGCTGCACGCCGCCGTCGGCGCCTGCATCGACGAGTCGCTGGCCTACGAGCGCACCCGGTCGGACATGTCCTCGTCCAAGGACCGCCCCGGTGCCGTGCACCACCGCGAGGGCGAGGCGTGCCCGGTGTGCGGCGACACGGTGCGCGCCGTCGAGTACCGCAGCTACACGGTCAACTACTGCCCCACCTGCCAGACCGGCGGCAAGGTGCTGGCCGACAACACCACCAGCAAGTTCCTCAAGTAGCTCCGACCCGGCCGGGGGGCGGCGTCAGAACGTCACGGCGAGCGGCGCCACGGTGGGGGCCGAGGTGTCGCCGGTGACGAGGAACGCCTCGAGGTCGTTGGCGCCGTCCTCGAAGAGCCACGGCGCGAGCACGGCCTGCACCAGCTTGCCGCCCCGCTCGTCGCTGTCCTGCACCTCGCCGAGGGACGCGACCCGGCCGTTGAGCGAGAACGCCACCACCGAACCGACCGGGACGTCGGTGCCTGCGACGACCTCGAGCGGAAGCGGGTCGTGCGTGTCGATGTCGTCGAAGCCGGAGGGCCACACGACCGTCACCGTCCCGCCGGCAGCAGCGCGCTGCGCCACGGTGCCGACGTCCTCGCCGACCAACGCCCCGTACCCGGTCGGTCGCCAGGCGGCGTCGGGGCCGGCGGCCGGCAGCGGGTCGGCCGCCAGGACGCGCTCGAACAGCGGCGTCCCGTCGATCTCGGCGTAGGGCCGGCCCTCGACCGGTCGCGCCGCGAGACGGTCGTCCCAGCCCACGATCGGCTTCACGCCGGGCGGCCGCTCGACCGACGCCGTCCGCGCCGGCACGCCGTCGACCTCCCACGGCACCTCGACGCCGAGGAGGTCGGCGATGGTGGGCACGATGTCGATGGACAGCACGTTGCCGTCGTCGACCTCCGCCTGCGTCTGACCCGGCGCCTTGACGAGGAGGGGCGTCCAGAGGATGTGCTCCTCGTTACCCGCCGCGATGTCGCGGGTGGGCCGCTCGGGGACGAACGACACCCCGTGGTCGGCGGTCACGACGACCAGGGCGTCGTCGTAGGCACCGGCGGCGCGCAGGTCGTCGACGAGCTGCCCGAGCAGGGCATCGGTCGCCTGGACCTGCAGGATGTGGCGCTGCCGGCCGACCTGGTGACCCACCCGGGTCCAGTTGGGGCCGAACGCTCCGGGCGTGGAATCGGGCCGGTCGTAGAGCGAGCCGTCGTCGGTGAGCTCCCACGGCCCGTGCGGCAGGACCAGGTGCAGGAACGCGAACACCGGCCGGTCGCCACCGGCGAGGTCGAGGCCCTCGACGAGCCGCTCGGCTCGTTCGTACCGGTCGGGGCCCGTGGCGCCCGGCAACACCGGCACCGCGATCTGCGCCGCCATGTCCCAGGTCATGCCGTGCCGCCACCAGGCGGCCGCATCGCTCACCAAGGGGTTGATCGCGGAGGGTGCCCCGTCGCGTGGGCACACCCGGTCGGGGCACATCCGGGTCACGGGCTCCTCGACCACCAGGTCGTACCGGTCCGCGAGCAGAGCGAAGAGGTTCTCGGGGTCGGGCGGGGCCAGCGAGGCACCCCCGGACGGGTACCGCCCGGTCAGGATCGCCGGGACGGCACTGACGGTGTACGGCGAGATGGTCGTGTGGTTCCGGTACCAGGTGGCCTCGGCGGCGAGCGCCGCGAAGTTCGGGTAGAGGTCCTCGTCGATGCGACCTCGTCCGTCCAGCAGCGAGGCGGTGGGAAGCTCGTCGAGCAGCACCACCACGACGGGCGGTGGGTCGCTGCCGAGGGCCTCGGCCACCGCCGCCGTCGCCTCCGGGTCGACGGCCCCCGCCGGGGTGAGGAGCGTGCGCCCGACGGGCGAGAGCCACAGGAACTGGACGAGGAAGACGAGCCCGCCGATGCTGGCGAAGCGCAGGTACCGCGCGGTGAGGTGCCGGGTCGCGGCGCGGGCTCGCAGTACGCCGACGAGGCCGGCCCCGGCGGCGCCGACGGCCAGGGCGGGCAGCGCCCACGTCCGCCCACCCGTCGGGTCGTGGACGGCGCGCCACACACCCAGACCGGCGCAGGCCGCGACGAGCACGATGTGGGTCACGTGCCGCGCCGTATCCCCCAGCACCCGGCTCGCGACCCCGACGAGCGTGAGGACGGCGGCGGGGACGAGCGCGACCACGAGCGCGAAGCCGACGATGTCGGCTCGCGACGCCTCGAGGCTGATGAACCACTCGGGTGCGCCGCCGAACGTCGAGAGCACCGGGCGGCTGAAGGCGAAGCTGGCCAGCGCGACCAGTTCGAGGGCCATCATCGCCTCGGTCCTCGCTCGGCTCACGGTGAGGTCGCGCCCTCCTCTGCAGTGCGCCACGGGTGCCCGCGCGTCGCGGGCGACCGGCAGCCCCAGTCGGCACAGCAGGTGGCGAGGCTACAGCACGTCCGCGACCCGGCCGCCCCGGGTGACGGAGGGGCGCGGCGTCAGATCAGGCCCAGGTCGGCCACCGTGTCGCGCTCGCCGGCCAGCTCGGCCACCGACGCGTCGATCCGCGACCGGCTGAAGTCGTCGAGGTCGAGGCCCTGCACGATCTGGTAGTCGCCGCCGGCGCACGTGCACGGGAACCCCGACACCAGGCCCACGGGCACGCCGTAGCTGCCATCGGACGGCACCGCCATCGACACCCAGTCGCCCTCGGGCGTGCCCAGCGCCCACGAGCGCATGTGCCCGATCGCCGCGTTGGCGGCCGACGCCGCGGACGACAGCCCCCGTGCCTTGATGACGGCCGCGCCGCGCTGCTGGACCGTCGGGATGAACTCGTCCTCGACCCAGGACCGGTCGCTGCCGACCACCTCGAACGCCGGCTTGCCCGCCACCTCGGCGTGGAACACGTCGGGGTACTGGGTGGCGGAGTGGTTGCCCCAGATCGTCATGCGGGTCACGTCGGTCACCGCCGCGCCCGCCTTGGCCGCGAGCTGGGCCACGGCCCGGTTGTGGTCGAGGCGGGTCATCGCCGTGAACTGCCGGTCGGGCGTGTTCGGCGCGTTGTTCATGGCGATCAGCGCGTTGGTGTTGGCCGGGTTGCCCACCACAAGGACCTTCACGCCGT
>DASTFE010000146.1:0-14308 GCA_035708905.1 Acidimicrobiales bacterium | reverse complement strand
ATCGCCCACCACCGCGGACGCCGCGACGACGACCGGCGGCGCCACGCCCACGGCCCCGTGCACCGACCCCCCTCCCGACGGTGAGGTGCTCGCCGAGGTCGACCTCGACGGCGACGGCACCGAGGAGGTGTTCGTCCGCACCGAGGCAGGCGGACCGAGGGACGTCGCCAGGCTGTTCCGTCGCGACGGCTGCGACCTGGTGCCTGTGAGCATCGACGGCGCCCCCGCCGACTTCCCGGTCGGCGCCTCGGTGCGGCGTAGCGGCGGGATCCGCTGCGACCTGTCGGCCGGCACCGTCGTCGTGTACAGCGGCGCGAGCGACGACGGCGAGTCCTACGACGTCACCTGGCGGGAGCTGCGGCTCGAGGGGTCGGTGCTCGTGCAGGTCGGCACCGGCAGCGGGACCGCTCGGATCGGGGACGAGCTGCAGACCGCGTCATCGACCTTCGACTGCGGCCTGTGAGGACGGTCCACAGGATGCCGCCCCCCTGGCCCTTGCCAGCGCGGCGGCCGTGACCGGCGGCCCCTACGATCGTGACGTTCGCCCCTACCGAACGTGGCCGTCCGCGCCCGCGATGAGGGTGCAGAGACGCTCCTCGGACGAAAGGGGCGCGCACCATGCCGACGCTCACCCCCAGGACGTGGTTGGCCATCGGCGCAGCGGCCGTCGCCGTGGTGGTCGCCGCGGTGCTCTTCCTCGTGGCCGGCGGTGACGGCGACGATGTCGCCACCGACGCCCCCACGACCACCGCCAGCACCGATGGCTCGACCACGACGGCTGCCGACACGTCCACCGCCACGGCGACCCTTCCCACCACGACCGCACCGGCCGGGGCGGCCGGCCAGGGCTTCGCCAGCCCGCGCGATCTGGCCGCCGACCGGTACGGCTCGGCGTACCTCGGCGCCTGCGAGGCGATCCCCGCCGACGGCACGTGGGCCGAAGGCGACGTGTGCACGATCGAGGTCGCGCTGAGCGACACCGAGGTCGTGCTGCTCGCCGGACCGCCTTACAGCGAGGTGCTCGAGGACCTGCTGCTACGGCTCGACGGTGGCACGTGGACGCTCGTCGACCGGTACGTGGTCGGCGAGCCGGGCGTCGAGGACCCGGACGAGCCGGCGTGGGTGCGGGAGGCCATCGAGATCAAGGACGGCCTCCGCGCCCCGGCCGGCTGACCGCCGCGGCTCACTCGAACAGCGACCGGATCCGGGCGACGATCTGCTCGGCCTTCATGGTGAGCGACGTCGCCGGCCCGCTCGTCGACTGCAGCGAGATCATCCGGCAGCGGGTGTCCTGCGCCCACGTGAGGTGCTCGTCCTCCTGCACCTCGACCTCGTCGACGGCCGTCTGGAACGCCTCGCGCACATCGCCCTCCGGCAGGTCCTCGACCATGGCGGCCAGGCAGGCCCAGTTGGCCTGGTCCTTGGCTTCGGCCAGCAGCACGGCGTCGAGCATCACCAGCTCCTGGGTCATCAGGTCGACCGAGCCCGTGAGCAGGAACGTCGACTCCAGCAGGCCCGTGCCGGCCTTCTCGGTGGCGCGGGCCGCGGGGCTGACGTACCGCGGGTCGCCGCCCAGGTCGGCGACGAGCGTCTCCAGGATCTCGACGTGGTCGGTGGTCTCCTTGCCGAACTGGGTGTAGCGCTGCTTCAGCACCGGGTTGTTGGTGCGCTCGGCCACGGACCGGTAGAGCCGGGCGCCGGCGCGCTCGTGCGCCATCATGTCGCTGAGCAGGTCGGCGACGAACGGGCCGTTGAGCGACGTTCCCTCGAGGAACGCGTCGGGCTCCTCGGGCGGCATCGTGCGGGCCGGGTCGACGTAGGTCATCTCCTGGGACGCCGAGCGGGCGCCCGTGGCGGCGGTGGGGGTGAGGATGGGCATCGCTGTGTCTCCTTGCCGTGGGCGTTCGTGCTCAGCTCGCGTGCTGGGGGCGCAGGTCGCGGACGGGGTGGTCGCCCTCGGTCTCGTCGCGGTGCTCGGTGCCCCGCTTCTCGCGGGTCTGCTCGACGACCTGCTCGGACGGGGCGCCGCCCTCGTTCACCGTGGCCTGGTACTGGAAGTAGCGGTGCGAGCTGGGCAGGTCGTCCACGTCGACGTAGTCGATCCCGTCGGCCCGCAGGTCGATCTGCTCGGCCAGCACCTGGCGGACGTAGTCCTTGTTGGGCTCGAACGTCACCGGGGTGTCCGGCACCGCCGGTGGCAGCAACTCGGCGGGCTCGCGGCCCTCGAGGCGGCGCATGAAGTCGCACGCCACCTGCAGCTGGCCGATCTCCATGTTGCAGTGGAGCTCCCACATCGCCTTGATGCGGCGGTCGCTCTCCTGCTGGAGCATCGACCAGTAGAGGTAGACCTCGTTGTACTCGTGGAAGACCCAGTTGGCGATCCACGAGTCGAGCGGGTCGAGCAGCGACTCGTAGTGGGTGACGTGCTGCTCCTCGATCAGCGCGATCTCCGCGTAGAGACCCCGGGCGATCGGCTCGATCCAGTCGGTGCCGTGGTTCATGTAGAAGTTCATCGTCTGCTGCTCGGCGGCCACGATCGTCATCACGTGCATCCGCGACAGCGGGTCGACCGCGTGGGTCTCGAAGTGGGGCCGCACCTCGTCGTGGGGGTGGCGGTGCTCGAGGATCGTCGGGCGGCCGGGCGTGATCTCGGTCAGGTGCTGGGTGATGTCCTCGGCGTGGCCGCCGTACATGAGGTCGTAGAGGTTGGCGTATCGGTACAGGTGGTCGAAGTCCTCGAGCAGCGCGAAGTCGAGCGCCTGCTTGAGCATCGGGTCGGGCTCGTGGCGCGCCAGCCAGGCCGTCAGGTCGACCGCCACCTGCTCGTAGCCGAGCGTGGTCTCCAGCGGCGTCTGCTCGCCGGGGTTCAGGCCGTTGACCGCCTTCTGCTGCTGGGCATCGACGCGCCGGCCCGTGGCCAGGGCCCGCTTGAGCTCGAGGTTGTCCGTGTGCCGGGCGAACTGGTGCGAGAACAGGATCGACTCGACCTCGATCCCGTTCATCAGGATCACCCGGGTGCGGGTGTACGGATCGACCGTGTGCTTGTCGTAAGGCGTGACGTTGAGCTCGGACCAGTTGCGGAACTGGTCCTCGACGGCGATGCCCTGCTCGTCGAGCGGGTTGAAAGCCATGGGTTCCTCCTACGGACGGCGCGTGCGGTCCTCGCTGCCCCCGGCCTCCGGGACCAAACCCCGGTTCGCGCGCCTGCCCCGACGGCCCGCGTTTGAAGCTGCGCCCGTACGGCTACTCCTGAAAGGTCCAACGAAACCCGAAGCCGACATTCCGAGAGGGTGGTCGAGATGGACGACACGACGGTGTGGATCCTCGTCATCGCGGGGATCGTGCTGGTCGCCGCGGCGGTCGCCGCCTGGCTGGTCAGCCGCAACGCGCAGAGCCGCCGGCTCAGGCAGCGGTTCGGGCCCGAGTACGAGCGCACGCTGGAGCGCACGGACGGGGACCGCCGCGAGGCCGAGCAGATCCTGTCCCAGCGGGTCAGCCGCCGCGAGGAGCTCGAGCTGCGGCCCCTCGCCGCCACGACCCGCGCCTCCTACCAGCGGCGCTGGGACCAGCTGCAGGCCGAGTTCGTCGACCGGCCGGGTGCCGCGGTGAGCGGCGCCCAGTCACTGCTGGACGAGGTGATGGTCGAGCGGGGCTACCCGGTCGGCGACGAGTTCGACGAGCGCGTGGACCTGATCTCGGTCGACCACCCCGTCGTGGCCGGCAACTACCGGGACGCCCACCGGCTGCACCGCGAGACCCAGGGCGCGGGCGACACGCCCGCCGCCACCGAGAAGCGTCGCCAGGCCCTGGTGCACTACCGCGCCCTGTTCGCCGACCTGCTGGACGGTGCCGCCGGCGACGACCGCCACGGCGCGGCGCACGCCGAGGTCGCCGAGGACGAGACGTACGCCGACGACGAGCCGTACGCCGAGGACGAGCAGTACGCCGACGATGAGCCGTACGCCGAGGACGAGCCGTACGCCGACGAGGCCGAGACCGACCGGCCCGTGAGGAGGATCCGGTGATGGACGACCAGCGGAGAGACGACCAGGTGACCGACGAGCAGCTGCTCACCGACGACCGGGTCACCGACGACCGGGTCACCGACGGCCAGGTCATCGACGACCAGCCGCTCACCGACGACCGGGTCACCGACGACCGTGTGCTCGCCGACGAGCGAGTGCTCGACGACGAGCGAGTGCTCGACGACGAGGACGACATGGTGGTTGGCGCCGAGCGGGTCGGTGACGGCCACCACGCCGGGACCGAGGCGACGCAGGCGACGGGCGCCCGGCTGCTCGACGGCGGCGACGACTGGGCCGGGCGGTGGAACGAGATCCAGATCCGGTTCGTCGACGAGCCCCGCCGGTCGATCGAGGACGCCGACGCGCTCGTCGACGAGGTCACCAAGGCGCTGATGGCCCGCTTCGCCGACGAGCGCCAGCACCTCGAGCGCCAGTGGTCGGCGGGATCGGAGCCCTCGACCGAGGACCTGCGGATCGCGCTCCAGCGCTACCGCGCCTTCTTCGACCGGCTGCTGGCCGCATGAGCGGCGCATGATCGGCTACCACGCCTCCCACGAGCAGCACCCGCCCAGCGCCCTGCTGGCGGATGCCCGGCACGCCGAGGCCGCAGGGTTCACCGGCGTGTCGTCGTCGGACCACTTCTCCCCCTGGAGCGAGCGCCAGGGGGAGTCGGGGTTCGCGTGGTCGTGGCTCGGGGCTGCCATGCAGGTCACCCAGGTGCCGTTCGGCGTGGTGAACGCCCCGGGCCAGCGGTACCACCCGGCGATCATCGCCCAGGCCATCGCCACCCTCGGCGAGATGTTCCCAGGCCGGCTGTGGGTGGCGATGGGCTCGGGCGAGGCCTCGAACGAGCACATCACCGGCGACCCGTGGCCCGACAAGCCCACGCGCAACGCCCGCCTGCTCGAGTGCGTCGAGGTGGTGCGGGCGCTGCTGCGCGGCGAGGAGGTCAGCCACGACGGCCTCGTGCGCGTCGACCGTGCCCGCCTGTGGACCCTGCCGGCCAGCCCGCCACCCATCGTCGGCGCCGCGCTCAGCGTGGAGACGGCGCGGTGGTGCGGCGGCTGGGCCGACGGGATGATCACGGTGCACCTGCCGCCGGCCGAGCTGCGGCGGGTGATCGCCGCCTTCCGCGAGGGCGGCGGCGAGGGCAAGCCCGTGCGGGTGCAGGCCAAGGTGGCGTGGGCCGAGACCGACGACGCCGCTCTGTCCGCCGCACACGACCAGTGGCGGGCCAACGTCTTCGACTCGGTGCTCATGGCCGACGTCGAGCGCGTCGAGCAGTTCGAGGCGCTGAGCCGCCACGTGCGGCCCGAGGACATGCACGATTCCGTGCTCGTGTCGTCCGATCTCGGGCGGCACGCGGCCTGGCTCCGCGAGATCCTCGACCTGGACGTCGACGACGTCTTCGTCCACCACGTCCCCAAGGAGCAGTCGGCGTTCATCGACGCCTTCGGCGCCAAGGTGCTGCCGGAGCTGACGGGATGAGCATCCGCTCGACCAGCGACCAGTGGTGGAACAACGGCGTGTTCTACTGCCTCGACGTCGAGACGTTCCTCGACAGCGACGGCGACGGCTGCGGCGACCTCGGCGGCCTGATCGACCGGGTCGACTACCTGGCCGGCATCGGGGTCACGGCGCTGTGGCTCATGCCGTTCTACCCCACGCCCGACCGCGACGACGGCTACGACATCACCGACTTCTACGGCGTCGACCACCGCCTGGGCACGCTCGGCGACTTCGTCGAGCTGGTCCGCACCGCCCGCGACCGGGGCATGCGGGTCATCGTCGACCTGGTCGTCAACCACACGTCCGACCAGCACCCCTGGTTCCAGTCGGCCCGGTCGGACCCGTCATCGCCCTACCGCGACTGGTACGTGTGGACCGACGATCCCCAGGACCACGAGCAGATGGAGGAGGTCTTCCCCGGCCAGCAGAAGGGCGTGTGGGCGTACGACCGCAAGGCCAAGCAGCACTACCTGCACCGCTTCTACGGCCACCAGCCCGACCTCAACATCGCCAACCCCGCGGTCCGCGAGGAGATCGCCCGCATCATCGGGTTCTGGCTCCAGGTCGGCGTGAGTGGGTTCCGCGTCGACGCGGTGCCGTTCCTGCTCGAGCTCGAGGGCGTGCCGGACGCCCCGACCGTCGACCCCCACCAGTACCTGAAGGACTTGCGCTCGTTCCTGCAGCGGCGCCAGGGCGACGCCATCCTGCTCGGCGAGGTGAACCTGCCGCCCGACGAGCAGCGGCGCTACTTCGGCGACGAGGACGGCGACGAGCTGCACCTCGTCTTCAACTTCTCGGTGATGCAGCGCATCTACCTGGCCCTCGCCCGCCACGACGCCACCGTCGTCGAGGAGGCGCTGCGCGAGCTTCCACCCGTGCCGTTCGACTCGCAGTGGGCCACCTTCCTGCGCAACCACGACGAGCTCACCCTCGACCAGCTCGAAGAGGACGAGAAGCAGGAGGTGTTCGACGCCTTCGGGCCCGACCCCGACATGCAGCTCTTCGACCGGGGCCTGCGCCGCCGGCTGCCGCCCATGCTCGGCGGCGACGTCGAGCGCCTGAAGATGGCCTACAGCCTGCTGTTCTCGCTGCCGGGCACCCCGGTGCTGTTCTACGGCGAGGAGATCGGCATGGGCGAGAACCTCGCCGTCGAGGGCCGCGCCGCGGTGCGCACGCCGATGCAGTGGTCGGACGAGGCGGGTGCCGGCTTCTCGACCGCCGACCCCGAGGCGTTCCCCGCGCCGCTCACCGAGGGCGAGTACGGGCCGCTGGCGGTCAACGTCACCGACCAGCGCCGCGACCCGGACTCGCTGCTCAACTGGTTCGAACGGCTGATCCGCCGGCGCCGCGAGACGCCCGAGCTCGGCCTCGGCGAGTGGCGGATCATCGACAACGACGTCCCCGCCGTGCTCGCCCACAGGTGCGACTGGCACGGCGCCACGGTGGTGGCCGTCCACAACTTCTCGCCCGAGCCGTGCCGTGTGCGCCTCGACCTCGACGGGCTCGACGACGTCGTGGGGGTGCACGACCTGCTCGACGGCGTCCGCTCGGACCTGCACGAGCCGGCCCTCGACCTCACGCTCGACGGCTACGGCTACCAGTGGCTGCGGCTCCGGCGCCGCGGCCAGCGCATGACGCCGTGACCGCCGGCCATCGGCCGGGCTGTGCGCGGCCGGTGCGGCGGGGTGGCGCCCAGGGGGCGACCCCGCCGCACCGTCGGGCCATCAGAACCCGAGGTCGATGAACTCGTCGACGTTCTCCTGGGTGACCGTCGACGCCGGCAGCTCGATGCGGCTCGGCACCTCGGGCTCGACCAGCTCCTCGAAGCCCTGGTCCAAGGCGATGAGGCGGGCCACCCGCACGGCCGACGCCGACATCGACGGGTTGTAGAGGAACGTCGCCGCGTAGAGGCCGCCCTGCTCGATGCGCTCCATCGCCTCGCGCGAGCCGCCCGCGCCCGTGAGGATCATCTCGTCCTCGCGCCCCGCGTTCTCGATGGCGGACACCACGCCCATGGCCATGTCGTCGTCGTGCGTGTAGACCGCGTCGATGTCCGACTCGGCCTGCAGGATCGTCTCCATGACCTCGAGACCCTGATCGGGCAGGAAGTCGGCGGGCTGCTGGGCCACGATCTGGATGCCGTCGCCGCAGAGCTGGCTGATGGTGTCGCCGAACCCGGCCGTGCGCTCCTCGGTGACCGAGATTCCGGCCAGGCCCTGGATCTCGACGACGTTGCCCTGGCAGTTCAGCTGCTCGGCGATGAAGTTGGCGGCCGAGACGCCGATGCCGTAGTTGTCGCCGCCGATCCACGTGCGGTAGGCGCCTTCGCTGGCGAACTCGCGGTCGACGTTCACGACCGGGATGCCGCGCTCCATCGCCTCGAGCGCCACGGGGGTGAGGGGGTCGCCCTCGTGCGGCAGGATGATCAGCACGTGCGGGTCGTCGGCCATGAGCTGCTCGACCTGCGACACCTGGGCGGCCGAGTCGTTGGTGCCCTCGAGCAGCACGAACTCCACGTCGTCGAACGACGCGGCCTCCTCCTCGGCGTTCTCGGTGATGGCGGCGAGCCAACCGTGGTCGGCGCCCGGGGCGCTGAAGGCGATCCTGACGGTCTCGCCCTCCTGCACGGCGCTCGCCTCCTCGTCCGCGCCGGCCTCGTCGCTGTCGCTGTCGTCGTCGTCGCCGCTCTCGCACGCACCGAGCAGCAGCGCCGCCACCGCCAGGATGCCGACGATGCGGATCCGTCGTTGTCTCGTCATGTCCTCCCCCTCTGGTTCAGGTGTCTCACCGGTCGCGGCGCTGCAGGGCGGCGGCGCCGAGGATGATCACGCCCTTGGTGAGCTGCTGGAGCTCGGCGGGCATGTCGAGCAGGTTGAGCAGGTTGAACACGAGGCCGAAGGTGACGACGCCGAGGAACGTGCCCACGATCGTCGCCCGGCCCCCCGCCAGGCTCGTGCCGCCGATGACCACGGCGGCGATGGCGTCCAGCTCGAGCAGGTTGCCGGACACCGGCGAGGCGCTGCCCAGCCGCCCGCTCAGCAGGATCGCCGCGATGCCCACGCACAGGCCCGACAGCGCGTAGACGCTGGCCACCACCACCCGGGGCCGGATGCCGGCCATGCGGGCCGCCTCGCGGTTGCCCCCGACGGCCACGACGTGGCGGCCGTAGCGGGTGCGGTTGAGCAGCACCCAGCCGATGGCGGTGACGGCCAGGAACACCAGCGCGGCCTTGGGCACACCGGCCACGTCGCCCCGGCCGATGTCGCGCACCACGTCGAGGCGGAGCAGGCTGATCGGCGTCTTGTCGCTCATCCACAGGGCGAGGCCCCGCGCCCCGGCGAACATCGCCAGGGTGGCGATGAAGGGCACGATGCGCCCGTAGGCGATGGCGACGCCGTTGATCAGGCCGAGGAGCAGGCCGAACCCGATCGCGCCCAGCATGAACGGCAACGACTGCTGGTCGCTGACGAGCCCGCCGGCGATCGAGGCCGCCGCCAGCATCGAGCCGACCGACAGGTCGATGCCGCCGCTGGCGATGACGAAGGTCATGCCGATCGCCACCACGCCGGTGACGCTGGCCTGGGTGAGGACGGTCAGCAGGTTGTCGCGGGTCAGGAAGGCGTCGCGGTCGGCCACGGTGCCGGCGACCAGCAGCAGCACGACGACGACCGGCAGCGCGGCCTCCTGCAGCCGGATGCGCCGCCAGGCGCGGCTGGCCGGGGCGGGAGCGCCCGGGGCGGGGGCGTCCCCGGGCGCCGCGGCGGCGACGCCGGTCGGTCCGGGAGAGGTCATGGCGCGGCGGCTCCCGTGGGGTGCAGGGCGTGGGCGAGGATGTCGGCTTCGGTGGCCGTGGGCCCGGCGAGCTCGGCCGTGACCCGGCCGTCGGCCATCACGACGATGCGGTCGCAGAGCCCGACGAGCTCGGCCAGCTCGGACGACACCATGACGACCGCCTTGCCGGAGGCGGCGAGGGTGCGGACGACCCGGTAGATCTCGGTCTTGGCCCCCACGTCGACGCCCCGGGTCGGCTCGTCGAGCAGCAGCACCCGGCAGCGGCGCAGCAGCCACCGGGCCAGCACGACCTTCTGCTGGTTGCCGCCGGACAGCTCGTCGACCAGCCGTTCCGGGTCGGCGGGCGTGGTGCCCAGCTCGCGGAGCTGGGCGGCGGTCGCCACCCGCTCGGCCCGCCGGTCGAGCAGCGCCCGCCGGCGGAAGCGCCGCAGGTCGGCGACCGACACGTTGCGGACCAGGTCCCAGCCGGGCCACAGGCCCTGGCTCTTGCGCTCCTCGGGCGCCAGGCCGATGCCGGCGCGCACGGCGAGGTCGGGGCGGCCGGCGGGGAGCGGCCGGCCGTCCACGGTGACGGTGCCCGCGTCGCGCGCGTCGAGCCCGGCGACGAGGCGGAGCAGCTCGGTGCGTCCCGATCCCACCATCCCGGCGAGGCCGACGATCTCGCCCGCGTGCACCGCGAACGAGACGTCGTCGACCGCCGGCCGGCGGGTGGCGTGCTCGACCCGTAGCACCGCCGGACCGAGCTCGCGGTCGCCGTCGCGGTCGGGGAACATCTCGGTGAACGGCCGGCCGACCATGGCCGCGATCAGCTCGGCCCGCGGCGTCGCCGGCGGCAGGCCGGTGGCCGCGGTGTGCCCGTCGCGCAGCACGGTGATCGTGTCGCCGATGGCGGCGACCTCCTCGAGCCGGTGGGAGATGTAGATCACCCCGACGCCGGCGGCCGTCAACCGGCGCACGACGCCGAACATCGTCTCGATCTCGTCGCCGCCGAGCACGGCCGAGGGCTCGTCCATGATGAGCAGGCGGGCGTCGCGGGTGAGGGCCCGTGCCACCGACACCACCTGCTTGGCGGCGGGCGCCAGGTCGCCGGCGAGCGTGCGGGGGGCGATGTCGCCGTGCCCGAGCCGCTGCAGCAGCTCGGACGCCCGGCGGTGGGCGGCCCGCCGGTCGAGCACCAGCCCCCGCCGCAGCTCGTGCCCGAGGAACAGGTTGTCGACCACGGTGAGGTCGTCGACGAGGTCGAGCTCCTGGTAGATGGCGGCGACACCCCGCGCCAGCGCGGCACCCGGGTCGCCGGGGGGCAGGGGGTGGCCCTCGACCGAGATCGTGCCGCCCGTCGGCACCACCAGGCCGGTGACGCACTTGATGAGCGTCGACTTGCCGGCGCCGTTCTGCCCCACCACGCAGTGGACCTGACCGGCTGACACCGTGAGGTCGACGCCGTCGAGGGCCCGGACGCCCGGGTAGTCCTTGACCAGGCCGCGCACCTCGAGCAGAGGAGCCGGGGCGGTCATGCCGTGGCCTCCTCGGGGCCGGTGTGCGCCAGCGCGGCGTCGATGGCGTCGGGCGACAGGATCTGCTCGATCACGGTGACCGCGCAGCCGATGACCCCGGCCCGGTCGTCGAGCCGGCTGGGGACCACCTCGAGGTTGCGGGTGGCCAGCGCGGTCGACCGGCGGTACACGACCTCGCGCACCCCGGCGATGAGCTGCTCGTAGGCCAGGGCCATGTCGCCGCCGAGGACGATCACGGCCGGGTTGAAGAAGTTGACCGCCTCGGCCAGCACCTCGCCGATCAGGCGCCCGGCCTGGCGCACGAGGGTGATCGCCTGGGGGTTGCCGGCCCGCACCAGGGCGACGACGTCGCGGCTGTTGTGGGCGTCGACGCCGATGGCGCGGAGCTGGCGGGCGATGGCGCCGCCGCTGGCGACCGCCTCGACGCAGCCGCGGTTGCCGCAGCGGCACAGCTCGTCGCCGGCGTCGGGCACCTGCACGTGGCCGATGTCGCCGGCCGCGCCGTCCGCGCCCCGGTGGAGCGCGCCGCTGCTCACGATGCCGCAGCCGATGCCGGTGGCCACCTTGACGAAGAGCAGGTCGTCGACGGCGTGGCGCCAGTTGGCCCAGTGCTCGCCCAGCGCCATGACGTTCACGTCGTTGTCGACCAGGACGGGCACGCCCGGGTACGCGGCGGCGAAGTGGCCGGGCACGGCGACGCCGTCCCAGCCCGGCATGATCGGGGGGCTCACGGCCCGCCCCGCGGCGAACTCGACCGGCCCCGGCAGGCCGACGCCGATGCCGCGCACGTCGCGGCGGGTGCGCTCGGACTCCTCCAGCAGGTCGGCGAAGCGCTCCTGCACCCAACCGAGCACCGCGTCGGGCCCGTCCGCGATGGCCCGCTCGGCCGGCAGCTCGGCCAGCACGGCGCCGTCCAGGTCGCTGACCGCCAGCCGGCAGTGGGTGGCGCCGAGGTCGGCGCACAGGACGACGCCACTGGCCGCGTCGAACGCGAGCCGGGTAGGGGGCCGGCCCCCCGTCGACGGGCCGCCGCCCTCCTCGACCAGCAGGCCCAGAGCGAGCAGGGCGTCGACGCGCTGGGACACCGTCGAGCGGGCCAGGCCGGTCGTGCGGGCCAACTCGGCCCGGCTGGTCGCCTCGCCCGCCCGCACGAGCTGGAACAGCACGCCGGCCGTGAGCGCATGCGAGCTGGTCCTGCGGCGCTCAGCCATAGCGGCGTCCTAACACGGGCCGCTTTGTTTGGTCAACGGCCGAAGTTATGACCGTTCGGCGTCACTTCGCGAACTAAGGGTTGTCACGCGACGGAAGTGAGTCGTACGTTGCCCTGCCATGGAGGGCTTGCGCGTCGGCATCGCCGGCACGGGCTTCATCGGGCGGGTGCACGCCCGCTCGGCCCGCCTCGCCGGCGCCCGGCTGGCGGGTGTGGCCGCGTCGTCCCCGGCCTCGGCCGAGCGGGCCGCCGCCGACCTGGGGGCCGAGCGGGCGTTCGCCTCGTGCGACGAGCTGGTCGAGGCCGACGGCATCGACGTCGTGCACATCTGCACCCCCAACCACCTGCACGAGCCGCTCGCCGTGGCGGCGCTCGCCGCCGGCAAGCACGTGGTGTGCGAGAAGCCCGTCGCGCTCGACGGCACCGGCGCCGCCCGCGTCGCGGCCGCCGCGACGGCGTCCGGCCGGGTGGTGGCCGTGCCGTTCGTCTACCGCTTCCACCCCATGGCCCGCGAGGCCCGCGCCCGGGTGGCCGCCGGCGACCTGGGCCGGCTGCACCTGCTGCACGGCACCTACCTGCAGGACTGGCTGCTGACCGCCGACGACACCAACTGGCGGGTCGACGCCGCCCTCGGAGGCCCCTCGCGCGCCTTCGCCGACATCGGGTCCCACTGGTGCGACCTCGTCGAGTTCGTCGGCGGGTGCCGCATCGCCCGGGTGCTCGCCCACATGGCGACCACGGTCCCCGCCCGGGCCACGGGCGTGCGCCCCACCTTCGCCGCCGCCGGCGCGGCCGGCACGGCCGGCACGGCGGGCAGCGGCGACGGCGCGGCCGCCGGCGGCGTCCACCGGCGCGACCCGGTGACGACCGAGGACGTGGCGCTGGTGCTGTTCGAGACCGACGGCGGCGCCGCCGGGTCGGTCGTGGTCAGCCAGGTCGCCGCCGGCCGGAAGAACCGCCTGTGGTTCTCGCTCGACGGCGAGTCGGCGTCGGTGGAGTTCGACCAGGAGCACCCCGAGACGCTGTGGATCGGCCGCCGGGAGGGCGCCACGGTGGTGCCCCGCGACGCCGAGCGCCTGTCCCCGGCGGCCGCCCGCCTCGCCACGCTGCCGGCCGGGCACGGCCAGGGGTACCACGACTGCTTCGACCTGTTCGTGGCCGACGCCCACGCGGCGATGCGCGGCGAGCCCGCTCCCGACGGGCTGCCGCTCATCGGCGACGGCGTGCGCGCCGCGCACATCACCGACGCCGTGCTGGCGTCGGCCCGATCCCGGTCATGGACGGAGGTGACCTCGTGAAGCTCGGGTTCCTGACCGCCTGCCTGCCCAAGCGCTCGCTGGCCGAGATCGCGGCCTGGGCGGGCGACCACGGCTACGAGGCGCTGGAGGTGGCCGCCTGGCCGGCGCTGGGCGACCGCCCGTTCACGGCCACGCACCTCGATGTCGAGCGCCTCGACGGCGCCGAGCGCGACCGGGTGCTCGGCCTGTTCGACCAGCACGGCCTCACCCTCTCGTCGCTGTCGTACTACGACAACAACTTGCACCCCGACCCGGACGAGCGCCGGGCGGTCAACGACCACCTGCTGCGCTGCATCGACGCGGCCGCCGACCTGGGCTGCCCCACGGTGGGCACGTTCGTCGGCCGCCACCCGGGGCGGTCGGTGAAGGAGAACCTGGCCGACGCCGAGGAGGTGTTCCGGCCCGTCGTCGACCGGGCCGGCGAGCGGGGCGTCAAGGTGATCATCGAGAACTGCGTGATGGAGGGGTGGCACCCCGACGGCTACCCCGGCAACCTCGCGTACTCGCCCGAGCTGTGGGAGTGGATGTTCTCGATCGGGCTGTACCTCAACTTCGACCCGTCCCACCTGGTGTGGATCGGCATCGACCCGGTGGCCGCGGTGCGGCCCTACGTCGACCGCATCCCCCATGCCCAGGCCAAGGACATCGAGCTGTTCCCCGACCGGCGAGACCGCTACGGGTTCTTCGGCAAGACCCGCGAGCGCGACGACCCGTGGGACGTGGGCTGGTGGCGCTACCGCATCCCGGGCCTGGGTCAGGTCGACTGGGTGCGACTGGTCGACGCGCTGTACGAGGGCGGCTTCGACGGCGTGCTGTCGGTCGAGCACGAGGACCCGGTGTGGGGCGGCACCGAGCCGCGGGTCGAGGCCGGCCTCGAGGTGGCCCACCGCACCCTGCGCCCCCTGCTCGTCCGCTGACCGCCCGGTCGACCGCCCGCCACCCCGGGCATCTCTGTGCAGT
>DASTFE010000145.1:0-6953 GCA_035708905.1 Acidimicrobiales bacterium | reverse complement strand
GAGTCGAGGTTGCCGGTGGGCTCGTCGGCCAGCACCAACCGGGGACCGGCGACCAGGGCCCGGGCGATGGCGGCGCGCTGCATCTCGCCGCCGGACAGCTCGCCGGGCAGGTGGCCGGCCCGGTGGGCCACGCCGACCCGTTCCAGCACCCCGGCCACCGCGCCGCGGGCCGCCCGCGCCGACCGGTCGAGCAGCAACGGCAGCTCGACGTTCTCGGCCACCGTCAGGCTGGGCAGCAGGTGGAAGAACTGGAACACGAACCCCACGTCGCGGCGCCGCAGTCGGGCCCGCTCGGCGACGGTCAGCTCCGCGAGGTCGCGACCGTCGATGCGCACCGTGCCGGCGTCGGGCACGTCGAGCCCGCCGGCCAGGTGCAGCAGCGTCGACTTGCCCGACCCCGAGGGCCCGACGACGGCCACCGACTCGCCCGCCGCCACCGCCAGGTCGACGCCGTCGAGCGCCACGACGTGCTCGGCCCCCCGAGGGAAGCGCTTGACCACATGTCGAAGCTCCAACAGCACTCGGCGTGACTCCCGCCGTTCGGCGACGCCGATCGACGCTACCCGACGCTCGTTGCGGTCCCGGGTCGGTCCGGCATGGGGACCGGCAACGGGACCCGGGGCTGACCCGCGGTCAGGATGCGCGCTAGCTTGCCCGCCCATGAGGTTCGGCATCGCGTTCGCCAACACCGGCCCCTTCGCCACGCCCGCGGGGGCGTCCGTGATGGCGGAGGCCGCCGAGCAGTCCGGGTTCGACTCGGTGTGGACGGTCGAGCACGTCGTCGTGCCCCGCGACTACCGCTCGACCTACCCGTACTCGGCCGACGGGAAGATGCCCGGGGGCGGCGAGTTCGACATCCCCGACCCGCTCATCTGGCTCGCCTGGATGGCCGCCCGCACCACCTCGCTCAAGCTGGCCACGGGCATCCTGATCCTGCCCCAGCGCAACCCCGTGGTACTGGCCAAGGAGGTCGCCACCCTCGACGCCCTGTCCGCCGGGCGGGTGCTGCTCGGCATCGGCATCGGTTGGCTCGAGGAGGAGTTCGACATCCTCGGCGTGCCCTTCGCCGACCGGGCCCGCCGCACCGACGAGTACGTCGCGGCCCTGCGGGCGCTGTGGTCGCAGGAACGTCCCACGTTCTCGGGCGAGACCGTCTCGTTCACGGACGCGCTCTGCCGCCCCCGTCCCGTCGACGGCGCCGTGCCGGTGGTCGTCGGCGGTCACTCCCCCGCCGCCGCCCGGCGGGCCGGGCGGCTCGGCGACGGCTTCTTCCCCGCCAAGGGCGACCTGCCCGCGCTGCTCGACGAGATGCGCAAGGCCGCCGACGACGCGGGGCGCGACCCCGGCGCCATCGAGGTCACCGCCAGCGGCGCCGGGGTGATCGGCGGCGGCGAGGCCGCGCTCGACGAGATCGGGCGCCTGGCCGAGCTGGGGGTCAGCCGCCTGGTCGTGCCGCCGCTGGCCTACGACCCGGCGGCCCTGCGCGACAAGCTGGCCCGCTTCGGCGACGAGGTCATCGCCCGCGCCTCGTGATCGGCCGGGGCGCCGGCCCGGCGGGCGGCGCCGGCGGCGCCGCTCAGCCCGCGCACGACTCGACGGTGAACGGGCCCCCGCCACCACCGACCTCGACCCGGGCGCCGCCGGTCGCCTCGGCCCAGCGCTCGAAGGCCTGGCGCATCTCCTCGGTCTCGACCACGTCGTCGCCCACCAGCGTGGCGGTGGCGCACGACCGGTCGCCGTCCCGCCAGGCCACGCCCCAGTCGCCGCCCCACCCGACGGCGGCCTCGCGCGCCTCGTCGATCCCGAGCGCCTCGGCGAGCACGAGCATCACCAGCAGCTGGCCGATGACGCCCTCCTCGATGACCTCGCCCGGCACCTCGGGGACGGGCACGTCGACCGCCGGCTCGCGGTCCACGTAGCGGGCGGGGTCCATCACCTGCTCGCTCGTGCGGGGCGGGTCGGCGTACGCATCGGCCAGAGCCCCCTCGCCCCCGGCGGCGACCAGCTCGCGCACGAGCGGCTCGCCGAGCACGTAGGGCGCGCCGATCAGGTCGAGCAGCACCGGCGGGATCGCCGCGAGGTCGAGGTCGCCGGCGAAGCCGGCCTCCTCCTCGGCTGCCTGGCGCTGCTCGTCGTCGCTGAGCGCGTCACGGTAGGCGCCCTCGATGCGGCGGGCGTTGCCCTCGGCCAGCGCGCTGAAGCCGAAGCCGATCTCGTCGTCGGCGTCGTCGTGCTCGGGGCGATCGAGATCGTGGTGCTGGTCGTCGAGCGCGTGGACGAGCTCGTGGGCGATCGTGGTGCGCACGTAGGGCGTCAGCGCCGCGCCCCGCACCACCAGCTCGTCGGTCTCCGGGTCGTAGAAGCCCACCACCCCGCCCCCGAGCAGCGCCCGCATGGCCTCGACGAGGTCGACGTCGGGGTCGACCAGGCCGAGGCCCTCGAGGAAGACCTCGGTGCGGCGCAGGTCGTCGGCGTCCTCGTCGAAGTCGGCCAGCAGCCGCTGCTGGAAGCCGCCCTCGTCCTCGAGCTCGACGGTGACCGGTTCGAGGAGCTCGACGCCGCTCTCGCGCTCGACGAAGGCGCTGATCTCCGCGACGGCGGCGTCGATCTCGGCCTCGGTGGCCGGCGCCAGGGTGGTGGTCGGCCCGGGCGGGGACCCGCCCGCGTCGTCGCCGTCGCCCGACGACGCGCGGCGCGCCAGGATCGCCGAGAGCACGAGCGCGGCGATGACCAGCAGGCCGAGCACCGCCGTCGGCCACCGCCGCCGGCGGGTGACGCGGTCGAACTCGCCGTGGAAGTCGCCGGGGGCCGGCGGGACCGGGACCGACCCGGGCGGATCGGGCGGCGGCGGGGCGGGGGGCGGCGGGGCGGGGGGCGGCGGATCGGACATCGCGGGCCGCACGGTAGCGGCCGCGCCCGCGAACACCGGGCCGGGGCGGGTAGCGGCGCGGGCCGCCGGGTAGGAACGGCGCGACCCCGGCGCCGGCGCGGCGCGGGGACGGCCCCGACGAGCGAGAGCACCGATGACCCTGGTCAACCGCATCCTGCCCACCCGCCCGCTCCCCGATCTCGACGCCTACCTGGCATCCGGCGGCGGGCGGGCGCTCGACGCCGCTCGGCGGGTCGAGCCGGCCGCGCTGGTCGACGAGATCGAGGCGTCCGGGCTGCGCGGCCGGGGTGGCGCCGGGTTCCCGACGGGCACGAAGTGGCGCACCGTCGCCACCCACCGCGCGCCGGACCCGGACCTCCCCACCACGGTGGTCGTGAACGCCGCCGAGGGCGAGCCGGGCACCTACAAGGACCGTGCCATCCTGCGGGCCGACCCGTACTCGGTGCTCGAGGGCGCCCTCGTGGCGGCGATCGCCGTCGGGGGCTCGGACGTGGTGGTGGCTCTCAAGGCGCGGGAGCCGGTCGAGCACGACCGCGTCGCCCGCGCCGTCGACGAGATGCGCGAAGCGAAGCTGCTCGGCGACATCGCCGTGTCGATCGTCACCGGGCCGGACGAGTACCTCTTCGGCGAGGAGACCGCCCTGCTCGAGGTCGTGGCCGGCCGCGCCCCGCTCCCCCGCATCGCCCCGCCCTACCGGCGGGGCGTCCTGGAGGTGGTGGGCGACGAGGCCGATGTCGGCAGCGGCAGCGGCCTGGCCGCCCCCGTCGAGATGGCCGGGCCGGGGCCTGCCACCGTGGCGCCACCGGCGCTGGTCGACAACGTCGAGACGCTGGCCAACGTCCCGCGGATCGTCGCGGATGGCGCGGCATGGTTCCGCCGGCTGGGCACCGAGGCCTCCCCCGGCACGATCGTGTGCACGGTCACCGGGGATGTCCGCCATCCGGGCGTCGGCGAGGTGCCGATGGGCACCACGGTGCGGGCGGCGATCGAGGCGATCGGAGGCGGCCCCGCCCACCAGCGCCCGCTCAAGGCGGTGCTCAACGGCGTGTCGGCCGCCCCCCTGGCGCCCTCGTCGCTCGACACGCCCCTGACCTACGAGGACATGGCGGCGGTCGGCAGCGGCCTCGGCACCGCCAGCCTGATCGTCGTCGGCGAGGGCACCGACATGACGGCCGTGGCGGCCGGCGCCGCGCGCTTCCTGGCCGTCGAGTCGTGCGGTCAGTGCACACCGTGCAAGGCCGACGGCCTGGCCATCGCCGACGCCCTCGACCGGCTGTGCGCGGGCGGTGGCGATGCCCACGACCTCGACGCGGTCACGCGGGCGCTGACGACGGTGGCCGACGGTGCCCGGTGCAACCTGGCGCGCCAGCAACAGGACGTGGTCGGCGGGATCATGGCGGCATGGGACGACGAGCTGGTGCGGCGGGCCACGGGCGCGGCCGAGGCGGTGACGCCGGTGCTCGTCGCCGAGGTGACGGCGCTGGCCGACGGCGAGGTCACCCTCGACGACGGCCGCCGCACCAAGCAGCCCGACTGGAGCCACGACGAGGAGTGGTCGGGCTCGTACCCTGCAGACCTGCTCGGCGACCACCGCCAGCCGGACGAGGCCGGCTGACCCGCCCGGCGGATCAGCGGCGACCGGTCACCGGCCGGGGGCGCGTTGCCTGACCTCCTGCAGCAACCATCCGTTGCCGTCGGGGTCGCTGAACGTCGCGAACGACCCGTAGTCGCTGCGCTGGGGGTCCGGCCCCGCCGCCTGGCCCTCCGGCCCGAAGTGGAAGATCTCGCCGACCTCGACGCCGCGGCCGGTGAGGTCGTCCCGGGCGGCCTCGATGTCGGTGACCACCAGGTGGAGGCCCTGGACCGACCCGGGCGCCGCCTGCGAGATCCCCGTGCCGACGCTGATCGAGCACGCCGAGCCCGGGGGCGTGAGCTGCACGACCCGGAAGGCGTCGCCGGCACGGTGGTCGACGTCCAGCCTGAAGCCCGCCTTCTCGTAGAACGCCTTGGCGCGGTCCACGTCGGTGACGGGCAGGACGATCAGCTCGAGCTTGAGATCCACGGTGTCGACTCCTTCGTCGGTCCGCTGGTGTGGTCGTGGCGGGCTGATCTGCACCCGCCCGACCATTCAACGCCGGGGCCGGTGGGAAGTCATCGGCCGCTGTCACCCTCCTCGGCCGGCGGTAGCCTTGCGGGAGCGATCGAGGAGGTCACGCGATGACGACCAGCGAGCGGCTGCGCCCCGTCGAGCGCCGGGTGCTGCGCTGGGCCGACGCCGGCCTGGACGACGCCGAGATCGGCCGCCGGTTCGGCCGGAGCGAGCGTTGGACCGCCCAGGTGCGCTTCCTCGCGGACATCGACCGCCCCCGGGCGGGCCGCCCCGACGACGACCCGCTCCGCCCGCTCGAGCGGCGGGTGCTCCGCTGGCGCGAGCAGGGCGTCGACCACGACGAGCTGGCCCTGCGGTTCCGGCGCAGCCCTGCCCACATGGCCCGGGTCGAGGAGTACGCCAACTACAAGCTGGCCGCCGCGAGCTGACCGCGACGGGAACGGAGGGGTTCGTTCCCCGACTGCGTGATGCGGCGGGCGATCGCTTCGTTTTCGTATGCAGGCGAGGTGTCGACGGAGCGAGCGATCGGAGGCTGTGCTGGGGATGGCCGGTGGAATCTGAGATGCCGGGAGACGGCGAGGGGGAGGCGTTCGAGGGCCGGTTGGCGCGGGCGCGCCGCGGCGACCCGAGCGCCTTCGACGAGCTGGTGCGCTGGCTGGAACGTCCGCTGCTGGGGTTCCTGACCGCCCGGGGCGCCGAGGATCCGGACGGCACGGCCAACGAGGTGCTGGTGCGGGTGTTCCGCCGCATCGACCGGTTCGCGGGGGGTCACGCGCAATTCCGGGCCTGGGTCTTCACGATCGCCCGGAACGCGCTGGTGGACGAGCACCGGCGCCGGGCCAGCCGCCCTGTCCCGGTGCCCGACGGGGCCGAGGCGCTCACCGGCGCGATCGCGGTCGCCGACGATCTGGATCGCATCGGCGAGCGCGAGCGGGTGGAGGCGATGCTCGACTGCCTGACGGACGACCAGCGCGAAGTCGTGCTGTTGCGCGTCGTGGCCGGGTTGAGCGTGGACGAGACGGCCCGGGCGGTGGGCCGGCGCCCCGGTGCGGTGCGCGCCCTGCAGCACCGGGCGCTGGCACGCCTGCGGACCTCGCTGTCCGGGAGCGCGTGACGCGATGGACGACTCGTGCGTTCCTGAGTCCGAGATGCGCCGTACCGGTTCCGCCCGAGACCCCATCGACGCCGTGCTGCACGGCGACGGCGAGGGAAGCGACCTGCTCGACGTGGCCGCGCTGGTCCACGACCTCCGGTCCGCGTACGCCCGGGCCGAGCCGCTGGCGCGTGGCCCCGAGCTGACGGCCTTCACCGAGGCGCATCTCGACGCGGGCCCCGACCTCGGAAGGAAGCGAAACTCGATGTTGACTGGCCTCAGCGGGTTCCTGGGAACCCTCACGGGCAAGATCGTCCTCGGCACCGCCGTCACCGCCGCCAGCGTCGGCGGGCTCCACGCCTCCGACGTGGTGGACGTCCCGGCCCTGCCCGACACCGGCACGCCCACCGAGCAGCCCGACCGCGACGACGGCGAGCGTGCCGGCGGTGCCGACGCCTCCGGCGACGCGCACGAGACCGCCGACGGCAAGGCGTCGGCCGCCGCCGCCTACACGGACGCCGTCCGCGCCTGGACCGACTGCGTCGCCGAGGCTGCGGCCGGCCAGGGTGACGCCGAGACCCGGACCACCGGCGGGTTCGATCCCAGCGACGCCTGCGGCGACCATCCCCGGCCCGCCGACTTCGGGCTGACCGAACTGCCGGCGCAGGCCGCCGACGCGGCAGACGACGCCGTTGCGGGCACTCCCGGCGCCACCCGGCCCGAGACCCCCGCTCCCGGCGGCGCTGCCCCCGAGATCACCGTCCCGACCGGCTCCGAGGCACCGGGCGACGACTCGCCCGCCCCCGAGACCCCGGCCCCCGGCGGCGGTGCCCCCGAGATCACCATCCCGTCCGGTTCGG
>DASTFE010000144.1:0-8347 GCA_035708905.1 Acidimicrobiales bacterium | reverse complement strand
CGAGGACGTCCTGCACCTCGTCGAGGACGGCGCCGATCTCATCGTTCCACTCGCCAACGGCGAGCCGGTGACGCTCCTCGACGCCATCGAAGCCAACGCCACGCGATGGACCGGGGTGCGGGTCCACCAGATGCACGCGCTCCACGACCGGCCCTACCTGCACGGCTCGGTCCGCGACCACCTCCTGCACGTGTCGTACTTCCTCTCGCCGGTGACCCGGCCCGCCTTCCACTCGAGGGGGTGCGAGCTGGTCCCCAACAACTTCAGCGAGGTTCCCCGCCTGCTCCGGGAGACGACGAAGTGCTCGCTCGTGGTGGCCGCCGCGGCGCCGATGGACCGCCACGGGTACTTCTCGCTCGGCACCAACTGCGACTACGTGGCGCCGTTCATCGGCCGCGTGCCGTTCTTTCTCGAGGTCAACGAGCAGATGCCCCGCACCTTCGGCCGCAACCAGGTGCACGTCAGCCAGGTGGCGGGGTGGACGGCGGTCGACCGCCCCCTCGTCGAGGTGCCCCCGACGCCGCCCAGCGACGTCGACCGGGCCATCGCCGCCCACGTGGCCGAGCGGGTGCCTGACGGCGCCACCATCCAGGCGGGCATCGGCGGCATCCCCAACGCGCTGCTCGAGGACCTGCGCGACCACCACGACCTGGGCATCCACACGGAGCTGCTGTCCGACGGGCTGATCGACCTCGTCGACCGGGGCGTCGTCACCGGTACCCGCAAGCGCCTGCGCACGGGCAAGATCGTGGCCACCTTCGCGCTGGGCACCCGGGCCCTCTACGACTTCCTCGACCAGAACCCGGCCGTCGAGATGCTGCCGGTCGACTACGTCAACGACCCCCGCATCATCGGCCAGGAGGACTGCTTCGTCTCGATCAACGCCACCACCGAGATCGACCTCGTGGGGCAGTGCGCATCCGAGACGGTGGCCGGGCGGTACTGGTCGTCGAGCGGCGGGCAGGCCGACTTCGCCCGGGGCGCGCTGTTCTCGCCCCAGGGCCGCGGCTTCGTCGTGCTGCCGTCGACCGCGGTCGGGGGCGAGGTGTCGCGGATCCGGGCCACGCTCACGCCGGGCTCGATGGTCACCACCATCAAGAACACCGTCGACCAGGTGGTCACCGAGTACGGCGTGGCCGAGATGCGGGGCCGCACGATCTCGGAGCGGGCCCGGGCGCTGATCGCCATCGCCCACCCGCGCTTCCGCGACGAGCTGACCGAGCAGGGCCGTGCCCTCGGCTACCTGTAGCGCCGGCGAACCCGTGCCGGGCGCGCCGGCCGGGTGCAGTACGGTCGCCGACCCGGCAGCGACCGGCATCGGATCGGAGCACAGCGGTGGAGCCTGACCGCGACAGCGGCACGGCGGACGTGATCGCCCGCCTCGAGGAGGTCCTGCGCGACCGGCGGGCGACCCGGCCGGCGGGCTCGTACTCGGCCGAGCTGTTCGCCGACCGCGAGCTGGTGCAGCGCAAGGTCATGGAGGAGGCGTTCGAGACCTGCCTCGAGCTGGGTCGTCGACCGGTCGACCGCGAGCGGGCCGCCGAGGAGGCGGCCGACCTGGTGTTCCACCTCGTCGTCGGGCTCGTCGACGCCGGGCTGTCGTTCGAGGACGTGCTCGCCGTGCTCGATCGGCGGCGGTCGTGACCGCCCTCCGCCGGGTCGCGGTGCCCTCGCGGGGGCGCCTGCGCGAGTTCGTCATGACGCTGCTGGGCGACGCCGGGTTCGCCACGTCGACCCTCCGGGGAACCGGGGCGCGGGCCACGGTCGGCCGGCTCGAGTTCGTCGAGATGCGGCCCCGCGACGCGGCGGCGTGGCTGCGGGCGGGCCGCCTCGACGGCGCCTTCATCTCCACCGACCTCGTGCTCGAGGAGCAGCTCGACCACCTCACCGCCGTGCCGCTCGGCGCCGCTCGATCCGACCTGGTGGTCGCCAGCCGCGAGGACGACGGGCGCCAGGGCGCCGCCGACCTGGACGGGGCCGTCGTCGCCACCCACCTGCCCGGCGCGACGGCCCGCTGGTTCGCTTCCCAGGGGGTCGACGTGACGGTCGTGACCATGGGCGGCGCCCTCGAGGGCGTGTGCGCCGCCGGTCTGGCCGACGCCATCGTCGACCTGCGCGAGACCGGCCGCAGCCTGGCCGAGAACCGGTTGCGGGTGCTCGCCGAGGTCGCCCGCTGCGAGGCGCTGTTCGTCCACGCCGGCGACCCGGGGCTCGACGACCTCGACGTGCGGATCGGCGCCGTGCTGCGGGCGCGGCGCCACCGCTACGTGATGCTGCACCTCGACCCGGCCCGGGTCGGCGAGCTGGCCCGGCTGTTCCCCGGGCTGGCCGCCCCCACGGTGCTGCCGCTGGCCGCCCGGGACGACCTCGTGGCCGTCCACCTGGTCACGACCGCCGAGGCCTTCTGGGCCCGGCTGCAGGAGCTGCGGGCGCTGGGCGCCACCGGCATCGTGGCGCTGCCGCCGGACGCCCTGGTCGACTGACCTGCCACCGAGCGCCGAGTCGACCGGTGCCGCTGCCGGACGCCCGCGCCGACGAACGGGACCGGGGCGCTGCGGGCGCGCCGCTCGACGCGACGGGCGCGCACGGTACGATGGCGGCGTCGACGCGCGGCCCGTCCGGGCCGCCCGACCGGAGGACGGCGATGGGGTCGGAGATCACGCACACCGACGAGCACCCCGAGCTGCACGATCTGTGGCGCGTCTGGGTCACGCCCAGCGAGCGCAAGCGCTGCACCTACGTCACCCGCGACGAGCAACCGGTCGCCGTGGGCACCGGCGGCGACAACCGCATCGCCCGCTTCTGACCCGGTAGACCCGCTACCGGTCGTCCCGGCTGCTGCGGCAGCCTCTCGCCGCGTTGCGGGCACCTGAGCTCAGGCCTGGCCCTCGGCCATGCCGGCCGGGCGCTCGCCCTGCACCGACGTGCGCTGCACCCAGCCGAAGCCGCGCCGGGGCGTGACGGTGGCGATCTCGATGGGGCCGCCGACGCCGGGCCACGAGAACTCGGGGGCGGTGGCGAACGGGCCGAGGGTGAGCCGCTGCACGTCGATGGTGGTGCGGATGCACAGCACGGCGAAGTCGATGCCGTCCTGCAGGTTCATCGAGTCGAACGGGATGCGGTAGCCGCAGGCGTCGAGCAGCGGCGACAGCGCATCGAGGTGGTCGGTCGCCTCGTGCACGGCGGCCAGCCGCTCGAGCAGCTCGAGGTCGGACCCGCGCACGATGCGGGTGACCACGTCGGACTGGCCCCGCCAGGCGGCGCCGCCGCCGTTGGCCGTGGTGGCGATGGGCTCGACCGCCCGCTCGGGCAGCGTGACCTCCCACGCCTCGCCCACCCCGGCGTCGTCGTAGCCGCCGACGAGGAAGCCGAGCGCGGCCACCCCCGGCGGCGGCACCTCGCCGTCCTCGGCGTCGGGCTGGGCGTCGTAGCGGTCGCCGAAGAACGCGGCCAACCGGTGGGCGGCCGTGCCGGGATGGTCGCAGTTGCCGGCCTCGGCGACCGCGAACTCGGCCATGTGGCTGGCGATGCTGCGCTCGGCGACGAACGCCTCGCCGTAGGTGACCACCGCGACGCCTCCGGCCTCGAACACCTTGTGCGTGAAGTCGCTGCCCACCCGCAGCATGCGGTGGTTGGCCAGCGTGGTGCGGCTGTCGGCCGCCACCACGACGCCGTCTTGGCACACCACCGTCACCGCCAGGGTCATCGCCGCTCGCTTCGCAGGCTGGGTCGGTCGGGCCCGCGGAGGACGCCAGGGCCGGCCGGCCGATCAGGGACCGGAGGATCGTAGCGACGCCCTGTGACAGTCGGGACCGCGGTCAGCGAGGTCGCGCGGCCGGTCTACGATGCCTCGATGAACGGCTTCCTGTGGCTCGGTGTGGCGTGCGCCGGGCTGCTGGTGGCCGCCATCGTGTTCGACGGTCTCGACGAGGCCGTCGACGCGTCCGACTTCGGCCCCGACTGGCTGTCGCTGCCGGTGCTCGCCGCGTTCGGCGGCGCCTTCGGGTTCGGCACCGGCGCCTTCTGGGACGCGCTGGGCCCCGTGGCCCTCGTTCCCGGCGTCGCCGCCGGCCTGGTGCTCGGCTGGGGCGCGGTGCGCTTCGGCAGCGCGGTGATGCACATGCCCACCGATGCCACCGAGACCCAGGCCGGCATGCTCGGATCGCTGGGCCGGGTCGTCACCCCACCCGCCGCCGACCGCTACGGCGAGGTGCTGCTCACCCGCCCGACCGGTCCCGTCAAGGTCGCCTGCACGGCCGACGCACCGCTGCCGATCGGCACCGAGGTGGTGGTCGTCGACGTGTCGTCGCCCACCCTCGTGGTGGTCGCGCCGTTCGACGACCTCGACCCGCGCGCCGTCGACGCCTGAGGCGTCCCCAACGCACCACCACCTCCTTGGAGCCACCCATGGACACATCACCCGTGCTCGTCGCCGCACTCGGCCTCGGCGCGCTCGTCTTCCTGCTCGTCGTCTTCATCGTCAGCCGCATCCGGGTCGCCGGGCCCAACGAGGCGTTCATCATCACCGGCCGCAAGGGCAAGGGCGGCGGCAGCGACACCTCGGGACAGAAGGTCGTGATGGGCGCCAGCGTCTTCGTCGTGCCCTTCGTGCAGAAGCTGGGGATCATCGACCTGACCAGCCGGCAGATCGGCGTCAGCGTGCCCGCCGCGGTCTCGTCCAACGGCATCCGCTGCTCGCTCGAGGGCGTGGCCGTCGTCAAGGTCGGCGGCACCGAAGAGCTGATCCGGGCCGCCGCCCAGCGCTTCCTCGGCCAGCAGGACGACATCGACGTGTTCACCCGCGAGGTGCTGGCCGGCTCGCTGCGCGCCATCGTCGGACGCCTCACGGTCGAGGAGATCATCCGCGACCGGGCCGCGTTCGCCGCCGCGGTGGCCGAAGAGGCCGAGAACAGCCTGACCGGTCAGGGCCTGGTGCTCGACACCTTCCAGCTCCAGGACATCCAGGCCGAGGGCAACTACCTGATCGACCTGGGGCGCCCCGAGGCGGCCCGCGCCGAGATGGAGGCCGCGGTGGCCGAGGCGTCGGCCCGGCGCGAGTCCGAGCAGGCCCGCATCCGGGCCGAGGAGGAGATCGCCGTCGCCAACCGCGAGCTGGCGCTGCGCCAGGCCGAGATCAAGGCCGAGACCGACGCGGCCGCGGCCAACGCCGCGGCCGCCGGGCCCATGGCCCAGGCCGCCAAGGACCAGGAGATCCTGGCTGCGCAGGAGCACGTGGCCGCCCGGCGGGCCGAGCTGAAGGAGCGCGAGCTCGACACCGAGGTGCGCAAGCCGGCCGACGCCCAGCGCTACGCCGTCGAGCAGGCAGCCGCCGCCGACAAGGCCCGCGACATCGCCTACGCCGAGGCCCAGGCCGAGACGACCCGACTGTCGGGCGCGGCCGAGCGCGAGCGCCGCACCGCGCTGGCCGAGGCCACCAAGGCCGAAGGCCTGGCCGAGGCCGAGGCGATCGCGGCGCGGGGCGAGGCCGAGGCCGAGGCCATGAAGATGAAGGCCGAGGCCTACAAGCACTACGGCGAGGCCGCGGTGGTCGACATCGTCGCCGGCACCCTGCCCCGGGTGGTGGCCGAGGCGGCGCGGCCGATGGGTCAGATCGGGCAGATGACCGTGCTGTCGACCGACGGGGCCAGCCACGCCGTGCGCAACGTCGCGTCGACGGTCGCCCAGGGCAACGAGATGGCCAAGGCGCTGTTCGGGGTCGACCTCGCCGAGCTGGTGCAGAGCTTCACCCGGGCTCGCGCCGGGGGCAACGGCACCGATCAGCCGGCGCCGGCCGCTCCGCCCCCGTCGCCCATCGACGTGCCGGCGAGCGACGGCGGCCCCACCGGCGGTTGATCGGCGGCGCGTGCCCGGGCCCCGCGTCAGCCGGCGACCAGGTCGCGCAGCAGGGCCCGGGTGCGCTGCCGCGAGGCCCGGCGGTCGTCGCCGACAGGGAACGGGGCCGCCCACACGTCGGTCGCCCCGGCTGTGAACAGGTCGGTGATCGCGGCGGCCACGGCGTCCTCGTCGCCCACGATGGCGGCCTCGGCCGGCGACGTCAGACCGCCGGCCGCCAGCACCCGCTGGTAGTTCGGCAGCGTTCCGTACACGCTGAACTGCCGAGCGGCGGTCTCGCGGCCGGCGTCGGGGTCGTCGGTCACCGCCACCGGCAGGCCCACCACGACGCGCTCGACTGCGCGGCCGGCGGCGGCCGCCGCGTCGCGGATGGCGGGGGCGATCAGCGACTCGACCGCGTGGGCGTTGGCCATCCACGTGATGGTGCCGTCGGCGAGCTCGCCGGCGGCGGCCAGCGACCGGGGCGCCAGGGCGGCGACGACCACCCGCACGGGCGGGTCGGGCCGCTGGCCCAGGTCGGCCACCACCCGGTACTCCTCGCCCGAGAAGCGCACCCGGCCCTCGTGCAGCAGCCCGCCGAGCACGGTGAGGTACTCGCGCAGGTGGCGGGCGTTGGTGTCGTAGCTCAGGCCGTAGATGCCCTCGATCACCGGCCGGTGCGACACGCCCACGCCGAGCGTGAACCGGGAGGCGTCGCCGATGGCGGCGGCGACGGCCGCGGCCTGCTGGGCCATGAGCACCGGATGGCGTGGGTAGGTCTGCACCACCGAGGTGCCGAGCCCGATGCGGTCGGTCGCCCGCCCCACGAGCGGCAGCAGCACGAGCGGGTCGAGGCCACCCCCGCCGCCGGCGAACCACAGGTCGCTGAAGCCCTCGTCCTCGGCCTGGACGGCGTTCTCGATGGTGCGGTCGACGGTGGCGCCGCCGCCGGGGAGCCCGATGCGCATGGTCACGGGCGACAAGGTACGCGCCCACCGGCCGGCGCGACCGCACCGGCGACGGCCGTCAGGCCTCGCCCCCGCCGGTGACCGCCCGGCGCACGAACGCGATCTGCATCGCCTGCGCCCGGGCAGCGAGGGCGCTCGGGAAGGCCGAGAAGGCGTGGATCGACTCGGGGAACACCGCCAGGTCCGCGTCGTTGCCGGCGGCCCGCCAGCGGGCGGCCATGAACAGCGAGTCGTCGAGCAGCGGGTCGAGGTCGCCGACGACGAACAGGGCGGGCGGCAGGCCGGACAGGTCGGCGTACAGCGGCGAGATGGCCGGGTCGCGGCGCTGCTCCGGCGAGCGCCCGGGGAGGAAGCAGCCGAGGAACCAGTCGACGATCGGTCCCGACAGGATCAGGTTGCGGTCGCCCCACCGGCGCTGGCTCGGCGTGCCGCCGAGGTCGTAGGCGCCGAAGACGAGGTTGGCGCCCAGGAACCCCGGCGCAGCGTCGCCGGCGGCAGGTCCGCCGTTGCCGTCGCCGCCGGAGGGGTCGCCGTCGCGGAGGCGCAGCAGCGTGACGACCGACAGGTGGGCGCCCGCCGACTCGCCCCCGATCACCAGCCGCTCCGACCCCAGCTCGGCCGCACCGCCGGCGAGCAGCCACCGGGCCACCGCCTCGCAGTCGTCGGGGCCGGCGGGGAAGGGGTGCTCGGGTGCCAGCCGGTAGTCGACGCTGGCCACGGCGACGTTCGCCCCGGTGGCGAGCTGCCACAGCCACGGATCCTGCTGGTCGGCGGCGCCGAGCACCCAGCCGCCGCCGTGGATGTGCAGGTAGACACCGTCGACCCGATCGGGCGCGAGCACCCGGACGGGGATGTCGCCGGCGGGGCCCGGCACGCTGACCGTCCGGGCCACGTCGAGCCGCTCGGGCGCCGGGAAGACCCCCCGCCCCTCGGCGCGCTCGCGCCGGGTGACGACCGGGTCGACCGTGTGCACCGACGGCATCCCGGCCAGCACCTGCTCGACCATGTCGTTGATCCGGCGGGCCTCCGCCAGCTCGTCCTCGCCGGCCGTGACGTCCATGGTGCCCCTCCTGCCGCTGCGGTCGACCCTTGTGGTCCGGGCAGGATTCTGGCCGCGCCGCGGCGGCCGTGCCTCGCTCGGCCGGGATGGCGCGGCGGGCGCGGTCGCTCGCCGCGGTGCGGGTGCTGGGTGCGGAGCGTCAGCGATTGAGGTCGAGCGGGCCGGGGTCCGGCAGGTGGCCCCACGAGTAGCGTGAGCCCGGAGGCACCCGCATGCACGCACCCACGACGATCGGCGAGATCGACCTCGTCACCGACGCCGTCCTGGCCGAGCTGGCGCACGCCCGCGGGCCGGGACTGGTGTCGCTCGCCATGCCCACCCATCGGGCGGGGCCGGACACCCGCCAGGACCCCATCCGCTTCCGCAACCTGCTCGGCCGCGCGGCGGAGCTGCTCGGCGAGCACTCCGGCATCACCGGCCGCGAGGCCGACGAGCTGCTCGCGCCCGCCCGCGCGCTGCTCGACGACAGCGACTTCTGGCAGCACCA
>DASTFE010000143.1:0-10739 GCA_035708905.1 Acidimicrobiales bacterium | reverse complement strand
GACGCGCACGGAAGGAGCGACGTGACGATCGCCCAGCTGAACCAGCTCGAGTCGGAGGCGATCACGATCATCCGCGAGGTCGCCGCCGAGTTCGAGAACCCGGTGCTGCTGTTCTCCGGCGGCAAGGACTCGGTCGTCATGCTGCAGCTCGCGGTGATGGCGTTCCAGCCGGCCCGCGTCCCGTTCGCCGTGATGCACGTCGACACCGGGCACAACTTCCCCGAGGTGATCGAGTACCGCGACCGCGTCGTCGACGAGCTCGGCGTGCACCTCGTCGTCGCGTCCGTGCAGGACTCGATCGATGCCGGCCGCGCCGTCGAGCAGACCGGACCGCGCTCGAGCCGCAACGCGCTGCAGACCGTGACGCTGCTCGACGCCATCGCCGAGCACGGCTTCGACGCGGTGTTCGGCGGCGGTCGCCGCGACGAAGAGCGCGCCCGGGCCAAGGAGCGCGTCTTCTCGTTCAGGGACGAGTTCGGTCAGTGGGACCCGAAGAACCAGCGGCCGGAACTGTGGTCGCTGTACAACGGCCGCCATCGCAAGGGCGAGCACGTGCGCGTCTTCCCGCTGTCGAACTGGACCGAGCTCGACGTCTGGCGCTTCGTCGCCGAGCGGTCGGTGGAGCTGCCGTCGCTGTACTTCGCCCATCGCCGCCAGGTGATCCGGCGAGACGGGATGCTGATGGCGGTCACGCCGTTCCTCGAGCTGCTCGACGGCGAGGAGCCGTTCACGGAGCTCGTCCGGTTCCGCACGATCGGCGATGCGACGTGCACCGCGGCCGTCGCGTCGACGGCCGGCACGGTGGACGACGTCCTCGCCGAGACCGCCGTCGCCCGGATCACCGAGCGCGGTGCGACGCGAGCCGACGATCGCATCAGCGAGGCCGGCATGGAGGACCGCAAGCGCGAGGGGTACTTCTAGTGCCCGCTCCGTGCCGAGCGAGGTGGACCTGACGCCATGGAACTACTCCGGTTCGCGACCGCGGGCAGCGTCGACGACGGCAAGTCGACGCTGATCGGCCGCCTGCTCTACGACTCCAAGGCGATATTCGAGGACCAGCTTGAGTCGGTCGAGCGCACCAGCCGCGAGCGGGGTGACGCCCACACCGACCTGGCGCTGCTGACCGACGGCCTGCGGGCCGAGCGCGAGCAGGGCATCACCATCGACGTCGCCTACCGCTACTTCGCCACGCCCAAGCGGAAGTTCATCATCGCCGACACCCCCGGGCACATCCAGTACACGCGCAACATGGTCACCGGCGCGTCGACCGCGGACCTGGCGCTGGTGCTGGTCGACGCCCGCAAGGGGGTCCTCGAGCAGTCGCGGCGCCACGCGTTCCTGGCCTCGCTGCTCGGCATCCCCCACCTGGTCGTCTGCGTCAACAAGATGGACCTGGTCGACTGGTCGCAGCAGCGCTACGACGAGATCAAGGCCGAGTTCCGCAGCTTCGCCATGAAGCTGGACGTGCGTGACCTGAGCTTCGTGCCCATCTCGGCGCTGCACGGCGACAACGTGGTCGAGCGGTCGCCCAACATGGGTTGGTACGAGGGCTCGTCGCTGCTGCACCACCTCGAAGAGGTGCACATCGCCAGCGACCGCAACCTCATCGACGCCCGCTTCCCGGTGCAGTTCGTCATCCGCCCCCAGCACCAGTCGAGCCACGACCTGCACGACTACCGGGGCTACGCCGGCACGGTGGCCGGCGGCGTGCTCAAGCCGGGCGACGAGGTGGTCGTGCTGCCGTCCGGGCTGACGTCCACGATCGCCGCCATCGACACGGCCGACGGGCCGGTCGGCGAGGCCTTCGCCCCCATGGCCGTGACCGTACGCCTCGCCGACGACGTCGACGTGTCCCGCGGCGACATGATCTGCCGGGTGCGCAACCGCCCGCACGTCGGGCAGGACATCGAGGCGATGGTGTGCTGGCTCACCCCGGCGTCCGAGCTGCGCACTGGCGCGAAGCTGGCGATCAAGCACACGACGCGCTGGGGCCGCGCTCTGGTCAAGGACCTGCAGTACCGCCTCGACGTCAACACCCTGCACCGCGACGAGTCCAGCCAGGCGCTGTCGCTCAACGAGATCGGCCGGGTGCGCCTGCGCACCACCGTGCCACTGTTCTTCGACGAGTACCGGCGCAACCGGGCCACCGGCAGCTTCGTGCTGATCGACGAGACCACGCACAACACGGTGGGCGCCGGCATGATCCTGGGCCCGACCGAGGTGGAGTGACGCCGCCGGTGAGCGACGACGTGGTGTGGCACCACGGCGCGGTGGCCCGGTCGGATCGCCCGTTCCGGGGGGCCACCGTGTGGTTCACCGGTCTGTCGGGCTCGGGCAAGTCGTCGGTGGCGGTGGAGGTCGAGCGGGCCGTCGTCGCCACCGGTCGGGCCGCCTACCTGCTCGACGGCGACAACGTGCGCCACGGGCTCAACGCCGACCTGGGGTTCTCGGCCGCGGACCGCAGCGAGAACATCCGCCGCATCGGCGAGGTCGCCCGGCTGTTCGCCGACGCCGGGGTGGTGGCGCTGGTGCCGGTGATCAGCCCCTACCGGGCTGACCGCGACCGGGTGCGCGGCATCCACGAGGCGGCCGGGCTGCCGTTCGTCGAGGTGTTCGTCGACACGCCCCTCGCGGTGTGCGAGGCCCGCGACCCCAAGGGCCTCTACGCCCGGGCGCGGGCGGGCCAGATCCCCGGGTTCACCGGCATCGACGACCCGTACGAGCCGCCCGAGCGGCCCGAACTGCGGCTCACCCCGGCCGACGGTGACCCCGCGGCCCAGGCCGCCCGGGTGCTCGCCCTCCTCGGGTAGCCCCCCACCCCGCGTTCTCGCCGCGGGTTCCGGGGCGGGAGCCCCCGATCCCGCGGCGAGAACGAGGGGGAGGCTGCTACCGGACCAGGGGCTTGTACCTGATCCGGTGGGGCTGGTCGGCCTCGGCGCCCAGCTCCTTGTGGCGCCAGGCCTCGTACTCGCTGAAGTTGCCCTCGAACCAGCGGACCTGGCTGTCGCCCTCGAACGCGAGGATGTGCGTGGCGATGCGGTCGAGGAACCAGCGGTCGTGGCTGATCACCACCGCGCACCCGGGATAGGTCTCGAGCCCGTCCTCGAGCGCCCGCAGGGTGTCGACGTCGAGGTCGTTGGTGGGCTCGTCGAGCAGCAGCACGTTGCCGCCCGTGCGCAGCATCTTGGCCAGGTGCACCCGGTTGCGCTCGCCGCCTGACAGCACGCCGACCTTCTTCTGCTGGTCGGAGCCCCGGAAGTTGAACGAGGCCACGTAGGCCCGGCCGTTGACCTCGCGGGTGCCGACCTTCAGCAGGTCCTGGCCGCCGGTGATCTCCTCGTACACCGTGCGGTCGGGGTCGAGTGCCTCGCGGGACTGGTCGACGTAGGCCAGGTCGACCGAGGCGCCGACCTTGATCGTGCCGCCGTCGGGCGACTCGGCGCCCGTGAGCATGCGGAACAGCGTGGTCTTGCCGGCGCCGTTGGGGCCGATGATGCCGACGATGCCGGCCCGGGGCAGCGAGAACGACAGGTCGTCGATGAGCAGCCGGTCGCCGTAGCCCTTGGACAGGTGCTCGACCTCGATGACCTGGTCGCCCAGGTGTGGGCCCGGGGGGATGTGGATCTGCAGCCGGTCGGGCCCCCGCTCGGCCGCCTCGGCCTCGGCCTGCAGCTTCTCGTAGGCCGCGAGCCGGGCCTTGCCCTTGGCCTGGCGGGCCTTGGGGGCCATGCGCACCCACTCGAGCTCGCGCTCGAGCGTGCGCTTGCGGGCCGAGTCGGCCTTCTCCTCCTGGTCGAGGCGGGCCCGCTTCTGCTCGAGCCAACCGGTGTAGTTGCCCTCGAACGGGTAGTCGCGGCCCCGGTCGAGCTCGAGGATCCAGCCCGCCACGTTGTCGAGGAAGTAGCGGTCGTGGGTGATGGCCACGACGGTGCCCGTGTAGTCACGCAGGAAGCGCTCGAGCCAGGCCACCGACCCGGCGTCGAGGTGGTTGGTGGGCTCGTCGAGCAGCAGCAGGTCGGGGCGCGACAGCAGCAGCCGGCACAGCGCGACGCGGCGCCGCTCGCCGCCGGACAGGGTGGTGACGTCGGCATCGCCCGGGGGCAGGCGCAGGGCGTCCATGGCGATGTCGATGGTGCGGGTCAGATCCCAGGCGCCGGCGGCCTCGATCCTGGCCTCGAGGTCGGCCTGGCGGGCGCCCAGCTTCTCGTAGTCGGCGTCGGGGTCGGCCCACCCGGCCAGGACCTCGTCGTACTCGGTGAGCAGGGTCGCCACCTGGCCGACGCCGTCCATGACGTTGCCGTGCACGTCCTTGGACGCGTCGAGGGTGGGTTCCTGCTCGAGCATGCCGACGCTGAACCCGGGGGTGAGGCGGGCCTCGCCCGTGAAGCCGTCGTCGACCCCGGCCATGATGCGCAGCAACGACGACTTGCCGGCCCCGTTGGCCCCGAGCACCCCGATCTTGGCGCCCGGGTAGAACGACAGGGAGATGTCCTCGAGGACCTCCTTGTCCGGCGGGTGGAACCGGCTCACCTTGCGCATGGTGAAGATGAACTGCGCGCTCATGGCGGGGGACGGTATCGGCTCGCGGCGGGGCCGCCGAACCCGGGACCGGTGCCGGCGGCGGGCGGCGATGGCGGTGGCAATGGCGGCGGCGAGGGCGGCGTCAGGCGGGGCGCACCGACACCAGGTCGCCCAGGGGCACCACGACGTCGACGTCGTCGACGACGAACCAGGCGCTGCCGGTGACGTACGACAGCAGCGTGCCGCGCCAGAGCGCCGAGGCCGTGCGGACCACGACCTGGCGGCCGAGCAGCGGGCGGAGCGCCCGGGCGGTGACCGCAGTGGGATCGATGACCGTCGATGTCATGGCCGCCTCCTCGCCGAAGGCCCGTGCCTGTGGTCTACATCCGGGGCGGCGGCCGGTGGTGGATGGAAGCGGCGGCGGCCGCTGTCCCGTCAAGGTGCCGGTGGGACGGCGGTAACGGTGGGGAAACCTCGGGGCAACACGTGCTCGCCACCATGATCAGGTGCCGGTGGAGGAGCTGTCGGGGTTCGTGGTCGGGGTGACGGCGCACCGCCGCGCCGGCGAGCAGATCGCCATGCTCGAGCGACGGGGCGCCACCGTGCTGCACGGGCCGGCCATCCGCACGCACCCGGTCGCGGTCGGCGGCCGGCTGGCCGGCGCGCTCGACGACCTGATCGCCCACCCCCCGGACGTCACCGTGCTCAGCACCGGCATCGGCGTGAGGGGCGTGGTCGAGGCCGCCGAGGTGCTCGGCCGGGCGGAGGCGCTCGTCGACGCGCTCGCCCGCTCGCGCGTCTTCGTCCGCGGGCCCAAGGCCCACGGTGCGGCGGTGACCGTCGGGCTGCCGGTGGCGTGGGGCACGCCGTCGGGGGTGTCGAGCGAGATCCTGGCCGAGCTGGGGCGCAGCGGCATCGCCGGGGTGCGGATCGCGCTGCAGCTCGACGGCGCCCGGTCACAGCCCCTGGCCGACGCGCTCGTCGAGCTGGGTGCGGACGTGGTGCCCATCCCGGTGTACCGCTGGTCGCTGCCCGACGACCCCGGCCCGGCCCTGCGGTTGGCGCAGGCGGTGGCCGACGGCAGGGTCGACGCCGTGACCTTCACAGCCCGCCCGCAGATCGAGAGCCTGTGCGAGATGGCCGAAACGAGCGGGCTGCTGGCCCCGCTGCGCCGGGCGCTGGCCCGGGGGGTGGTGGTTGCCTGCGTCGGGCCGGTGTGCGCGCAGGCGGCGGTCGACGCCGGGTTCGGCGAGCCGGTCGTGCCGCCCCGGCCCCGCCTGGGGTCACTGGTGGTGAGCGTCGCCGAGGCGCTGGGACGGCGCACGCTCGGCTTCCGCCTCGGCGACGCCCCGGTACGGCTGCAGGGCCGGGCGGTGACCGTGGCCGGCGAGACCGTGCAGCTCAGCGACCGCGAGCGCGACCTGCTGGCGGCGCTCGCCCGCCGGCCGGGGGCGGTGGTGTCCAAGGCTGACCTGCTGGCGGTCGTCTGGCCGGACGGCGACGCGGACGAGCACGCCGTCGAGGTGACGGTCGGCCGCCTGCGCCGCCGCCTCGGGCCCCACGGCCACCTGCTGCAGACGGTCTTCCGGCGGGGCTACCGGCTGGCCACCTAGAGGCCGGCCGCGGCTCCGGCGTCGGCCGCCGCCCTCGCCGCCCTCGTGTCCGGCGGCGCCCGGCGTCTGCCGGCCGGCGTCTCCCAGCGGTTCACGGCCCCGCCCGCCGCTCTCGTGTCCGGCGGCGCCCGGCGTCTGCCGGCCGGCGTCTTCCAGCGGTTCACCGCCCGCCCGCCGCTCTCGTGTCCGGCGGCTCACGGCGTCCGCCCGCCGGCGTGAGCACCATCGCGGCGACGCCCGTCACGGGTGCGCCCACCGTGCGACGGCGTTCACCCCCGCGTCGCGGGCGGGAAACAGCGCTCCGGCAGCGTGCCCGCCATGACCGCCTCCCGCATCGCCACCGCCTCCACCCGCCTACGCGGGCTGTGGAGCTTCCAGGGGCGCCACCGCGTCCTGCACCTGACCTGGTTCGCGTTCTTCCTGTCGTTCGTCGTGTGGTTCGACTTCGCGCCGTTCGCCAACACCATCAAGGACGAGCTCGGCCTGACCGACGCCGAGATCAAGACCATCGGCCTCTGCAACGTGGCGCTCACCGTGCCCGCCCGCATCTTCATCGGGATGGCGCTCGACCGGTGGGGCCCGCGGCGCGTGTACGCCGCCATCCTGATGTTCGCCGTCGTGCCCAACACGTTGTTCGCGGTGGCGACCACCTTCGAGATGCTCGTGCTGTCCCGCCTCGCCCTGTCGGTGGTGGGCGCCGGGTTCGTGGTCGGCATCCGCATGGTGTCCGAGTGGTTCCCGCCCCGCGAGCTGGGCACGGCCGAGGGCGTCTACGGCGGCTGGGGCAACTTCGGCTCGGCGGCCGCGGCGTTCAGCCTGCCGCTGCTGGCCGGCTGGCTGGGGGGCGACGACGGCTGGCGCTGGTCGATCGCGACGACGGGCGTCGTGGCGGCCGCCTACGGCCTGGTCTACCTGCGGTCGGTGGCCGACACGCCGGACGGCGTCGCCTACGCCCGGCCCCGCCGCCAGGGGGCGCTCGAGGTCACGCACCCGAGCGCCGTGTGGGGCCTGGCCGCCATGACCGTGCCGCTCACCGCCGTCCTCGGGCTGGTCGGCTGGCGGATCTGGCGCGAGGGCGTGATCTCCGACGCCGGGCTCGTGGCCGTGACGGTCGTGGTCGTCGTCCTGCTGGTCGCCCAGGAGGTCGCGGTCTTCAGGGTCAACCGCCCGGCGCGGGCGGGCACCTACCCGGTCGAGGACCGCTACCCCTTCCGCAACGTCGCCGCGCTGTGCATCGCCTACTTCGCGACGTTCGGCTCGGAGCTGGCGGTGGTCACCGTCCTGCCCACGTTCTTCGCCGACACGTGGGGCCTGGGCCCCGCGGCGGCGGGTGCCGCCGCCTCGGCGTTCGCGTTCATGAACCTGGCCGCCCGGCCGGGAGGCGGCCTGCTCTCCGACCTGCTCGGCAGCCGGAAGGGCACGCTGACCGCGCTGTGCGCGGGCCTGGTGGTCGGCTACCTGGTGATGGCCGCCATGGGGCCGGCCTGGCCGTGGGTGCTGGCCGTGGCCGCCTGCATGTTCTGCTCGTTCTTCGTGCAGGCCGGCGAGGGCGCGGTGTACGCCATCGTGCCGCTGGTCAAGAAGCGGGTGTCCGGCCAGATCTCGGGCATCGCGGGTGCCTACGGCAACATCGGCGCCCTGATCTTCCTGACCGTCGGGATCCTGGCCTCGACCCGGGTGCTGTTCCTGGCGATGGCGGCCGGGGCGGTGGTGGCTCTCGTGGCGTCACGGCTCGTGGTCGAGCCCGAGAACAGCTTCGCCGAGGACCTGCAGACCGACGAGCCGGCCGTGGTGGTCGAGCGGGCGCCGGCGCCCGTGCCGGCCGCCGCAGCGGTCCCGGCCCCGGCCCTGGCGGACTGAGGAGGCCGGCGATGACGACCACGGCACACGGGCCGGCCGGCCCCGCCCGACACCCCGTCCTGGTGGTGGTGGGCAACGGGATGGTCGGGCACCGCCTCGTCGAGGCCGCCGTCGAGCGCGGCCTCCACCGCAGCCACGAGATCGTGGTGCTCGGCGAGGAGCCCCGTCCGGCCTACGACCGGATGCACCTGACGAGCGTGCTCGAGGGCGCCGACCCGGTGTCGCTGCGGCTCGGCCCTCCCGACCTCTACGAGTCGAGCGGCGTGCGGTTGCTCGCCGGCGAGCGCGCGGTGGCGGTCGACCCGACCGCCCGGGTCGTGACCACCGGCTCGGGCGGCGAGCTGACCTACGACCACCTGGTGCTGGCCACGGGCAGCGCGCCCTTCGTGCCACCGGTGCCGGGCCGCGACCTCGCCGGCGTGTTCGTGTACCGCACCCTCGACGACGTCGCGTCCATCCGGTCGTGGGCGGCGGGATGCGCGCTGGGCGTCGTCGTCGGCGGCGGGCTGCTGGGGCTCGAAGCCGCCGGCGCGCTGCGCGCCCTCGGCGTGCGCACCACCGTGGTCGAGCTGGCCGATCGGCTGATGGCCGTGCAGCTCGACCCGGCGGGCGGCGCCGCGCTGGCGCGGCGGATCGAGGCGCTCGGGATCGGCGTGCGCACCGGGGCCGCCGTCGCCGAGGTCGTGGGCACCCCCGACGGCCGGGTCGCCGGGCTGGCCTTCGGCGACCGGGCCGATGGCGCCGGCGCACCGATCGACGCCGAGATCGTCGTGTTCGCCGCCGGCATCAGGCCCCGGGACGAGCTGGCCCGGGCGGCCGGCCTGGCCATGGGCGAGCGGGGCGGCGTGGCGGTGGACGACCGGATGCTGACGTCCGACACGCACATCTCGGCCGTCGGCGAGGTGGCCGCCCACCGCGGCGGCCGCCCCTACGGGCTCGTCGGCCCCGGCTACCAGCAGGCCGAGGTGGTGGCCGACCGGCTGGCCGGCGGCGACGCCACCTTCGTGGGCGCCGACCTGTCGACCCGGCTCAAGCTGCTGGGCGTCGAGGTCGCCAGCGTGGGCGACGGGCTGGCGGGCACGCCCGGGGCCGAGGAGATCGTGCTGTCCGACCCGGTGGCCGGTGTCTACAAGAAGCTGGTGCTGTCGGGCGACGGCACCCGCGTGCTCGGCGGCGTCCTCGTCGGCGATGCCGGCGCCTACGGCACGATCCTGCAGCACGTGCGGGGCGGCCTCGCCGCGCCCGATCACCCCGAGCGCCTGATCCTGCCGGCGGGCGACGGGGGCCCGGCCGGTCCGGCCCTCGGTGACCTGCCCGACGCCGCGTCCATCTGCTCGTGCCACAACGTCACCAAGGGCACCGTCTGCGCCGCCATCGCGGACGGCGGGCTCACCGACGTGGCGGCGGTCAAGGGCGCCACCCGAGCGGGCACCGGCTGCGGGAGCTGCGTGCCCCTGCTGGGCGACCTGCTGCACGACGAGCTGCGCCGGTCCGGGCGCGAGGTGGTGGTGCGGCTGTGCGAGCACTTCGGCCAGACCCGGGCCGAGCTGTTCGAGATCGTGCGGGTCGCCGGCATCCGCAGCTTCGCCGAGCTGATCGACCGCTTCGGGACCGGCACAGGGTGTGAGGTGTGCAAGCCGGCGGTGGCCTCGATGCTCGCCTCGCTCGGCACGGGCCACATCCTCGACGGCGAGCAGGCGTCGCTCCAGGACACCAACGATCACGTGCTGGCCAACATGCAGCGGGACGGCACCTACTCGGTCGTGCCCCGCGCGCCCGGGGGCGAGATCACCCCCGCCCAGCTCATCGCCCTCGGCGAGGTGGCCCGCGACTTCGACCTGTACACCAAGATCACGGGCGGCCAGCGCGTCGACCTGTTCGGCGCCCGCATCGACCAGCTGCCCGCCATCTGGGCCCGGCTGATCGCCGCCGGCTTCGAGTCGGGCCACGCCTACGGCAAGGCCGTGCGCACCGTGAAGTCGTGCGTCGGCGACACGTGGTGCCGCTACGGCGTGCAGGACTCGGTGGGCATGGCCGTCAGGCTCGAGCTGCGCTACCGCGGCCTGCGCTCGCCGCACAAGATCAAGCTGGCGGTGTCGGGCTGCGCTCGCGAGTGCGCCGAGGCGCAGTCGAAGGACGTGGGGGTCATCGCCACCGAGCGGGGCTGGAACCTGCACGTGGGCGGCAACGGCGGCATGCGGCCCCAGCACGCCCGGCTCATGGCCGAGGACCTCGACGACGAGTCCCTCGTCCGGGCGATCGACCGTGTCCTCATGTACTACGTGCGCACCGCCGACCGGCTGGAGCGCACCGCCACCTGGCTCAACAAGCTCGAGGGCGGGCTCGACCACCTCCGGGCCGTGGTGCTGGACGACACGCTGGGCATCGGCGCCGACCTCGACGCCGACATGGCGCGGCACGTCGCCACCTACGAGTGCGAGTGGAAGGCGACCCTGGCCGACCCGGAGCGGCTGGCCCGCTTCCGGCCCTTCGTCAACTCCGACGAGCCCGACGGCTCGCTGGCCTACGTGCGGGTGCGGGGCCAGCGCCAGCCCGCGCCCGTGGGTGTCGGCGCCCTCGATCTGGTGGCTGCTCCGGCCGGCGGCGGGGTCGCCCGATGACGGGGCATGGGGGTGCGCCGGTCCGGGACCCCCGGGTGGCGACGGTCGGGCCGAGCGGTGCCGCCGGTGCGACGCAGGGGACCTCCGGTGGGACGCAGGGGACTGCCGGTGCGACGCAGGGGAC
>DASTFE010000142.1:0-26112 GCA_035708905.1 Acidimicrobiales bacterium | reverse complement strand
AGCCCCTGCACCGTGGCGAGGTTAGTGCCCGGGTCCCCGGGTCCGACCAGCGGCGAGGCCGGGCACCCGAGGCCGCGGCGTGGCGGGGGGCGGGATGGTCAGGCCGCGTCCCCGGCGGCGGTGCCGCCCCGCCGCTCCGGTGCGGCCTCGTCGCCGGCGGCGAGGGCGTCGAGCACGGTGGTGGCGACGTCGGCCAGGACGTCGAGCTGCTCGGGCGTGAGGCGGTCGATGACGTAGCGGCGCACGGCGTCGACGTGGCCCGGCGCCGCCCGCTCGATGGCCGTCCGGCCCCGGCGGGTGACGACCACGAAGCTGCCGCGGTTGTCGTTCGGGCACCGCTCGCGGGTGACGAGGCCCCGGGCGACCATGCGCGACACGTGGTGGGACAGGCGGCTCTTCTCCCAGCCGAGCACGCCGCCCAGCTCGAACGGGCGCAGCCGGCCGTCGGGCTGGTCGGTCAGCGCGACCAGCACGACGTAGTCGGGGTAGGAGAGATCGGAGTCGTCCGCGAGCTGGCGGGCGAGCCGGGCGTTGAGCTGCGCGTGCATGTGCTGCAGCCCCCGCCAGGCCCGCGCCTCACGCTCGTCGAGCCACCGTGTGCCGCCCATGGGTCGAGCATACCGCCGGGAATAGTTGATACATCACCTATGTTGGTGAGGTTGCAGTTGACCCATCAACCACCAGGAGCGCCCACCATGTCCACCGTGACCGAGACCGCCACCGGCACGTACACCATCGATCCCAGCCACAGCCGCATCGGCTTCGTGGCCCGGCACGCCATGGTCACCAAGGTCCGGGGCTCGTTCAACGAGTTCGAGGGCAGCGGCTACTTCGACGCCGAGGATCCTGCCAAGTCGCATGCCCGCCTCACCATCCAGGCCGCCAGCATCGACACCCGCAACGCGGACCGCGACGCCCACCTGCGCAGCAACGACTTCTTCGAGATGGAGACGTACCCGCAGGTCACCTTCGCCAGCACCGCGGTCGAGCCGGTCGACGCCACCACCTTCCGGGTGACCGGTGACCTCACCATCAAGGACGTCACCCGGCCCGTAACGTTCGACCTCGAGTACACCGGCACGGCCGTCGATCCGTTCGGCAACCGCCGCCTGGGCCTCGAGGGCAGCGTGGTCGTCAACCGCAAGGACTGGGGCCTGACCTGGAACGCGCCGCTCGACGCCGGCGGCGTGCTGGTCAGCGAGAAGGTCACGCTCGAGTTCGAGGTGTCCGCCATCCGCAGCGACGCCGCCTGACCCACCGCCCGCCGGGCCCCGGCTCGGGATGCCACACGACATCCCGGGCCGGGGCCTGCTCGCGTCCCGGGGCCGATCAGCCCGGCGTCGCCGTCAGCTCGATCACCGCGCTGTGGCCGTCGGCCACGATGTCGCGGTTGCCGCGTCCCGGGTAGCCGCCTGCCGTGAAGCCGTTGGTGATGGTGTCGTTGACACCGAAGCGGATGGCCGCCTCGTCGCCTCCGGCCGCCGGGAACGCCAGGTTCGAGTCGGACTTCACGAACATGTCGAAGCCGATCTCGACGGTGATCGTCTCGGCCGCCGTGCCCGTCAGCACCAGGGCGTTCGAGCCGGTGAACTCGCGGTTGGTCGTCCCCTCGCCGCCGTAGAGGCGGTGGACGACCGCCCCCGGCTGCGGGGCGAAGCCGAACGCCTGCCAGGCGCCGCCGCCGATGCGCGCCCGGGCGGTGACGTCGCTGGTGAACCGGGTCTCGCCGCCTGCGTCCTCGAGTGCCACCTTCTCGTCGATGAGCGTGTGCGCTCCCAGGATGAGGTGGCTGAGGTCGAGCTGCCAGGTGTCGCCGTCCTCGGGCACGACGTCGAAGGTGAGCCGGTAGCCGGCGTGCGCGCTGCGCGACTCGTCGCCGGTCGTGCAGCAGGCGTCGGCGCCGAGCATGCCCTTGAGGTCGACGCCGATCCGGGAGGGCGACACCGACGACCGGATGCGGTGCCGCCACTCGTTCACGTCGAACACCGAGTCGGTGACGCTGTCGGTGCTGGACAGGTCGGTGACCGCCACGTTCTCGATGCGGGTCGCCGGCACCGGGGTCAGGTCGGCGTACAGCACGAAGTGGTTCCCGTCCCGGGCCACCTCGAGGACGTCCAGCGCCAGCCCCAGGAAGCCCGGCAGCGGGAAGGCCGAGAACGAGTCGCCCACCCCGCTCACGAACAGCGGGAACAGGTTCGGGAACAGCGCCTCGACGTCGGGCTCGTCGGTGCCGACCTTGTTGGTCACGACTCGGGCCGCGACGTCCTCGGCCGCCGGCGGCGTGAGGGTGGGCGCCAGCGCGCCGGCCTCGGCGTCGTAGTCCAGGGAGAACCCGAGCGACGCGTCCACGGCCAGCTTCAGCCACGAGACCTCGCCCGCCTCTCCGGCGTCCTGCACGAAGTCGATCTCGAGGTTGGCCAGCACCAGCTCGGCGGGCTCGCCGCCCGGCCCCGCCTCGCTGGTGAGGAACGGCGCCACGGTCGGCGTGACCTTCACGTGCATCGGCGTGCCGGCCGGCAGCGCAGTGGCGAACTCGGGCGCGATGGCCGCCAGCAGCGTGGACGTGATCGGCAGCGGGTCGCCGCCCAGCGCGAACTCGGTGACCGTCTGGTTGAGGATGCCGCACTCGGTCATCGCACCGAGGAGCTGGTTGAAGGCCGAGGCCGAGATCACCAACCCCAGGCCGTAGGGCTCGCCGCCGGGCGTGGTCGCGCCCAGGCTGGGGTACGCCCCGGGCACGTCGTAGGTGGCGGCCAGGTCGGGGGCCCCCGGGACCGCCGCGCAGTCGGCGGCGGTCGCCCCGGGCGTGGCGAAGAAGTCGGCGTCGGCCCGGAAGTCGATGGCGGTGGCGGTCTCGTCGATGCTGGTGAAGGGCGCGTCGAGGTGGGCCTGGAGCGCCTCGCCGACCGCGCCGGCGATCGAGATCTCGCCGAGGGCCGTCTCGATGGCGTCGGCGATGGGCGAGTCGGCGGGCCCGGCGCCGTCGGGGTCGCCGAGGTTGGCGGCGAACCCCTCGCCCACCATCGCCTCGACCTGCGGCCCGGCCACGGCGTCGACGATGTCGCCGATGAGGAAGGAGTCGCTGTCGCACACCCCGGAGATGAACTCGTAGTCGACCGTGCCCGTGTCGACGGCCGGCGCGCCGACGAGGTTCACGTCGACCTTCGATGGCTCGCCGGGCTGGGGCGCCAGGTCGAACGTGGCGTCGATGGTCGTGGTCGGGATCTGCAGCTCGAGGCCGCAGTCGAGGTCGATCGCCAGCCCGTCGCGGATGTCGAGGTTCACGCCGACGTAGAGGTCGGACACGGTGATGGGCGTGGCCACGCCGGCGTCGGTGCTCCGCGGCGCCAGGGCCACGCCGCCGACGCCCGCCTCGTAGACATCGCCGGTGATGTCGAAGTGCAGGAACGCGTCCTGCTGGTCGATGATCGGGTTCTGGGCCATGAGCAGCCCGCCGATGTCGAAGGCGCCGCCCGCCAGGCTCTCGATGACGGGCCCGAGGCCCGCCAGGCCCTCGTTGGTGAAGCGCATGCCGACACCCTCGGGCGAGTGCGTGCCGTCGTCGATCTTGTCGCCGTGGACCACGGCGGTGCGCTGGCGGTAGCGGGTGCCGTTGGGCGCCGTGTAGATCACCTCGACGGGCGTCACGTAGCCCGAGTCGGCCTGCGGCACGTCCACCGACCACGAGCGGTCGGCCTGCAGCGCCGCGGCCACCCCGTTGGCCTCGACCGTGCCACCGGCCGGGATGTCGTCGGGCAGCACCCCGCTCACGGTCACCGTGTCGCCGGGCACGATGGCACCGTTCGGCGGTGACCCGATCAGGTCGCGGCGGTCGCAACCCGCCGCGACGACCATCAAGACAGCAGCCAGCACGGCCGCGCACCGCTTCACCACGGTCATCCCCCCTGCGTCGGCCCCGGCCTCCCCCGCGCCGGGCGCCCCGTGGGCCGGGATCCTGACAGACCGTCAGATTTCCGGCAAGCGGTCTCACGGCCCGTCACCGGGCCCACCGCAGCAGGTGGTCGCGGACGAGCCTGCGGGGCCGGCTGGCCCGGGCGGACGGGCGGCGACGGACCGAGAGCCGCGTCAGCCGCGGGCGGGAACGCGACGGTGCAGCGCCACGAGCCGCCCGAGGAGGCGCTCGGCCCGGCTGGCCCCGGCCGCGGTCCAGCGGGGGTCGGAACGCAACGACCGGCCCTCGGCGCTGGGGAGCACCGTCACACCTCTCGCCCGCTTGCGCACGGCGCTCGGGGCTGGGGACGGCCCGCGGTCGGTCGGGTCGGGCGGCGGCACGGGCCCGAGCTTACGGCACCACCGCGGCACGAGCGCTGTGACACCCACCACGTTCGGCCCATGATCGCCGCCGGTCAGCCGTCGGGCTCGGGCATGGCCCACGGCCGGTCGGCCGACCTGGCCGGCCGGGTGAACGCCACCGTGAACACCGTGGCGATCGCCATGCCGGCGGCGGCCAGCCCGGTCCAAAGAGCCTGGCGCGCCTCGCCCGACGGACCGACGACCAGGCTGCCCGCCGCGACGAACGGCAGGAGCGCGTCGAGCGCGGCCAGGCGCCGGGGCCAGGCCAGGATGCGGGTGACGAGGGGGTGCTCCTCGATGCGCGAGATCAGCCCGCCGAGCGCGCCGATCAGGCCCAGGATCACGGCCGCGGCCAGCTCGGTGCGGGTGCTCGCCGGCACGGCCGGAGCGCCGCTGGCCACAGCGTCGTCGGGCGCACCGGCGGTGATCGTGTCGAGGCGCCACGCGCCCAGGCCGAGGGTCGCCGCGGCGAGCACGGTCGCGAACCAGGCGGTGCGCAGCCAGCCCCGGCGGGCGGGCCACACCGTCCACCGCACCTCGGCCACTCCACGCTCGTGCCCGGCGGCCCGCAGCGCGATGCGGTCGTGGTCGCCGGGGTCGACGTCGACGCAGGCCATGCTGTCCTCGTCCGGGCCGGCCCACAGCCCGGCCACCGGCACGTCGATGCCCGCCGGCAGCGCCGCCTCGAAGTGGTAGCTCTCGGCGCTGAACAGGCTCTCGGCCGCGGAGGCCGCCCGGCGGGGCAGCCAGCCGAGCGCGGCCAGCGGCGCGCGCGGCCACGGCTCGGGGGCGAGCTCGCCCTGCTCCTCGTACGAGAACTTCACCACCCGCTGGGTGCCGGGGAGATCGTCGACCATGGTGAGCAGGATGAACTGGTCGGTGAGGCGGTCGAGCACCAGCGAGTAGAAGTCGTCGGCGAGCAGCGCCGCCCGCTGGCCGGCACCGCCGCCGAACGCCCCGCGCGCCGTCGCGCGTGCCGAGGCCCGGCCCGTGACGAGGGTGGCGATCTCGGCTGCCACGTCGTCGGCCAGGGGCTCGCCGAGCGCGTCGTCGACCACGGCCTCGGCCCAGCACGTCATCCCCCGCACCGCCAGCAGGCCCTGCTGGTGGCGGGTCAGCACCGGCAGGGCCGCGCCGGACTCGTCACGGCAGTCGAAGTTGACCAGCGTCTCCTTGCTGAGCGTGGTCAGCGGGACGAGCCGGAACGCCGCCCGGGCCACCCGGATCTCGGGAGCCGCGGGCGGCACGGTGAAGTGCACGCTCTGCCGCCGGCGGAACGTGGTGTCGTCGAGGTACTCGAGGGCGTCGACCCGCCGGTGCACCCACCGCGGGTGGGCGATGAGCATGCGGATGGTCTCGAGCCCGGGCACGTCGTCGCACAGCGCCGCGGCCAGCTCGTCGGCCGGCCACAGCTCCGTCGCCGGGGCCGCCTCGCTCGTCGCCTGCGTGGTCGCGCTCACCGGGCCGGGGACGCTACCAGGCACCCTCCGGCCCGTGGGCGCGGCCCTACCGTGCGTTGCCGGGCCCGCTCAGGGCTGGGGCGGGCGGTGCATGCGCACGACGCCCTCGTCGATCGCCGCCCGGGCCACGGCCTCGGCCACCCGGGGCGCCACCCGCACGTCGAACACCGACGGCACGATGTGGTCGGCCGACAGCTCGTCGGGCGCCACCGACTCGGCGATGGCCTCGGCGGCTGCCAGCTTCATCCCCTCGGTGATCGAGGTGGCCGCCACGTCGAGCGCGCCCCGGAATATGCCCGGGAACGCCAGCACGTTGTTGATCTGGTTGGGGTAGTCGCTGCGCCCGGTGGCGATGACCGCGGCCAGCCCGTCGGCGTCCTCGGGAGTGATCTCGGGATCGGGGTTGGCCAGCGCGAACACGATCGGGTCGGGGGCCATGGTGCGCAGGTCGGCCGCCGTGATGAGCCCGGGCCCGGACACGCCGATGAACACGTCGGACCCCGGCAGCATCTCGGCGAGGGTGCCCTCGCGCCGCTCGGGGTTGGTGTGCTCCGCGAACCACAGCTTGGCCACGTTGAGGTCGTCGCGGCCCTCCCAGATCGCGCCCTTGCGGTCGACGCCGATGATCTCGGCGACGCCCGCCTCGAGCAGGATCTTGCTGATGGCCACCCCGGCGGCGCCGACGCCGGCGATGACCACGCGCAGGTCGGCCATCTTCTTGCTGACGATCCTGAGCGCGTTCTCGAGCGCGGCCAACGTGACCACGGCGGTGCCGTGCTGGTCGTCGTGGAAGACCGGGATGTCGAGCAGGTCCTTGAGGCGCTCCTCGACGTCGAAGCACTCGGGAGCGGCGATGTCCTCGAGGTTGATGCCGCCGAACACGGGCGCGATGCGCTGCACGGTCTCGACGATCTCGTCGGCCGAGGTGACGTCGAGGCAGATGGGGAAGCCGTCGACGCCCGCGAAGTGCTTGAACAGCAGCGCCTTGCCCTCCATGACCGGCAGCGCCGCCTCGGGCCCGATGTCGCCCAGGCCGAGCACGGCCGTGCCGTCGGACACGATGGCGACCGTGTTCTTCTTGATCGTCAGGTCGTGCACCCGGCGGGGCTCGGCGGCGATCGCGTTGCACACCCGGGCCACCCCCGGGGTGTAGGCCATGGACAGGTCGTCACGATCGGCCACCGGCATGCGGGCCAGCACCTCGATCTTGCCGCCGTCGTGCATGAGGAAGGTGCGGTCGAGCAGCTCGAGCACCTCGCAGCCCTCGATGCCCTCGACCGCGGCCCGCACGGCGGAGATGTGGGCCTCGTCGCGGCAGTTGACGACCAGGTCCTCTTCCAGCGCCGGTCCGCGTACGTCGAAGCCCCCGATGGCGGTGATGTTGCCGCCGGCCTCGCCCACGGCGGTGGCGAGGCGGCCCAGCGAGCCCGGCCGGTTGTCGAGCCGGACCCGGAGACGGATCGAGTACGCAGCTGTCGGGGATGCCACGGCCGGAAGGTAGCCGCGCGGACCGTGGCGGCGGTAACCGATTGCATGCGGTGAGGTGGCGGCTGCGGTGCGTGGCGACCGCTGACCGCGCGTCACACCAGGGTTACCCTCGCCGTGTGGCCGGAGTCTTCGACATCGTCACGACCGATGGGTTCGAGCAGGTCGCCTACTTCCACGACCAGGCCACCGGGCTGCGGGCCATCGTCGCCATCCACTCGACCGCCCTGGGGCCGTCGCTGGGGGGCACGCGCTTCTACCCCTACGCGTCCGAGGACGACGCCCTGGTCGACGTGTGCCGCCTGGCCCGCAGCATGACCTACAAGCACGCCGTGTGCGGCAACGACCTGGGCGGCGGCAAGGCGGTCATCATCGGCGACCCGGCGACCATGCGCAGCGAGGCCCTGCTGCGCGCCTACGGCCGCTTCGTCGAGGGCCTGAGCGGGCGCTACATCACCGCCGAGGACGTCGGCACGACGCAGGCGGACATGGACCTGATCCACCGCGAGACACCTCACGTCACCGGGGTCAGCATGTCGCTCGGCGGGTCGGGCGACCCCTCCCCCGCAACGGCCTGGGGCGTGCTGTGGGCCATGAAGGCCGTGGCCGAGCGCCTGTGGGGCTCGCCGTCGCTGGCCGGCCGGCACGTCTGCGTGGCGGGCGTCGGCAAGGTGGGCAGCGCCCTGGTGGCCCACCTGGCCGACGAGGGCGCCAAGATCACGGTGTCGGACGTGCGCAAGGAGGCGGCCGAGCTGGCCGTCGACCAGTACGGGGCGGTGGCGGTCGGGCCCGAGGCCGCCCACACCGTGGCCTGCGACATCTTCTCGCCCTGCGCCCTCGGCTCGGTCCTCAACTCGACCACCATCCCCGAGCTGCGCTGCGACGCCGTCGTCGGGTCGGCCAACAACCAGCTCGCGTCGCCCGCCGACGCCGAGCGGCTGCGGCACCGCGGCGTGGTGTACGCCCCCGACTTCGTGGCCAACGCCGGCGGCGTCATCAACATCGCCGAAGAGCCCCACGGCTACGACCACACCCGCGCCTACGAGCGCATCGCGTCGATCCACGACACGCTGCTGCAGGTGTTCGAGCGGGCCGACGTCGACGGCATCACCACCGCGGCAGCCGCCGACCGGCTCGCCGAGGAGCGCATCGCGTCGGTCAGCCACACCCGGCTCATCCGCACCGGTCGCTGACGCCCCGCCCGCTGGGGCCCCGGCGCCCGCCGATGACCACAGGGACCTGACCGGGGGCGGTTCCATGGGCCACGGTCGGGTCGCTAACGTCGGCCGCCGTGGCTCTCGCCCTCCTCTCGGTGATCGCGGCCGCCGCGCTGGCCGCCGCCCTCGTGCTCGCGCGCGCCCGCAGCCAGCTCGGCCGACGCCTCGCGTCGTCGGCCGCGGCCGCCGACCGCCGGGGCCGGCAGCTCGCCGAGGTCGCGGCCGAGCGCGACGAGCTGGCCGGCAAGGTCGAGTGGCTCACCAACACCAACGCCCGCCTCACCGACGACGCCACCCGCCAGCGCGAGCGGGCCGACGAGCTGGCCGTGCGGGTCGAGACGGCCGACGCCGACCCGCCGACTGGCGGGACGGGGCACGACGCCGGCGTGTGGCACCTGCTGCTCGCCCACGTCACCAGGCGGTGGGCGGCCGTCGTCGGCGCGCCCCCCGGCAGCCGCGACATGGTCGACGGCGGCGCGGCCGAGCAGCTCGCCCAGGCCATCGCCCGCGAAGTCGAGCGGCTCCGCGAGGAGGTGGGGGTCGACGTCGAGCTGACCGTGGCCAGCCCCGTCGAGCCCGGCGACGGCGTCCTGCTGCTGCTGTCGGCCATCGAGCTGCTGGGCGCGCTGGCCTCGTCGGCCGAGCGGGTGAGCGTCGACCTCGACGGGCGGCTCGTCCTGGTGGGCGAGGGCTGGTCCGACCTGGGGGGCGAGCTGGCCGCCGCCCGCGACCGGGCGGTGGCCGCCGGCGCCCGCGTCAGCGCGGTCGACGCCGGCGGCGACCGGGTGCGCCTCGAGGTCGCCGGCTGACCGCCGCCACGTCAGCCGGGCACGTCCTTCTCGTAGGGGAAGCCCAGGTCGGGGGCCGTCACCAGCGGCCGTAGCTCGATGCCGGCCTCGGCGGCCAGAGCGGCCACCGTGCCGCCGCGGTCGACGACCGGCACCAGCAGCACCGGGTCGGCCCCGCACTCGCGCACGACGCTGGCCGCCTCGAGCATCGACACACCGCGGGTGACGGCGTCCTCGGTGATCGCCACGCGGTCGCCCGGGTCGAGGGCGCCGGCCAGGCGCCCGCCGCCGCCGTGGTCCTTGACCTCCTTGCGCACGCTGAACGCCTTCAGGGCCCGGCCCCGGGTGGCGGCGATGCCGGCCGTGGCGAACGCCGCCGCGTCGGCGCCCATGGTCAACCCGCCGATGGCCGTGACGTCGTCGGGCAGCACCGCCAGGATGGCGTCGGCGACGAGCAGCATGCCGTCGGGCCGGCAGGTCGTCTGCTTGGCGTCGATGAACCACTCGCTGTGCCTGCCCGACTTGAGCACGAACTCGCCCCGGCGCACCGAGTGGCGCAGCAGGTGGTCGACCAGCGCCTGCCGGGTCGCGCCGTCCGCCGTCATCGCAGGTGCACCTCGCCGCCGGCCGCGCCGGCGTCGCTGCGGGCCTCGACCAACCGGCCGACCTCGACCGCGGCGTGCCCGGCGGCGCGCAGCACGGCCAGCGCCCGGGCGGCGTCGTCGGCCGGCACCACCACGACCATGCCGAGCCCCAGGTTGAAGACCCGGGCCATCTCGTCGTCGGCGACCTGGCCCAGCCGCTGGATCTCGGCGAACACCCGCGGCACCTCCCACGCCGTGCGCTCCAGCTCGGCGTCGACACCGGCGGGCAGCACCCTCGGCAGGTTGCCCACGAGCCCGCCGCCGGTGATGTGGGCGACCGCCCGCACGTCGACGTCGCCCAGCAGCCGGGCGACCGCCGGCGCGTAGATGACCGACGGGCGCAGCAGCTCGTCGCCGACCGTGTGCCCGGCGAACAGCTCGTCGTCGAGGCCCAGGCCGGCCCGGTCGAGCAGCACCCGGCGGGCCAGCGAGTAGCCGTTCGAGCGCAGCCCGGGCGAAGGCAGGCCGACGAGCACGTCGCCCGGCCGGGCCGTCGCGCCGGTCAGGATGCGGTCGCGCTCGACCACGCCGACCACGAAGCCCACCAGGTCGAACTCGCCCGGCTCGAGCGCGCCCGGGTGCTCGGCCATCTCGCCGCCCACGAGCGCGCAGCCGGCCTGGCGGCAGCCCTCGACCACGCCGGTGACCAGGGCGTCGATCTGGTCGGGGTCGAGCGCACCCACCGAGATGTAGTCGAGGAAGAACAGCGGCTCGGCGCCCTGGCACACGATGTCGTCGACGCACATGGCCACCAGGTCGACGCCGATGGTGTCGAAGCGGCCGGCCGCCTGCGCCACCATCGCCTTGGTGCCCACGCCGTCGGTCGACGACACCAGCACGGGCCGGCGGTAGCCCTCGGGCAGCGCCACCAGACCGCCGAAGCCACCGATGTCGCCCAGCACCTCGGGCCGGTACGTCGAGCGCACCTTGCCGCTGATGCGGGCGACGGCCTCCTCGCCGGCGGCGATGTCTACCCCCGCCGCCCGGTACGTCTCGCCCATCACCGCCCCCCTCGGGTTCCTGCCGCGGTTCCCGGGGCCGGAGCCTCCGATCCCGCGGCAGGAAGCGATGCCCGCACCATCAGGCGCGGGTGCCGTCGAGCACCGGCTGGACGATGTCCTCGCTCAGCGGCATCTCGTTGTCTTCCAGCACGTGCTTGCGCAGCGTGACGGGCACCGCCACCGGGTAGTGGCCGGTGAAGCAGGCGTCGCAGAACCCCGCCTCGGGCGCCCCGGTGGCGGCGACGAGGCTGTCGAGCTCGAGGTAGGCCAGGCTGTCGGCCCCGAGGTAGGCGCGGATCTGGTCGGCGTCGAGGTCGTGGGCGATCAGCTCGCTGCGGTCGCCGGTGTCGATGCCGTAGAAGCACGACCAGGCGACCGGCGGCGCGGTGATGCGCAGGTGCACCTCGCGGGCGCCCGCCTCGCGCAACATGCCCACGAGCTGGCGCTGGGTGGTACCCCGCACGATCGTGTCGTCGACGACGACCAGGCGCTTGCCGGCGACGTTCTCGCGCAGCGGGTTGAGCTTCATGCGCACCGCCCGCGCCCGCAACTCCTGGTTGGGGGCGATGAAGCTGCGACCGATGTAGCGGTTCTTGACCAGGCCCTGGCCGTAGGGGATGCCGCTGGCCCGGGCGAAGCCCTCGGCGGCGGGCACGCCCGACTCGGGCACGCCCATGACCATGTCGGCCGCCACCGGCGCCTGCGCGGCGAGCTGCTCGCCCATGCGGATGCGGGCCTGGTGGACGCTCTGGCCGTAGAGCCGGCTGTCGGGCCGGGCGAAGTACACGAACTCGAACAGGCACAGGTGAGGGTCGACGGCGTCGTCGGGGAAGGGCCGCAGCGAGCGCACGCCGTCGTCGTCGATCACCACCATCTCGCCGGCGTCGAGCTCGCGCACGAACGCGGCGCCCACGATGTCGAGCGCGGGTGTCTCGGAGGCCAGCACCCAACCCCCGTCGAGCCGGCCCAGGCACAGCGGGCGGAAGCCCTGCGGGTCGCGCACGCCGATCGCCCGGGTCTCGTCCATGATCACCAGCGAGAACGCGCCCTCGAGCCGGCGGACGACCGCGGCGACGGCCTGCTCGAGGTGGGTGCCGGGGGGGCCGGGCACCGGCGGCTCGATGCCCTCGAACCGGGGGGCCTCGACCTGGGCGAGCTCGGCGCCGATCAGCTCGGCGACCAGGTCGCTGTCACTGGTGACCGTGCCCTCGAGCATGCCCGCCTCCTTGGCGAGCGTCTCGGTGTTGACCAGGTTGCCGTTGTGCCCCAGCGCGAACATGTGCTCGCCCACCGAGCGGTAGGCCGGTTGGGCGTTGCGCCAGGTCGACGACCCGGTGGTCGAGTAGCGGCAGTGGCCGATGGCCAGGTGGCCGACCAGCCCGGCCATCGTCCGCTCGTCGAACACGCTGGCGACCAGGCCCTGGTCCTTGACGACGGTGAGCTGCTCGCCGTCGCTGACCGCCATGCCCGCTGCCTCCTGCCCGCGGTGCTGCAGGGCGAACAGGCCGAGGTACGCCACGTGGGCCACCGACTGGCCGGGCGCGTGGACCGCGAAGACGCCGCACGCCTCCTCGAGACGGTCGGCGTCGCGCTCGGGCGCCGACACCGGGTGGTGCGCGTCGATCACGGGCACAGTCTGCCGTGCCGGGCCCCCGGAGAGGCGAACCGGCGCACGGGCCGCCGGCCCAGGTCTCGGACTCGGCGGCCGCCGTCACCTACGCTGCGCCCCTGATGGCGCTCGACCTGCGGTCACCCACGATTCGCAAGCTGGCCAAGTACTCGACGGCGTCGGTGGTGGCGGTCAGCGTGGGCCAGCCGGTGCTCTGGATCTGCTTCGGCCTGCTGGGGTGGGCGGCCGTGCCCGCCAACCTGGCCTCGGTCACCGCCGGTGCGGTGCCCAACTACCTCATCAACCGCCGCTGGACGTGGCAGCAGACCGGCAAGAACCGCCTGTGGGGCGAGGTGGTGCCGTTCTGGGTCATGTCGGTGCTGGGCATGCTGCTGTCGCTGTGGGCCGTCTCGTACGCGGAGAGCCGGTGGAACACGACGATCGCGGTGGCCGTCGCCCAACTGACCGGGTTCGGCGTGCTGTGGCTGGCGAAGTTCCTCGTGCTCGACAAGGTGATGTGGCGGATCGTCCACGAGCTGCAGCCGGACGTCGCCATCGACGAGGCGTCGGCCGGCCTGCTCGGCGCCCTGTCGCTCGACGGCACCCGGGGCGAGCCGGCCACGCCCGAGCAGCTGCGGGCCGCCCGCGAGCGGGCCGAACGCCACCGCAGCGAGCACGGCGCCGCCGACCGCCGCTGAGCGCTCAGCCCTGGGTGGTGCCGTGCCCGAGCACGGCGGGCAGCCGGCCCCGCCAGGCGGCCACCACCTCGGCGACGGGCAGGTCGACCCCGTTACCGGCCGGGCCGGTGACGGTGAGCCGGTCGCCGCCCGCGTCGCCGGCGAGCGTGGCCGGCACGCCCGCCGCCCGGTGGCGCCGGTGGACCTCGCCGATCGCCGCCGGGTCGAGGGCCACCACGAAGCGGCTGGGTGACTCGCCGAGCAGCCACCGGTGGCCGGCGCCCTCGGGCACCGCCACCGTGGCGCCCACGCCGCTGGCCGCCACCATCTCGGCCAGCGCCCCGCCGAGGCCGCCGTCCGCGGTGTCGTGCACGCCCAGCACCAGACCGTCGGCCACCAGGTCGCGGACCAGGTCGCACACGGCCCGGTGGGCGTCGTAGTCGAGCGACGGCGGCCTGCCCGCCCGGTGGCCCCGGCCCCAGGCCCACCGCGAGCCCGACAGGGTGTCGGGCGGCTCGCCCAGCACGACCAGGCGGGTGCCCTCGACCAGCACCGCGCCCGGCGGCGGTGTCACCAGCCGGTCGACCATGCCCACCACCGCCACGACCGGGGTCGGGTCGATGTCGCGGCCCCGGCTCTCGTTGTAGAGGCTGACGTTGCCGCCGACGACCGGCAGCGAGAGGGCCCGGCAGGCCTCGGCCATGCCGTCGATCGCCTCGGAGAGCTGCCACATGGTCTCGGGGTGCTCGGGGCTGCCGAAGTTCAGGCAGTTGACCAGCGCCAGCGGTCGGGCGCCGACGCAGGCCAGGTTGGCGACCGACTCGGCCACGACGAGCGCCGTGCCGGCCCGGGGATCGAGCGAGCACCACCGGTGGTTGCCGTCGGTCGTGATCGCCAGGGCGCGCCCGGTGTCGGCGCCGCTGGTCGGGTGCTTGAGCCGCAGCACGCTGGCGTCGCCGCCCGGGCCCTCGACCGTGTTGAGGAACAGCTGGTGGTCGTACTGGGCCGACACCCACGACGTGTCGTACAGCATGTCGAGCAGGTCCGCGCCGGGATCGTCCGGCGGCGGCAGCGCGTCGTCGGCGCTGTCGGCCAGCCGGGCGGCGCGGTCGGCGGGCTCGGCCCGCGGGCGGTCGAGCAGCGGGGCGTCCTCGCTCAGCGACGAGGCCGGCACGTCGGCCAGCACCTCGCCGTCGGGCCGGTCGAGGATGCGCAGCCGGCCGCCGGCGGTCACGGTGCCGACGACCGCGGCGGTGATCTCCCACCGGGCGCAGATGGCGAGCAGGTCGTCGAGGTGCTCGGGCTCGACGATGGCCAGCATGCGCTCCTGGCTCTCGCTGGTGAGCACCTCGAACGCCTCCATGCCCGCCTCGCGCTGGGGCACCTCCGACACGTAGACGTCCATGCCGACCCCGCCGCGGCTGGCGGTCTCGCTGGTGGCGCACGTCAGGCCCGCGCCGCCGAGGTCCTGGATGCCGACCACCAGGTTGGCGTCGAGCATCTCGAGGCAGGCCTCGATGAGCCGCTTCTCCTCGAACGGGTCGCCCACCTGCACGCTGGGCCGCTTGGCCGCGTCGTCCTCGTCGTCGCCGAACCCGGCCGACGCGAGCACCGACACACCGCCGATGCCGTCGCGCCCCGTCGTCGAGCCGAACAGCACGGCCAGGTTGCCGACGCCGGACGCCCGGCCCAGCACCAGCCGCTCGACCGGCAGCACGCCGAGGCAGAACACGTTGACCAGCGGGTTGTCCTGATAGGTCTCGTCGAAGACGGTCTCGCCGCCGACGGTGGGCACACCGACGGAGTTGCCATAGCCGCTGATCCCGGAGACGACACCTTCCGCGATCCAGCGGCTGCGGGCGTCCGACAGGGGGCCGAACCGGAGCGGGTCCATCAGTGCGATCGGCCGCGCGCCCATGGTGAAGACGTCACGTAGGATGCCGCCGATGCCGGTGGCAGCGCCCTGGTACGGCTCGATGGCCGAGGGGTGGTTGTGGCTCTCGATGCGGAACGCAACGGCGATGCCGTCGCCGGCGTCGACGACCCCCGCATTCTCGCCCGGACCGACGAGCACAGCCTCGCCTTCGGTGGGAAGTCGGCGCAGATGGAGCCGGCTCGACTTGTACGAACAGTGCTCGGACCACATCACTGCGTACATCGCCAGTTCCAGGTGGTTGGGTGAACGACCGAGGATGCGCTCGATGGTGGCGGCCTCGTCGTCGGTGAGCCCGAGGGCCCGGTGGATCGGCTCGTCGTCAGGCACGGGATGCAGGTTAGGCGACAGAGCCGCCCGGGCCGTCCCGCGAGCAGCGGTCGGCGGAGGTCGTCCCATCCCGCAAATGACACGGGGCGACAAATAGCCATATGATTCCGCCATGCCCCAGTCAACCCGCAAGCGCACCCCGATGAGCAACGAGCACAAAGCGGCCCTCGCGGAAGGACGTGACCAGGGTCGCGCAGTGCGGCGATATCTCGAAGCGCTGGACGCGAACAAGCCCCGACGTGGCCGCAAGCGTTCACCGGAATCGCTCAAGAAGCGGCTCGACGCCATCGAGACCGAGATCGCATCGGCCGACCCCCTCAAGCGCGTCCACCTGGTGCAGGAGCGGTCGGACCTCCAGCAGGCGCTCGAGACCTCGGCGTCGAACGTCGACATCGACGAGCTCGAGAGCGACTTCGTGAAGGCGGCTGCGCCCTACAGCGAGCGAAAGGGCATCACGTACGCCACGTGGCGCGAGGTCGGCGTGCCCGCGGCCGTGCTCGAGAAGGCGGGCATCAAGCGCAGCAGCGTGTGACGCCCCGCGGGCGCCGGCCCGGCCGGCCCTGCCGGAGCCCGACGGTGGGGCGGTCAGGCCGCCAGGGCGCCGGCGGTCACGAGCAGCGACCGCAGCAGCGGCAGGCCGTCGGTCGAGCCCAGCAGCGCGTGCGAGGCCCGCTCGGGATGGGGCATCAGGCCCACCACGTTGCGGCCGGGCGAGCAGACGCCGGCGATGTCGTCGACCGACCCGTTGGGGTTGTCGACGTAGCGGAACACGATGCGGTCGTCGGCGCGCAGCTCGGCCAGCGTGTCGGGCTCGCAGGTGTAGTTGCCCTCGAAGTGGTTGAGGGGGATGCGCAGCTCGGTGCCGACCTCGACGCCGGTGGTGAGGGCCGTGTCGGCTGCCGTCACCCGCACGGTGGCGGGGCGGCACAGGAACTTGAGCCCGGCGTTGCGCTGCAGCGCGCCGGGCAGCAGGCCCGCCTCGCACAGCACCTGGAAGCCGTTGCAGATGCCCACCACCGGGCCGCCGGCCGCGGCGTGCTCGCCCACCGCCCGCATGATCGGCGAGAACCGGGCGATGGCCCCGGGGCGCAGGTAGTCGCCGTGGGCGAAGCCACCGGGCAGCACCACGGCGTCGACGCCGCCCAGCGACGCGTCGCCGTGCCACAGCAGGCGGCCCTCGCCGCCCGCCGCACCGATCGCCTCGACCACGTCGTGCTCGCAGTTGGTGCCGGGGAAGACGACGACGCCGACGACGGCGGCCATCAGACCGCCGCCCCGGCGTCGACCGTGACCGTGGCGTCCTCGATCACCGGGTTGGTGAGGAACCGCCGGCACATGTCGTCGACCTCGGCCCGGGCGGCGACCTCGTCGGCGGCCTCGACCACGAACCGGAAGCACTTGCCGACCCGGACGCCCGACACGCCGTCGAACCCCAGGGCGGGGAGCGACCGCTCGATCGTGGCACCCTCCGGGTCGGCGACGCCCGCCCGCAGGCGGGTCTCGACCAGCACCGAGAACTGCATGGGCTCAGCGTAGATGCCCGGGCGCGGCTCCCGTGACCTCCGGGGCCGGGCGGGCCCGGCGGCGGACGCCGACCTGCCTTAGCTCAGCCGTCGACCCCGGGCCAGTCGGCGAACGAGCGGCCGGTGATGCGCTCGTAGGCCTCGATGTAGCGCTCGCTGGTGGCGGAGACGACCTCGTCGGGCAACGGCGGCGGGGGCGGGGTCTTGTCCCAGTCGAGCCCGTCGAGGTAGTCGCGCACCGGCTGCTTGTCGAACAACGGCGGGGTCGTGCCCGGCTCCCAGGCGTCGGTGGGCCAGAACCGCGACGAGTCGGGGGTGAGCACCTCGTCGCAGAGCACCAGCTCGCCCTCGACGAGCCCCAGCTCGAACTTGGTGTCGGCGATGATGATGCCCCGCTCGCGCGCCCACTCGGCGCCCCGCTCGTACAGCTCCAGCGACACGTCGCGCAGCTTGGCCGCCAGCGCCTCGCCGACCAGGTCGGCGGCGGCGGCGAACGAGATGTTCTCGTCCTTGCCGCCCACCTCGGCCTTGGTCGACGGCGTGAAGACCGGCTCGGGCAGCCGGTCGGCCTCGGCGAGGCCGGCCGGCAGTGCGGCGCCGTGCATGGTGCCGGCCGCCCGGTACTCCTTCCACGCCGAGCCGGTGATGTAGCCGCGGATGATGCACTCGACCGGCAGCATGTCGGCCCGGCGGGTGAGCATGACGCGGCCGGCCAGGTCGGCCTCGGCCGCGACCTTCTGCGCGGTGGGTGGCAGGTCGTCGAGGTCGGTGGACAGCAGGTGGCCGGTGACGACGTCGGCGAGCAGGTCGAACCAGAACGCCGACATGGCGGTGAGCACGCGACCCTTGTGGGGGATCGGCTCGCCCATCACGACGTCGAACGCCGAGATGCGGTCGCTGGTCACCATGAGGAGCCGGTCGTCGTCGACCGCGTAGATGTCGCGGACCTTGCCGGAGTGGACGTGCGGCAGGCCGAGATCGGGCATCGGGAGATCCTCCGGGGTGCGGCGGTGCGCCGGCGGTGGGTGGACGGCTACAGGATCGGCTCGGGACGGTAGCGGGCGGCGTCGGGGTGGTCGGCCGCGATGGCCTCGACCTGGCGGACGAAGGCCGCCACCTGCTGGGGCGCGGTGCCGACGAAGCCGATCTCGTCGGCGATCACGGCGTCGAGTGCAGCGCGGTCGAGGCCGAGGCGCTCGTCCGCGGCCAGGCGGTCGAGCAGGTCGTTCCGCTCGGCCCCGTCGCGCAGCGCCAGCGCGACGGCGACGGCGTGCTGCTTGATCGCCTCGTGGGCCTGCTCGCGGCCGACCCCGGCACGCACGGCGGCCACCAGCACCTTGGTCGTGGCGAGGAACGGCAGGTAGCGGTCGAGCTCGCGGCCGACCACCGCCGGGTAGGCGCCGAAACCGTCCATCACCGCCAGGAACGTCTCGAACAGCCCGTCGGTGGCCAGGAACGCGCCCGGCAGGGCGACCCGGCGCACGACCGAGCAGGACACGTCGCCCTCGTTCCACTGGTCGCCGACCAGCTCGGAGACCATCGACAGGTAGCCGCGGACGACGACGGCGAGGCCGTTGACCCGCTCGCACGAGCGGGTGTTCATCTTGTGGGGCATGGCCGAGCTGCCCACCTGGCCGGGGACGAAGCCCTCGGTCACCAGCTCGTGGCCGGCCATCAGGCGGATGGTCGTGGCCAGGCTGGCCGGGCCCGCAGTGGCCTGCACCAGGGCGGCGACCACGTCGAGGTCGAGCGAGCGCGGGTACACCTGGCCGACGTTGGTGAGCGCGGCGCCGAAGCCCAGGTGCTCGAGCACCGCCCGCTCGAGCCGGTCGACCTTGCCGGCATCGCCGCCGAGCAGGTCGAGCTGGTCCTGCTGGGTGCCCACCGGGCCCTTGACGCCCCGCAGCGGGTAGCGGTCGAGCAGGTCGCCCACCCGGTGGTACGCCTGCAGCAGCTCCTCGCCGGCGTTGGCGAACCGCTTGCCCAGGGTGGTGGCCTGGGCGGCCACGTTGTGGCTGCGCCCGGCCATGACCAGGGTGGCTTGCTCAGCCGCCCGCTCGGCCAGCCGGGCCAGCGCCGTCACCATCCGGTGGCGGACCAGCTCGAGCGCCCGGCGCACCTGGAGCTGCTCGACGTTCTCGGTGAGGTCGCGCGACGTCATGCCCGCGTGCGCGTACTCGTGCCCGGCCAGGGCCGAGAACTCCTCGACGCGGGCCTTGACGTCGTGGCGGGTGACCCGCTCGCGAGCCTCGATCGAGGCGAGGTCGACGGTGTCGATGACGGCCCGGTAGTCGTCGATGGCCTCGGCCGGGATGTCGACCCCGAGGTCGCGCTGGGCCGCCATGACCGCCACCCACAGCTCGCGCTCGAGCCGCACCTTGCGCTCGGGGCTCCACAGCTCGACCATCGGCTCGCTGGCGTAGCGGGCGGCGAGCACGTCGGGGAGCACGGGTTTCACCCGCCCATTGTCGCCGTCAGGACGGCTTCGGAGCCATCTCCTCGCGGTGGCGGGCCAGCTCGGCGACGAGGTCGTCGTCGTCGATCGCCAGCATCTGCACGGCGAGCAGCGCCGCGTTCATGGCCCCGTCGACGGCCACGGTGGCCACCGGGACGCCTTTGGGCATCTGGACCGTGGCGTACAGGGCGTCGACGCCGTTGAGGGCGCCGCTGGACAGGGGCACGCCGATGACCGGCAGGGTGGTGTGGCCGGCGACCGCGCCCGCCAGGTGGGCGGCCATGCCGGCGCCGCAGATGATCGCCGCGTAGCCGGCGTCGCGAGCCGACGAGGCGAACTCGGCCACAGCCGCGGGGCTGCGGTGGGCCGACATGACGCGCACGTCGGCTTCGATGCCGTACCGGGCCAGCGTGTCGGCGGCCGGGGCCATCTTGTCCTTGTCGCTCGGCGATCCCATGAGGATGGCGACCTTCTTGCGGGTCATGTGCGTGATGCCTCCAGTGCGATGTCGGTGCGGTGGTGCCGGCCGGGCCACGAGATCAGGGCGGCGGCCCGGTAGGCGTGGTCGCGGGCGGCGGCGACGGTGGGGCCGGTGCCGGTGACCGCCAGCACCCGTCCGCCGGCGGTGACCAGCCCGCCGACGGGACCGCCGGTGCCGTCCCCAGCGGGCGCGCGTCCCGCCCCGGCGCGGGCGACGTCATCCGCGGCGACGTCGCCGGCGCGGGCGACGCCGGCGCAGAACACGATCGCGCCGGTCGCCTCGGCCGCATCAATGCCCTCGATCGGATCGCCGGTGCGGGGCGAGGCCGGGTAGCCCTCGCTGGCCAGCACCACGGTCACGCAGGCGTCGTCGCCGAAGCTGGGGGCCGGGGCCCGGGTCACGTCGCCCGCGGCGGCCGCCGCGAGCAGGGCGGCCAGGTCGCTGGTCAACCGGGGCAGCACCACCTGGGCCTCGGGGTCACCGAAGCGGACGTTGAACTCCACCAGCCGGGGCCCGTCGGCGGTGAGCATCAGTCCGGCGTAGAGCACGCCCCGGTAGTCGATGCCGCGCCGGCGCAGCTCGTCGAGCGTCGGCTGAACGAACCGGCGCATCACGTCGTCGACCAGGGCGTCGTCGGCGCCGGGCACCGGTGAGTAGGCCCCCATGCCGCCGGTGTTGGGGCCGGCGTCGCCGTCGCCGATCCGCTTGAAGTCCTGGGCGGGTGCGAGCGCGACCGCCCGGGTGCCGTCGCAGACGGCGAGCAGCGACAGCTCGGGGCCGGTCATGCCCTCCTCGACGACCACCCGGCGCCCGGCCTCGCCGAACGACTCGCCCGCCAGCTTGGCCCGCACGTCGGCGACGGCCTCGTCGAGCGTGGCCGCCACCAGCACGCCCTTGCCCGCCGCCAGCCCGTCGGTCTTGATCGCCCACGGGCCGGGCAGCGAACGCAGGAACTCGACGGCCGGCTCGACCTCGGTGAACGTCGCGTAGCGGGCGGTGGGCACGCCGGCCGCCTCGACCACCTGCTTCATCCACGCCTTCGAGCCCTCGAGGCGGGCGCCGTCGGCCCCGGGCCCGAACACCAGCCGGCCCGCGGCCCGCAGCTCGTCGGCCATCCCCGCCACCAGCGGAGCCTCGGGGCCGACCACGTAGAGGTCGGCCGCGATGTCGGCGGGCTGGGTCGCGGTCGACCCGGGGATGCCCGGGTTGCCCGGGGTGACGACCACGTCGGCGGTGCGCGCAAGCACGTGGGCGAGGGCGTGCTCGCGCCCTCCCGAACCGATCACACAGACCCGCACGGCCGGCTCCTCGTCAGGGCTTGCGCTGGACGTACTGGTCGCGACCCGGTCCCACCCCCACCAGGTGGATGGGCACGCCCACCTGATCCTCGAGGAAGGCGATGTAGTCGCGGGCCGCGGCGGGCAGGTCACCGGGCTCGGTCACGGACGAGAGGTCGGTCGACCACCCCGGCAGCTCCTCGTAGACGGGGGTGGCCCTGTGGAGGAGCGACTGGTCGTCGGGGAACCGCTCGATGCGCCGGCCGTCGGCCTGGTAGGCGACGCACACCTTGACCCGGTCGAAGGCGTCGAGCACGTCGAGCTTGGTGATCGCCAGCTCGGAGAGGGAGTTGAGGCGCACCGCGTGGCGCAGCATCACCGCGTCGAACCACCCGGCCCGCCGGCGGCGCCCGGTGTTGGTGCCGAACTCGTGCCCCCGCTCGACCAGCGCGTCGCCGACCTCGTCGAACAGCTCGGTGGGGAACGGCCCCGAGCCGACCCGGGTGATGTAGGCCTTGGCGATGCCCACGACCCGGTCGATGTAGCGGGGGCCGACGCCGGCGCCGGTGCACGCTCCACCGGCGACCGGGTTCGACGACGTCACGTAGGGGTACGTGCCGTGGTCGAGGTCGAGGAACGTGGCCTGCGCGCCCTCGAACAGCACGTTCTGGCCCGCGGCGAGCGCCTCGTGGGTGAGGTTGACGGTGTCGGCCACGTAGGGCTCGACGCGGGGCGCCAGCTCGCCGAGGTAGACGTCGCAGATCTCGTCGACGGTGGGCGGCAGCTGGTTGTAGACCTTGGCGAGCAGCTGGCCCTTCTCCTTGAGCACCAGCTCGAGCTTCTGGCGGAAGATCTTGGGGTCGTACATGTCCTGCACGCGCAGGCCCACCCGGGCCGCCTTGTCGGCGTAGGCCGGGCCGATGCCCCGCTTGGTCGTGCCCAGCTTGCTCTTGCCCAGGTGGCGCTCGGTCACCCGGTCGAGCAGCTGGTGGTAGGGCAGGATCAGGTGGGCGCCGGACGACACCTTGAGCCGCTCGCAGCTGCGCCCCCGCTGCTCGAGCATGTCGACCTCGGCCAGCAGCACCTGCGGGTCGACGACCACCCCGTTGCCGATCACGGGCGTGATGTGGTCGTACAGCACCCCGGACGGCACGAGCTGCAGGGCGAACGACTCGCCGTCGACGACGAGCGTGTGCCCGGCGTTGTGCCCGCCCTGGTAGCGGACGACGAGGTGCATCTCCTTGGCGAAGAGGTCGGTGAACTTGCCCTTGCCCTCGTCGCCCCATTGGGTTCCGACCACGACGGTCGCCGGCACGTGGTGCTCCTGGCTCGCTTTGAGGGGACGAGAGAGGCTAGCCGCCTGGACGTCGCCCAATCGACCCTACGGCCAACGACGCACCCTCCGGCACCCGAATCGAACGCTCGGCACACGCTCGTCCGACGGAGGCGACAGTCCTGGCGCAGGCGCTCGCTTCGCGTGCGATGCTGATCCGAGCTTCCGGCAGCAGGCGATCGGAGCAAGCTGGGGATCAGACGTGGGCTCGACACTGAAAGCGAGACAGCTGGCCAGGAAGGCATCGAGTCGCACTCGACGGGCACTCCTCGCACCGATGGTGCGGATGAGCAGCGTCGACGACCTGATCAGGCTGGGATCAGCCGGCTGTGGCTGGTGGGTACCGGAGCGGATCCTACGACCCGGTGCGATCGCCTACTGCGCCGGGGCAGGGCTGGACATCTCGTTCGACCTCGACCTGCACAGCAGGGGGCTGACGGTGGTCACGATCGACCCCACCCCCCGCTCTGTCGCCTATGTCGGCGGCGTGCAACCAGATGACGACCGGTTCCACTTCCTGCCACTGGGGCTCTGGAACGAGCGCGACGAGCTCTCGTTCTACGCGCCGTCGGATCCGAGCGACATCTCGCACTCGGTGCTCAACCTGCAGCGAACCCGACAGTTCTTCACCGCTCCGGTCGATTCTCTGGCCGGGTGCATGACCCGCATGCAGCACGACCACGTCGATCTGCTGAAGGTGGACATCGAGGGAGCAGAGTCCACCGTGCTGCCGCACATGCTCGCGAACGGGCCCTACCCGGAGGTCGTCTGCTTCGAGTACGACCAGCCCCAGAGCATCCTCTGGCTTCGCACGCTGCTGCGGCAGTTCGAGAGCAAGGGCTACCAACTGGTCTGCCGGGAACGCTGGAACTTCACCCTGTTGCTGACGCGTCCCGTCGGTGACCTGAGCGCGGTGGGGGTGTGACGGTGAAAGCGCTGCGCTCACGGATCAAGGACAACCGACCGCTGCGGACGATCCTGTTCCTGGCCCAGAACTGCTACTACAGCGCCCGGTCCGGCGTTGCCGTCGGTCGGCGGCGCCGTGAGTCCGCTGGTGCCGAGAGGTACGGCCTGGCTGCGATGATCCGGGTCAAGGACGAGGCTCGCTTCCTGCCCGAGTGGCTGGCACACCACCTCAACGTCGGCGTCGAGCACGTCTTCGTGTACGACAACAACAGCACCGATGACGTCGCCAGCGTGATCGCCCCCTTCATCGACCGCGGCTTCGTCACCTATGTGCCCTGGCCCAGAGTCCCGGCGTCACCCTCGTGCCACATCGACTTCCTCGCTCGTTTGGGTGGGACCAGCAGATGGGTCGCCTTCTTCGACGCCGACGAGTTCCTCTTCGAGGCGACGCCCGGAGCTCTGCTCGAGATCCTGCGAACGTCCGAGCGCCGTCCGGCGATCGCTGTCAACTGGCGCTACTTCGGCAGCGCCGGCCACGAGACCATCCCGCGCGGTCTGGTCACCGAGCGATTCGACCGGGCGGACGCCGTCTACAACCGCCACGTGAAGGTCATCGCGCAGCCGGCGATGATCCGCCGGCACCGGAACTCGCACAACTTCTACTACCAGCGCGGGCGACTGGCCGTGACCCCCGACGGCAGGCGCGTGTTCGGCTCGTTCACCACCCCGCCGCTCAACCCACGTCTCGAGCTGCGGCACTACGTCTACCGCAGCCGCGAGGACTACGAACGCAAGACCCGGCGAGGGTTCGTCGACGCGTCGGGTTACAGGGAACGGTCACGAGCACTCGCCGTGGTCGACGACCAGTTCCGGCAGCACAACGACGTCCGGATCGACCCCGAGCCCCGCGTGACCACCGCGACGGCCGACCTGCTGCGAGCACTCGGCTATCCGGACGAGATCATCACGGCGGACGCAGCGACGGCCCAGCGCGCCACCCAGGCGCCCGGCTAGCGCAGCACCAGCTCGCCGTCGACGGCGTCGACCGTGACGGTGTCGCCCTCGGCGATCTTGCCGTCGAGGATCTGGACCGCCAGCACGTCGGCCAGCTCGCGCTGGATGACCCGCTTGAGCGGCCGGGCGCCGAAGGCCGGGTCGTAACCCTTGTGCGCCAGGGCGGCCGTGGCCGCCTCGGTGACCTCGAGCCCGATGCGCCGGCCGGCGAGCCGCTGGCGCAATCCCCGGAGCTGGATGTCGACGATCTGCGCCAGGTCGCCCTCGCTGAGCTCGCGGAAGCGCACGATCTCGTCGATGCGGTTGATGAACTCGGGCTTGAAGAACGCCCGTGGGTCGCCCGGCAGGTTGGACGTCATGATCAGCACGGAGTTGGTGAAGTCGACCGTGCGACCCTGGCCGTCGGTGAGCCGGCCGTCGTCGAGCAGCTGTAGCAGCACGTTGAACACGTCGGCGTGCGCCTTCTCGATCTCGTCGAGCAGCACCACCGAGTAGGGGCGGCGCCGCACCGCCTCGGTGAGCTGGCCGCCCTCGTCGTAGCCGACGTAGCCCGGTGGGGCGCCGATGAGGCGGCTGACAGCGTGCTTCTCCATGTACTCGGACATGTCGACCCGCACCATCGCCCGCTCGTCGTCGAACAGGAAGTCGGCCAGGGTGCGGGCCAGCTCGGTCTTGCCCACCCCCGTCGGCCCCAGGAACAGGAACGAGCCGATCGGCCGGTGGGGGTCGGACAGGCCCGCCCGGCTGCGCCGGATGGCGTTGGCGACGGCGGTGACCGCCTCGTCCTGGCCGATGACCCGCTCGTGCAGCACCTCTTCGAGGCGCACGAGCTTGGCCATCTCGCCCTCCATCAGGCGGCTGACGGGCACGCCGGTCCAGCGGGCGACGACCTCGGCGACGTCCTCCTCGTCGACCTCCTCCTTCAGCATGCGCTGGCCGTTGGACTGCAGGTCGTCGAGCCGGGCCGTCGCCGCCTCGACCTGGCGCTCGAGCTCGGGCAGGCGCCCGTAGCGGATCTCGGCCGCCTTCTCGAGGTCGGTCTCGCGCTCGGCCTCTGCCCGCAGCGTCTCGAGCTGCTCCTTCAGCTCGCGGATCTCGTCGATGACCTCTTTCTCGTTGTTCCAGTGGGCCAGCATCGAGTCGCGCTGCTCGCGCAGGTTGGCCAGCTCCTCGTCGAGGCCGGCCAGCCGCTCGACCGAGACGTCGTCGGTCTCCTTGGCGAGCGCCACCCGCTCGATCTCGAGCTGGCGGATGCGGCGCTCGACCACGTCGATCTCGGTGGGCAGCGAGTCGATCTCGATGCGCAGCCGGGACGCGGCCTCGTCGACCAGGTCGATGGCCTTGTCGGGCAGGAACCGCCCGGTGAGGTAGCGGTCGGACAGGACGGCCGCGGCCACCAGCGCCGCGTCCTGGATGCGGACGCCGTGGTGGACCTCGTAGCGCTCCTTGAGGCCGCGCAGGATGGCGATGGTGTCGTCGACCGACGGCGGCCCGACGTACACCTGCTGGAAGCGGCGCTCGAGCGCGGCGTCCTTCTCGATGTGCTTGCGGTACTCGTCGAGCGTGGTGGCGCCGATCATGCGGAGCTGGCCCCGGGCGAGCAGCGGCTTGAGCATGTTGCCGGCGTCCATCGCGCCCTCGGCCGCGCCGGCGCCGACCACCGTG
>DASTFE010000141.1:0-24892 GCA_035708905.1 Acidimicrobiales bacterium | reverse complement strand
GAGCGGCCCGAACTGCGGCTCACCCCGGCCGACGGTGACCCCGCGGCCCAGGCCGCCCGGGTGCTCGCCCTCCTCGGGTAGCCCCCCACCCCGCGTTCTCGCCGCGGTTTCCGGGGCGGGAGCCCCGGCGGCCTCAGGTGGTGATCGCGACATCTTGATGGGAGGTGTCGTGTGGGACGTGTGGGGAGGCCGCCGCTGGCGTGGTCGGTGGTGCGGGAGGCGTTGCGGGCGGTGGCGGGGGGTGCGACCCATGGCGAGGCCGCCGAGATCGCGGGAATGGGCAAGCGGTCGGTGCGGCGCTATGTCAGCGAGCATGGTGTGGGAGTGCTTCGGGAACGAACGCCGCGTGCGGGAGCGTTGAGCGTCGAGGACCGCGAGGAGATCATGCTGGGCATCGAGCGGGGGCAGACCGACGCGGCGATCGCTCGGCGGCTCGGTCGGCACCGGGGCACGATCGGCCGGGAGATCACCGCTGGTGGCGGCCGCTCCCGGTACCGGGCGTTCCGAGCGCAGAACCGAGCTGACGACGCCGCCCGGCGACCAAAGCCGACCTGGACCGAACGACGGCCATGGTTGTGGCGTGAGGTCAAGACGTTGCTGCGGGCTCGCTGGTCTCCCGAGCAGATCGCCCAGCGGTTACGCCGTGACCACCCGGAGGATCCACAGTGGTGGGTGTCCCATGAGGCGATCTACCAGGCCCTCTATGTCCAGACCAAAGGTGAGCTGCGCAAACAGCTCGCCGCGTGTCTGCGCTCGGGCCGGGTCCGGCGCCGGCCTCGAGGCCGAACCTGTCCCGGCGCCGGCCCCAGGATCCCGGGCATGGTGAACATCGCGCAGCGGCCACCGGAGACCGACGACCGCGCCATCCCGGGCCACTGGGAGGGCGACCTGGTCATCGGCGCCAACGGCGCCTCAGCGGTCGCCACCCTTGTTGAGCGCACCACCCGCATGGGCATGCTGATCAAACTCGACAACAAGACCGCCGAGCACGTGGCGGCCCGCCTGTCCGACAACGTCGTGCGGTTGCCCGCCGAGCTGGCCCGATCCCTCACCTGGGATCAAGGCACCGAGCTCGCCGCCCATGCCGAGTTCACTATCGCCACCGGGGTCCCGGTCTACTTCTGCGACCCCCACTCGCCCTGGCAGCGCGGCACCAACGAGAACTGGAACGGACTCGTCCGCCAGTTTCTCCCCAAAGGCACCGACCTCTCCGTCCACAGCCAACACGACCTCGACGAGATCGCTCGACTCCTCAACACCCGCCCCCGCAAGACCCTCGCGTGGGACACTCCCGCCGAACGATTCAGCCAACTCGTCGCGGCCACTGCTTGAATCCGCCACCGGATCCCGCGGCAGGAACGCGGCTGTGAGATCAGGCGGTCGCGCGGATGGCGTCGCAGAGCACGGTCAGGCCGTGGTCGAGCTCGTCGTCGGTGATGGTGAGCGGCGGGGCGAGGCGCAGGACGTTCTCGTCGGGCCCGCACGACAGCACGATCACCCCCGCGTCGAGGCAGGCCCGGCAGACCCGCTCGGTCACCGCCTTGCCGGTCAGCTCGACGCCGACCATCAGGCCGATGCCCCGGACGTGGCGCACGCTCGCGTGCCCGCCGACCGCGCCCCAAAGGCGGGCGACCGCCCGCTCGCCCAGCTCGGCGGCGCGGCGGTAGCCGTCGGTCTCGTCCAGCACGTCGAGGGTGGCCAGCGCGGCGGCGCAGGCCACCGGGTTGCCGCCGAAGGTCGAGCCGTGGGCGCCGGTCGGCCACTGCGCCATCAGCGCCCGGGGGGCGACGATGCCGCCCAGCGGCAGGCCCGAGGCGATGCCCTTGGCGAACAGCACGACGTCGGGCCGCACCCCGTAGGTCTCGGCGGCGAACGGCCGCCCGGTGCGGCCGACGCCGCACTGCACCTCGTCGAACACCAGCAGGATGCCGTGCTCGTCGCAACGGGCGCGCAGCCCCTCGAGCCAGGCCCGGGGCGGGGGCACGTAGCCGCCCTCGCCCAGCACCGGCTCGACGATCATGGCCCCCACGTTGGCCGGCGGCGCCTGCAGCGCCAGCACGCGGTCGAGCTCGGCCAGCGCCACCTCGACCGCGACCCCGGGTGCCGGGTGCTCGTGGGGGATGCAGTAGGGCGCCTGGTACACGCCCGGCAGCAGCGGCTCGTACCCCTCGCGGTAGCGGCCCTTGGCCGTGGTGAGCGACGTGGCCGCCAGCGTGCGGCCGTGGAACGCCCGCCGGAAGGCGATTACGCCGGGCCGGCGCGTCACCCGCCGGGCCAGCTTGAGGGCCCCGTCCACGGCCTCGGCCCCGGAGTTGCAGAAGAACACCTGGGGCCGGTCGAGGAAGGGGCACAGCGCGCCGATGCGCTCGGCGAGCGCGACGTTGCGGGTGTGGTGGACGACGACCGAGGTGTGCACGAGGGTGCGCACCTGATCGGTGACCGCCGCGACCACCCGGGGGTGGCAGTGGCCGGTCGTGTTGACCGCGATGCCGGCGCCGAGGTCGAGGAAGCGGCGGCCGTCGACGTCGACCAGCCAGGCGCCCTCGCCTGACTCGGCGACGACGTCGTAGTAGCGGGGCAGCACGCCCGCCAGCGCGTCGTCGTCGCGTGCCAGCCACGCCGCCGTGGCCGACTCGGGCTCGGTCAGGTGGCCGGGAGCGGTGGCGGCGGTCATGCGCCCTCCGTGCGATCGTCGCCGGCGGCGAGCGGGTGGGTGTCGATCTGGGCCTTCTGCAGTCGCCCCGAGTAGTCGACGTACACGGTCTTGAGCTGGCTGAACTGCTCGATCCCGCGGGTGCCCGCCTCGCGGAACCCGTTGCCGGTGTGCTTGGTGCCGCCGAAGGGCAGGGGGATCTCGGCGCCGATCGTCGGTGCGTTCACGTAGACGATGCCGGTGTCGATGCGGTCGACCGCCCGCAGGGCGGCGTTGATGTCGCGGGTGTAGACGGCAGCCGACAGCCCGTACTCGACGCCGTTGACCACGGCCAGCGCCTCGTCGAGGTCGGCCACCTCGAGCACGGCCAGCACCGGGCCGAACACCTCGTCGCGGGCGATGCGGTGATCGGGGCGGACACCGGTGAGCACCGTGGGGGCGAAGAAGGCGCCGCCGTCGCACCCCTCGACGGTGAGCGCCCGGCCGCCGGTGGCGACGGCCGCGCCCTCGTCGACGGCGGCGGCGACCATGCCGGCGATGCGGTCGGCCGCGCCGCCGGTGATCACGGGGCCGACGTCGACGGCCGGGTCCTGCGGGTCGCCCAGCCGCAGCTCGCCGGCCCGCTTCACGACGCGGTCGACCAGCTCGCCGGCGATCGACGGGTGGGCGATCAGCCGCGAGGTCGAGGTGCAGCGCTGGCCCGAGGTGCCGAAGGCGCCGAACACCGCGCCGTCGACGGCCAGGTCGAGGTCGGCGTCGTCGCGCACCACCATCGCGTTCTTGCCGCCCAGCTCGAGGGACACCAGCCGGGGGCCCGTCTCCATGGCCGCCGCCGCGACCTTGCGCCCGGTGGGCACCGAGCCGGTGAAGCTGAGGGCGCCGACGCCCGGGTGGACCGCCAGCGCGGCCCCGGGCTCGGCGAAGCCGTGCACGACCTGGACGAGGTCGGCCGGCACCCCGGCCTCGACGCAGGCGGCGACGAACGCCTCGCAGCAGCCGGGCGCGTGCTCGCTCGGCTTGATGACCACGCCGTTGCCGGCCAGCAGCGCGGGGAAGATCTTCCACGACGGGATGGCCACCGGGAAGTTCCAGGGGGTGATCATCCCGACCACGCCGACCGGCTGGCGGGTGGTCCAGCACAGCTTGTCGCCCAGCTCGGAGGGCACGGTCTCGCCGAACGCGGCCCGCCCCTGCCCGGCGACGAACGCGGCCATGTCGACCGCCTCCTGCACGTCGCCTCCGGCCTCGACCAACACCTTGCCGGCCTCGCGGCTGACCAGCGCCGTCAGGGTGTCCTTGTCGCGGGCGAGCACCCCGGCCGCCGCCGCGATCACCTCGGCGCGGGCCGGCAGCGGGCGGCGGGCCCAGTCGCGCTGGGCGCCGGCCGCGCGGGCGACGGCCGCGTCGACGTCGGCGGGACCGTGGGCCGGGTACTCGCCCACGACGTCGTCGGGGCGGGCCGGGTTCACCGAGCGGAAGGTCGTCATGCCTCTCTCCTGGCGTCTGGCGTGCGGGTGGCGGATCGCGGATGGTTCGAACCAGTCGACCGGTTGCGTGGAACATACGTTTCACGACGGTGCGGCGAAACGTATCATCCCGACCGTGTCGGACGTCGCCGCCCGCATCGAGCAGCACCGGGATCGGCTCTCCCCCGCCGAGCGCCGGGTGGCCGACGTCGTGCTGCGCGATCCCGAGACCGTCGCGTTCGGCACCGTCGCCCGGGTGGCCGCGGAGGCCGGCACGTCGGGGGCCTCGGTCGTGCGCCTCGCAAACCGGCTCGGTTTCCACGGCTTCAGCGGGCTGCAGGCCGCCGTGCAGTCCGCCATCGGCCAGCAGCTCCGACCGGCGGTCGAGCGCATCCGCGCCGAGCACGGCTCGGACGTCGTCAGCCGCACCCTGCGGGCCGAGCTCGGCAACGTCGAGCGCACGCTGTCGGCCGTCGACGCCGCCTCGTTCGCCAAGGCCGTCCGGCTGCTGGCCGACCGGCGGCGCCGGGTCGTGGTCGTCGCCGGGGACGCCGAGTCCGGCGTGGGGGCGATGCTCGCCACCGCGCTGTCGCTCGTGCGCGACGGGGTGGCCCAGGCGGGCGGCTCGGACGTGGCCGTGGCCCGCCAGCTCGCCGGGTGCGGCGCCGACACGGTCGTCGTCGCCATCGACCTGCGGCGCTACGAGCGCTGGGTCGTCGACCACGTCACCCGGGCGGTCGCCGCCGGGGTGACCGTGGTCGCCGTCACCGACAGCCTGCTGTCGCCGCTCGCGGCCCAGGCGGCGGTGTCGTTCACCGTGTCGGCCGAGGGCGCCGGCGTCTTCGACAGCCACGTCGGCACCCTGGCCCTGGCCAACGCGCTGGTGACGGGCGCGGCGGCCCGTCTGCGGCGCAGCGCCACCGACCGCCTCGACGCCGTCGAGGCGGCCTGGCACGCGGCCGGAGCGCTGGTCGAGGACCGACCGGCACGTGATGTCGTCGTCGGCGACAGGTGACGAGGGCCGCGGCCGCGACCGCGCGGCCCCGGGCCTGGCCTAGCCTCTCGGCCGATGACCGCGGGCCTCCTGGCCGCGCCGACGGTGCACGCCCCGTCGGGCATGACCGCCGCCGCCGACCACCTGGCCGCGTCCGCCGGCGTCGCCGCGCTGCGTGCCGGTGGCAGCGCCGCCGACGCCGCGGTGGCGGCCGGCGCCGTGCTCGCGGTCACCAACCAGCACCAGTGCGGGATGGGGGGCGACCTCTTCGCGCTGGTCCACCGCCCGGGCGAGGCGGTCGCCGCCCTCTGCGCCGCCGGTCGGGCCGGCTCGGGCGCCGATCCCGTGCAGGCCCGGGCCGAGGGGCTGACCCGCCTGCCCGCCCACGGCGACATCCGAGCGGTCACGGTGCCCGGCTGCGTCGACGGGTGGGTCGAGCTGCACCGCCGCTTCGGCCGGCTGCCGTTCCCCCAGGTGCTCGAGGCGGCCGTCACCTACGCGGCCACGGGCTTCCCCGTGTCGTCTCTGCTGGCGGTCACCGCCCCGCTCGTCCTCGACGTCGAGGGCGCCGACGACTACCGCGACCCCGCCATGGCGGCCGGCGGCCGCCTGCTGCCGGGCACGCTGATCCGCCGGCCCGGCCTGGCGGCCGCCCTCCAGGCGCTCGCCGCCGGCGGGCGGGCCGCCTTCTACCGCGGGCCCTTCGGCGACGGGCTCGTCGGGCTGGGCGGGGGCCTGTTCGGCCCGGACGACCTGGCGCAGGTGCAGGCCGAGTGGGTCACGCCCCTCGCGGTCGAGGTGTGGGGTCACACCGTGCACGTACCGCCGCCGCCCTCGCAGGGCTACCTCGTGCTGGCCGGCGCCGCGGTGGCCGCCGAGCTGCCCCTGCCCGACGACCCCGACGACCCGGCCTGGGCCCACCTGCTCGCCGAGGCGGCGCGGGTGGTGGGCGTCGACCGCGACCGGGTGCTGCACGACGGCGCGGACGGCCTTGCGCTGCTCGACCCCGCCCGCCTGGCCGATCGACGGGCCGCCGTCGACCCGGGTCGGCGTGCCGACATGGCGCCGCTGGCCGCAGCCGGGGGCACCACCGTGTGCTGCGCCGTCGACCGCGAGCGCACCGGCGTCACGCTCATCCAGTCGAACGCCTCGGCGTGGGGGGCCCGCATCGTCGAGCCCGACAGCGGCATCTTCCTCCACGACCGCGGCATCGGGTTCAGCCTCGAGCCCGGGGATCCCGCCGAGCTGGGCCCCGGCCGGCGGCCGCCCCACACGCTGGCGCCGGCGCTGGTGACAGGCCCCGACGGCGGCCTGCGGGCAGTGCTCGGCACCATGGGCGGCGACTCGCAGCCCCAGGTCGTCCTCCAGCTCCTCGCCCGCCTGCTGCGCCACGGCGAGTCGCCGGGCCGGGCGGCGCGGGCCGGACGTTGGGTGCTGGGCCCGGGGCCCTCGTCGGCCGGAGGGTCGCGCCAGGGCCGCGGGCACGCGGGCTTCGACACCTGGGCCGGTGGCGGGCCGGGCCACGTGGCGGTCGAGGCCCACGCCTCGGCCGCGTGGGACGCCGGCCTGGCCGAGCGCGGCCACGACGTCCGCCGCAGCGCCGACACCGTCGACCACGGGTTCGGCCACGCCCAGGTGATCACGGTGGCCGACGGCGTGCTGGCGGGCGTCGCCGACCCCCGCTCGCTCGACGGCGCCGCGTCCGGCTACTGACCCACACTGGCGTCACGGCGGCCCACCCCACGAGGCGATGACGGTCGCCTCACCCCCACGAGGCAATGACGGTCGCCCCGCCACTCCCGAGGCGCGCTCGGAGCCGACCGCTCTTGCCTCGCGGCGACCGCCTCGGGCCCAACGCCTCGGGTACCCTCGTCGGGCGATCGTCGCGTCAGGCCGGGTCGCCGAAGGAGGGGGCGCGCTTCTCGAAGTAGGCGGCCACGGCCTCGACCTGGTTGGGGGTGCCGATCAGCGCGCCGATCTCGTGGCGCTCGTCGGCGTACTGCCGGTCCAGCGGGACGGTGCCCGACCGGTCGAGCAGCCGCTTGGTGGCCCGGACGGCGTGCGGGTTCTTGGCGGCGATCTCGCGGGCCAGAGCCAGCGCGTCGTCGAGCGGCGTCTCGCTGGCGCGGGTGGCCAGGCCGATGCGGGCGGCCTCGTCGCCGGTGACGGTGCGGCCGGTCCAGGTCAGCTCCTTGGCCACGTCCGGCCCCACCAGGCGGGGCAGCGTGGCCGTGCCGGTCATGTCGGGCGACAGCCCCCAGCGGATCTCGAGCACCGACAGCTTGGCGTCGGGGTGGACGATGCGCAGGTCGGCGCCCAGCGCGATCTGCAGCCCGCCGCCGAGGCAGTGGCCCCAGACGGCCGCGATCACCGGCACGGGCACCTCGGACCAGCCGTGGGCCGCCTGCTGCCCCAGGTGGGTGATGCGGCCGTCGGTGCGCCCGATGGCGCCCAGGCCGCCGGCCTCGTCGGATTCACGGCCGCCCTCGATCGCCGGGCCGCCGCCCTCGACCGCGACCCGGCCGCCCGCCATGGCCATGAACCCCGCGTAGTCGAGCCCGGCCGAGAAGGCCCGGCCCTCGCCCGAGAGCACGACGGCCCGCACCGACGCGTCGCGCGCCAGCCGGGAGGCGGTGTCGACGAGGGCGACGAACATGTCGCCGTCGAGCGCGTTGAGCTTGTCGGGACGGTTGAGTCGCACGTCGGCGACGCCCTCGTCGATGGTGACGGTCACGCGGTCGGACATGGGGCCTCCTCGTCGTCGCCGACCACTCTGCCTCACGGGGCCGCGGCGACCCCACCCCAGCGACCCGGCAGCCTCACGGCGGGCCGGCGTCGATCACCGCCTGGGCCGTGGCGACCGTGGTGGCGAAGGGATCGAACCGGGCCAGCCACCACGTCGCCCCGGCGTCGCGCCAGCCGTCGACCCGCTCGCCGGGCCATCCCTGCACCACCACGTCGAAGGGCCGCCCCAGCGCCCGCCCGCGCTCGGCGATCCCGGCCACGTCGGCGGGGTCGTCGGTGTCGATCACGTAGACGCCGTCGTGGCGCAGGGCGCGGGCGACCGGTCGCCGGTGGGGCCAGCGGGCCGCCAGCCAGATCGGCATGCCACCGGGCCGGGCGGGGCCGGGCAGGAACTGCACCCCGGCCAGCCGGTAGGCGGCGCCGTCGTGGTCGACGGCCTGGCCGGACAGCAACCGGACCAGCACGTCGAGCCCTTCGTCGAGCACGGCGGCCCGCTGGCGGTCGTCGGTCTCCTCGCCGAAGCGCGACAGCTCGCCGCCGCTCGAGTCCAGCCCCAGCCCGAGGCCGAGCACGAAGCGCCCGCCCGAGAGGTGGTCGAGGGCGACGGCCTGGCGGGCCACGATCCACGGCCGGCGCCGCGCCAGCGGCGTGACCATGGGGCCGAGCGTGACGCGCCGGGTGGCCACGGCCAGGGCGGCGAGGGCGATCCAGGGGTCGGTGGCGGCCGCGACCGGTGGGCGGTAGAGCACGTGGTCCCACAGGAACACGCCGTCCCACCCCCGGTCCTCGGCCCGGGCGCCGAGCCGGGCCAGCGTCGCCGGATCGGCGAGCTCGTCGAAGATCGGCAGCGAGAGCCCGAAGCGCATGACGGCGGACGCTACCCGGGCGGCGCCGTTAGCGTCGCGGGCGATGAGCGACATCCGCACGCTGCCCGTCACCGCCGAGCTGATCGACTACGCCGCCGCCCACGGCACCTGGCCGGAGGACGAGGTGCTGGCCGACCTGCGGGCCGAGACCCGGGCGTTGGGCCCCGTGGCGGGCATGCAGATCGGTCCCGACCAGGGCCAGCTCCTCACGTTGCTGACCCGCCTGGTCGGGGCGCGGCGGGCCGTCGAGGTGGGTACGTTCACCGGCTACTCGGCCCTGTGCATCGCCCGGGGCCTGGCCGAGGGCGGCACGCTCGTGTGCTGCGACGTCAACGAGGAGTGGACGGCGATCGGGCGGCGGGCGTGGGAGCGGGCCGGCCTCGCCGACCGCATCGACCTGCGGATCGGCCCGGCCCTCGAGACGCTGCGGGCGCTGCCCGCCGGCGAGGCGTTCGACCTGGCGTTCATCGACGCCGACAAGCCCGGCTACCTCGGCTACTGGGGTGAGCTGGTGCCCCGGGTGCGGCCCGGCGGGCTGGTGGTGGCCGACAACGTCCTGTGGTCGGGTCGGGTCGCGGACGCGACGGCGGACGACCCCGACACCCAGGCGCTGCGCGCCTTCAACGACGCGGTGGCGGTCGACGACCGGGTCGAGGTGGCCGTCCTGCCCGCCTTCGACGGCCTCACCCTGGCCCTCCGCCACTGAGGGGATCCCAAGTGAACGTTGGGTAACAATGCCGCCGGCTCTCGTTGACAACTGTCCAACGAGGTCCTTAGTTTGGTCGGCCGCTGGGAGGTCGACGTGACCAGGGTCACCGTGCTCGGCCGCGCTTTCCCGGCTGTCCTGCACCAGATCGGGGGAAGGCGCGCGTGCGAGGTACCGCCAACCGGAGGCGATGGGCGCACGGCCACCGGGGCCGGGCGCGGGGGCTCGCCGCGGCGCTCGCACTGGCGCTGATCACCACCGCCTGCGCCAGCGTGAGCAGCGGGTCGACGCTGCCGTCCGGGGGTGACGACGACGACGCCGGCGCCGGGCCGCCGCAGTACGGCGGCCGCATGGTGTACGGGCTCGAAGCCGAGACCACCAACGGTTGGTGCCTGCAGGAGGGCCAGCTCGCCATCGCCGGCATCCAGGTGGCCCGGTCGATCTACGACACGCTGACGGTGCCGGACGGCGACGGCGAGTTCGTGCCCTTCCTGGCCGAGTCGGTGACCTCGAACCCCCAGTTCACCGAGTGGACGATCCGCCTGCGGCCGGGCATCACGTTCCACGACGGCTCGCCGCTGACGGCCGAGGTGGTGCGCAACAACCTCGACGCCTACCGCGGGCAGTACCCGGCCCGCACCTCGCTGCTGTTCACCTTCGTGCTCGACAACATCGCCACGACCGAGGTGGTCGACCCGCTCACCGTCAAGGTCACCACGGTCACCCCGTGGCCGTCGTTCCCGTCGTTCCTCTACTCCAGCGGCCGTCTCGGGATCACCGCCCAGGCCCAGCTCGACGACCCCGACAACTGCGCCACCGACCTCGTCGGCACCGGCCCGTTCCGGCTCGTCGAGTGGAAGGTGAACTCCCACATGCTGCTCGAGCGCAACGACGACTACTGGCGCACCGACGCCCAGGGCAACCAGCTGCCCTACCTCGACGAGATCGAGTTCCGACCGGTCATCGAGCAGCAGCAGCGCATCAACGGCCTCAAGTCGGGAGAGCTCGACGGCTTCCACACCTCGACCGCCCTGACCATCGACGAGATGCGCGCTCTCGACGAGGCCCAGCAGGTCAACATGGCCGAGTCGGCCGACTTCGCCGAGGTCACCTTCCTGATGACCAACACGACGAAGCCGCCGTTCGACAACCAGACGGCACGGTCGGCCATCGCCAACGCCCTGCTGATCGAGCTGGCCAACGAGATCCAGGGCAAGGGCATCCCCGAGATCGCCAACGGGCCGTTCGCCCCGGGCGCCCTCGGTCACGTCGAGGACACGGGCATGCCCCGCGGCGACCTCGACACGGCGACCGAGCTGGTCGACCGGTACGAGGCCGAGACCGGCCAGCCGCTCGAGTTCCAGATCACCGCCACGCCCGAGCCCGACACGTTGCGGTCGGCCGAGATGGCGGCCCAGATGTTCGAGGACGCGGGCATGGACGTGAGCATCGCCACCCTCGACCAGTCCTCGCTGATCTCCGCGGCGATCGGCAAGGAGTTCCAGCTCATGACGTTCCGGAACTATCCCGGCCTCGATCCCGACAACAACTACGTGTGGTGGTACGGAGCGGGCAACCCGGTGAACTTCTCGGGCTTCGACGACCCGGACGTCAACCGCCTGCTCGACGCCGGGCGGGCGACGGCCGACCGGGCCGAGCGCCAGCGGATCTACGGCGAGCTCAACCAGCTGCTGGCCGCCCGCGGCTACTTCCTGTGGTCGACGTGGGTCACCTGGGCGGTGCCGCTCGACCCCGAGTTCCACGGGGTGGTCGGCGCCCGCCCGCCCGACGGCGGGCCCGACTACACGGGCCTCGCCCTCGGTCACGACATGGCCCACGTGTGGAAGGAGCAGTAGCGGTGGCCCTCGCACGCGAGCTGGCCAAGCGGGCCCTCGGCCTGTGCCTCGTGCTGTTCCTCGTCACCCTCTTCACCGCCCTGCTGCTGAGCATGGTGCCGGGCGACCCGGTCGACACGCTGGTGCCCCTGGCCGAGTCCGAGCAGGCCGACGCCATGAAGGCCCAGGTCCGCGCCGACCTCCAGCTCGACCGGCCGCTGCACGAGCGCTACCTCGGCTGGCTGGGCGACTTCGTCACCGGCGACGAGCGCGGCGAGCACTTCGGCGACTACTACCGGGTGTCGGGCCGCGACCCGGTGAGCGGTCGCCTGGCCGAGGCGCTGCCCATCTCGCTGCAGCTCATGGCCTACGCCCAGGTGCTGGCCCTCGCCGTGGCCATCCCCCTGGGCGTGCTCACCGCCTACCGGGCCGGCTCCGCCTTCGACAAGGCGACCAACGTGGGCGCCTTCGCGCTGCTGGCCATCCCCAACTTCGTGCTCGGGCTGGCGCTCGCCTACTACGTCGGCGTCTGGCTGAGCTGGCTGCCGCCCTCGGGCTACGTCGCGTTCGGCGACGACCCCGGCGAGCACGTCCGCCGGATGGTGCTGCCCGCCGTCACCCTGGCCGCGGCCCAGGTCGCCGTGTACATGCGGCTGCTGCGCAGCGACATGGTGGCCACGCTGCAGGAGGACTTCATCCAGATGGCCCGGTCGAAGGGCATCTCCGACCAGCGGGTGCTGTGGCGCCACGCCCTGCGTCCCTCGAGCCTGACGCTGCTCACCGTCGCCGGCCTCAACGTGGGCACGCTCATCGGCGGCGCCGTGGTCGTCGAGGTGATCTACAGCATCCCCGGCATGGGCCTCGCCATCAGCCAGGCGATCTTCGAGCGGCAGTACGTCGCCCTGCAGAGCTTCGTCGCCGTGCTGGCCATCCTCTACGTCCTCGTGAACTTCGCGGTGGACGTCCTCTACACCGTCGTCGACCCCCGGATCCGCCATGCCCGCGCTCGCAACTGACCAGGTGGTCCACCACGTCGAGGACCCGGTGGAGGAGGTCGAGGCCAGCCCCGGCCGCCGGCTGGGGTTCCTCGGCTGGTTCTCGCTGGTGTGGCTCGGCGGCGTCGCCCTGGCGGCGCTGGCCGCCCCGTGGCTGCCGCTGCCCGACCCCGACCGCAGCGTGCTCGAGATCGTGCGGGTCGGGCCGATCCAGCCGGGTCACCCGCTGGGCGGCGACGGCAACGGCCGCGACGTGCTCGCCCGGGTGGTCTTCGGGGCTCGGGCCTCGCTCGGCATCAGCGTCAGCGCCGTCGGCCTGGGCTTCGTGGTCGGCGGCACGCTCGGGCTGGCGGCCGGCTACTTCCGGGGTGCGGTCGACGGGGTGCTGACCACGCTGTTCAACGTGCTGCTGTCGATCCCCGCCCTGGTGCTGGCGCTCGCCCTGGTGGCGGTGTTCGCCAGCGCCCAGCAGGACGCGTCGAACGGCCGGAAGATGGTCGTGCTGATCCTGGCGCTCGGCATCGTGACCGTGCCCCTCATCGGCCGCATCGCCCGGGCCAGCACGATGTCCTGGTCGGAGCGCGAGTTCGTGAAGGCGGCCGAGGTGCTCGGCGCCGGGCACCTGCGGATCATGGTGCGCGAGGTGCTGCCCAACGTGCTGCCCGCCATGGTGTCGATCGCGCTGCTGGGCGTCGCCGTGGCCATCGTCGCCGAAGGCAGCCTCGCGCTGCTGGGCGTCGGCGTCACCGAGGTGCCGTCGTGGGGCAACATGATCGCGTCCGGACGCTCCGACCTGGCCCGGGCGCCCCACATCGTCGCGGTGCCCTCCATCGCCACGTTCCTGACGGTGCTGGCCCTCAACTACCTGGGCGACGTCGTCCGGGCCCGGTTCGACGTGCGGGAGGCGGCGCTGTGACCAGCCGAGCCCCCGCCCCCGGCGAGGCGCCCGTCGGCTTCAAGGTCAACGCCCGCACCCAGGGGCGGCTGCTCGAGGTCGCCGGCCTGCGCACCCGCTTCCGCACGCCGGCCGGCGTGGTGCGGGCGGTCGACGGGGTGTCGCTCACCCTCGACCGCGGTCGCACGCTGGGCATCGTCGGCGAGTCGGGCTCGGGCAAGTCGGTGCTGAGCCGCTCGATCATGGGCCTGCTCCCCCGCCGCAACGTCGTGCGCGAGGGCACGATCGAGTTCGACGGCGAGCGGATCGACACCCTGGCCGATCGCCGGCGCCGCGACCTGTGGGGCACCCAGATGGCGATGGTGTTCCAGGACCCGATGACGGCGCTGAACCCGGTGCTGAAGATCGGCCACCAGATCACCGAGGGCCTGCGCTTCCACCTGGGCCTCGACCGGCGCACCGCCAGGCAGAACGCGCTGGCCCTGCTGCGGTCGGTCGGCATCCCCGAGCCCGAGCGGCGGTTGGGGCAGTACCCGCACGAGCTGTCCGGCGGCATGCGCCAGCGCATCATGATCGCGGTGGCGCTGGCCTGCGGGCCCCGCCTGCTGTTCGCGGACGAGCCCACGACCGCGCTCGACGTCACGGTGCAGGCCCAGATCCTCGACCTGCTGGCGGCCCAGCAGCGCGAGCGCAACATGGCGATGGTCCTGGTCACCCACGACCTGGGCGTGGTGGCCGGACGGGCCGACCACATCGCCGTGATGTACGCCGGCCAGATCGTCGAGATGGCCCCCGCCACCGCCCTGTTCGGCGACGTGCAGATGCCCTACACCGAGGCGCTGCTGCGGTCGATCCCCCGGCTCGACCAGCCCCGCGCCCGCCGGCTGCAGGCCATCCCGGGGCGCCCGCCCAACCTGATCGCCCCGCCCCGCGGCTGCCGCTTCGCTCCCCGCTGCCCGTACGCCCGGCCGGACTGCCACGCCGAGGCGCCGCCGCTCGTCGAGAGCTCGCCGGGCCACCTGTACCGCTGCTGGTACCCCGTGGGCGGCGGCGCCGGCACCGGCGGTACGGCCGGCAACGGCGGCACCGGCGGTACGGCCGGCAACGGCGGCAACGGCTCGACTGGAGGCATCTGATGGCCGGCACCGGCACCGCCCACCTGCGGCCCGCGAGCGAGGCGCTGCTGCGCGTCGAGGACCTGGTCGTCGAGTTCCCCGCCGGCCGGCGCAAGGTGCACGCCGTCTCGGGCGTGTCGCTCGACGTGCGCCGGGGTGAGACCTTGGGCCTGGTCGGCGAGTCCGGGTGCGGCAAGTCGACCACCGGCCGGGCCATCGTGCAGTTGCCCGCCCCCACCGCCGGGCACGTCCGCTTCGACGGGGCCGACCTCGCCCGCCTGTCGGGCAAGCACCTGCGCCGCCTCCGCACCCGGCTGCAGCTCGTGTTCCAGGACCCCATCTCGTCGCTCAACCCCCGCCGCAAGGTGCGCGACATCCTCGCCGAGCCGCTGCGCATCTGGGGCCGGGGCGATCGCTCCGAGCAGGACGCCCGGGTGCGCGAGGCCCTCGACGCCGTGGGCCTCGATCCGGAGGTCGCGCTCGACAAGCGCCCCCACCAGTTCTCGGGCGGCCAGTGCCAGCGCATCTCGATCGCCCGGGCCCTGGTCATGGAGCCCGAGCTGATCATCTGCGACGAGCCGGTGTCCGCGCTCGACGTCTCGGTCCAGGCCCAGATCCTCAACCTGCTCGACGAGCTCAAGGCCCGCTACGACCTCACGCTCGTGTTCATCGCCCACGACCTCGCCGTGGTGCGGCACGTGTCGAGCCGGGTCGCGGTGATGTACCTGGGCAAGGTCTGCGAGGTCGGCGACCCCGAGGTGCTCTACGCCCGGCCGGCCCATCCGTACACGGCCGCGCTGCTGGCAGCCATCCCCGTGCCCGATCCCCGGGTGCGGCCCCGCGACGACCACGCGCTGGGTGGCGACCTGCCCTCGCCCGTCGACCCGCCGAGCGGCTGCCGGTTCCGCACCCGCTGCCCGCGGGCCGAGCAGCGGTGCGCCGCCGAGGAGCCCCGCATCCGCCAGGTGGAGGCCGACCAGTACGTGGCCTGCCACTTCCCCCTGACGGGCTGACCAGCGGGACGGCCGGGGGCCGGTGGGCCGGCGCGCCGGCGGCGTCAGATGCCGAGGTCGGCCTCGGCCAGCGCGGCCAGCGCCTCGTCGGACCCGGAGAGCTCGACCTGCGCCACCGACCGGCGGCCGTGGAGGAACAGCACCAGCTCCTGCGGCGGGCCCGTGACGAGCGCGCTCGGCCCGCCGCCGCGGGCGCGGACCTCGCCGTGGCCCGGTGCCGACAACCCGACGGCCGCGCCCGACACCTTGCGCAGCATCATCCACGACATGCGTCGCGCCGCCGTCCACAGGGCGGCGTCGAGGTCGGGGCGGTCGGTGCGGGCCTCGCGCCCGTTCGCCCGGCGCACGTCCTCGTGGTGGACGAACCACTCGATGGTGTTGAGCGGGCCGCGCAGCCCCGGCAGCCGCCACGGCACGAGCGGCGGGCCCGACCGCAGCCGGTCGACGAGCCGCTCGTACCCCTGGTGCCGGGCGCCGTCCATCAGCCGGCGCTCGAGCGAGGCGAAGCGGTCGCCGCCGAGGATGACGAGCCCGGCCCGGGGGTCGGTCTCGCGGACCAGCAGGTGGGCCGCGAGGTCGAGGGTGGCCCACCCCGCGCACAGCGTGGGCGCGTCGGGCCCGACCTCGAGGAACAGGTCGCACAGCGCGGCGCGCTCACGGGCGTCGAGGGGTTCGTCGGGCATCGCGTTAGGGTACGCGCCCATGGCTTCCCCTCCCGCCTACGAGATCGACGACAGCGCGACCTACGAGGTCACCATCGCCACCGACAAGGGCGACATCGTGATGGAGCTCGACCCCGGGCTGGCGCCCAACACGGTCAACAACTTCGTGGCCCTCGCCCGCCGGGGCTTCTACGACAACGTGAGCTTCCACCGCGTCGTGCCCGAGTTCGTCATCCAGGGCGGCGACCCCGAGGGCACGGGCCGGGGCGGTCCCGGCTACCGGTTCGCCGACGAGCCGGTCAAGGGCGAGTACACGCACGGCGCCGTCGCCATGGCCAACGCCGGGCCCGACACCAACGGGTCGCAGTTCTTCATCTGCATCGACGACTGCACCCGCAAGCTCGACAAGGCCTACAACCTCTTCGGCTACGTCACCTCCGGCCTCGAGGTCACCGACCAGATCCGCCAGGGCGACGTCATGCGCAGCGTGTCGGTCGTCGAGAAGCCGGGCGGTTGAGCGAGCACCCACCCAACTAGGCTCGTGCCGATGTCCGACGAGCCGCTGTTCATCCCGCGCGGCGCCGACTTCGTCCCCTCCGAGCACACCCGCGGCCCCTGGGATCCACGCCACCAGCACGGCGGCGCGGTCGCCGCGCTCGTGGCCCGGGCGGTCGAGCGCACGGCGGGCAGCGAGTTCTGCGTGACCCGGCTGACCGTCGAGCTGATGCGGCCGGTCCCGCTCGAGCGCCTGGCGGTCGACGTCGCCGTGCCGCGCCCGGGCCGCCGCGTGCTGGGCATCACCGTGTCGCTCAGCGCCGGCGACCTCGAGGTCGAGGTCGTGCGCGCCCACGCGGTGGCCGTGCGGCAGGCCGAGCTGCCGACGGGCGAGGGCCACGAGTCGTTCCTCGAGCCCGGGCCCGCGGCGGGCGACGAGCGGCCGTTCGGCTTCGACCAGCACGACCAGCCCGCGTTCCACCACTCCGGCATGGAGGTGCGCTTCGTGGACGGTGGGGCCGACCGGCCGGGCCCGGCCCGGGCCTGGTTCCGCCTGCGCCGGCCGGTGGTGGGCGACGAGCAGCCGAGCGGCGTCCAGCGGGCGGCGGCCGCCGCCGACTTCGGCAACGGCGTGTCGTGGGTGCTGCCCTTCGACGACTGGATCTTCCTCAACCCCGACCTCACGCTGCACCTGGCCCGCCCGCCGGTCGGCGAGTGGATCGGCCTCGACGCGAAGACCCTGCCCAGCGACCAGGGCATGGCCATGGCCGACAGCGCCGTGTACGACGAACGCGGCCGCGTCGGCCGGGCGGTGCAGAGCCTGCTGCTCCAGCGGCGCGACGGGTGAGCGCCGAGGCGTCCACCGGCCCGGCGGCCGACGACCACAACGTCGCCGCCCTGCACGAGGCGATCGCGGCCGGCGTGCCCGACCGCGACTGCATCGTCGCCGGCGGCGTGACCCGCTCGTGGGCCGCGGTCACCGATCGCACCCGGCGCCTCGCCGCCGTGCTGGCCGGCGCCGGGCTCGGGCGCCACGACCGCGGCACGGCGCCCGGCGGCGGGGTCGCCCCCTGGGACTCGCCGCACGACCACGTGGCGCTCTACCTGCACAACGGCCACGAGTACCTCGAGGGCATGCTGGGCGCCTGGAAGGCCCGCGCCGTGGGCATCAACGTCAACTACCGCTACGTGGCCGGCGAGCTGGCCCACGTGCTGGGCGACAGTGGGGCGGCGGCGATCGTGTTCGGCGGCGCCTTCGCCGCCACCCTCGCAGAGGTCGCCTCCCGCCTGCCGGCGCTGCGGCTGCTGCTCCAGGTCGACGACGGGTCGGGCGCGCCGCTGCTGCCCGGGGCCCGATGGTACGAGGAGGCGCTGGCCGCTGCCGTGCCGGCCGTGCCCCGCGGCCTGTCGCCCGACGACCGCTACATCCTCTACACGGGCGGCACGACCGGCCTGCCCAAGGGCACCCTGTGGCGCCAGGGCGACTTCCTCGCCACCGCCCTCGCGGTGCGGGGGTCGGTCGGCGAGATCGTCGCCGCGGCCCGCACCCGCCGTGACCTGCGGGTGCTGCCCTCCGCCCCGTTCATGCACGGCGCCGCTCACTGGAACGCCCTCTCGGCCTGGCTGTCGGGTGGCACGGTCGTGGTGCAGGACGACCCCGCGCACCTCGACCCCGCCGACGTGCTGCGCACCTGCGAGCGCGAGCGGGTCACGTCGCTGCAGATCGTCGGCGACCCGTTCGCCCGCCCGCTGCTCGACGAGCTGGACGCGCACGACTACGACCTGTCCCATCTGCGCTTCCTGCTCTCGGGCGGCACGGTGCTGTCACCGCCGGTCAAGGCGCGGCTGGCCGCCCGGCTGCCCGGGCTGCGCATCGTCGACGTGCTCGGGTCGTCCGAGACGGGCCGCCAGGCGGTGGCCGGCGGGGGGCCGGCGTTCCGGCCCGAGCGCACCACGGTCGTCCTGTCGGCCGACCGCACGCGCCGCCTGGCCGCCGGTGACGACGAGATCGGGTGGCTGGCCCAGGCGGGGCGGGTGCCACTGGGCTACCTCGGCGACCCGGCGCGGTCGGCGGCGACCTTCCCGGTGATCGACGGCGTGCGCCACGCGGTGGCCGGCGACCGGGTGCGCCTGCTGGCCGACGGCACGGTCGAGCTGCTGGGACGCGACTCGGTGACCATCAACACCGGCGGCGAGAAGGTGTTCGCCGAGGAGGTCGAGCAGGTGCTGGGCGACCACCCGGCCGTGGCCGACGTGGTGGTCGCCGGCCGGCCGAGCGAGCGGTGGGGCAGCGAGGTCGTCGCCGTGCTCTCGCTGCGCCCGGGGCGGCCCCGGCCCGGCGACGACGAGCTGCGCGCCCACTGCCGGGCCGCCCTCGCCCGCTACAAGGTGCCCAAGGCCTTCCACTGGGTCGACCGGGTGGCCCGGTCCCCCGCCGGCAAGGCCGACTACACCTGGGCCCGGTCGGTGGCCGCCGGCGGCGACACCGCCGGGCAGGCGAACTCGTCGGTGGTGTAGCGCCAGGCCCGCCCGCCGGCCGCCCAGTCGGCGGCCGTCAGCTCGGCCTTGGCGAGCAGGCCGGCGACGAACCGCTCAGGGGTCGACAGCTTCTCCCACACCGAGGGCAGGAACGTCCCCCTGTGGTCGTCGGTCTCGATCAGCACGCCGTCGACCCCCGGCCGCAGCGCGGCGGTCAGCTCGTCGGGGGCGACGGGGAGGCGCTCGAGCAACGACAGAAGCGAGACCTTGATGCTGGTGGTGTCGAGGTCGCGGGTGGTGAGCGGCGGGAAGCGGGGGTCGGCGAACGCCGCGGCCCGGGCGTTGAGGGCGACGTCTCGCCACAACGGCCGCCGCGGTTCGAGCGAGCCGATGCAGCCGGTGAGCCGACCACCCTGCTCGAGCGTGACGAACGTGGCTCCCGGCAGCCGCAACCGCTCGGGCACGTCGCCGTCGTCGAGCGGGTCGAGCGTCCCCCCGACGGCCTCGTGGGTGATCGCCGCCCGCGCCCGGTCGAGCAGCCACGTGCGCTCGGCGGCGCGCAGCGGCGGGGGCGGCGCGAAGCCGAAGCTGGCGTAGCCCACCACCCGGCTCTCGTCGCCCGACACCGCAGCCGAGGTGGCCATCGCCAGGGTGCGGGCGGTGACGTGCCGGGCCCGAGCGGCGAGCAGCAGGCCGGCGATCGGCACGGCGCCGCACGCGTCGTGGGGACCGATGTCGCCGACCCGGCCCTCGACGATGGCGCTGCGGGTGCGCTCGTCGCGCGCCCGGGCCTCGTCCTCGCTGAGGTAGTGGCTGAGGTCGGACGACACGACGACCAGCGTGGCGTCGTCGTCCCACGCCCGCGTGAGCGCGTGGGCGACCTGGCGGGCGGGGCAACGCCCGACCACCAGCGGCACGATCGGCACGGTGCCCAGCACCTCGCGCAGGAACGGCAGGTGCACCTCGATGCTGTGCTCGGGGGCGTGGGCGTCGTCGGCCTCGACGGCGGCTCCCTCGGCCACGAGCCGCCGGCAGGTGTCGACGTCGACCGGCACGTCGCCCAGCGGGGTGCGCCAGGCCCGGGCGGTGCTGACGCCCACACCGGGGACGCGGACCCGGTGGGCGGGCCCGGCCAGCACGACCCGCTCGACCCGGCCCTGCTGGTCGGCCACCGTCCGGTAGGCGGCACCCGCCGTCGCGCCCGAGTAGCGGTAGCCGGCGTGGGGGGCGATCAGCGCACGGGCCCCGGCCGCCCCGTCCGGCGACGGCGCTCGGGCGACGTGCCCCTTGACGGCCGACCGGAGGGCGTCGGGCTCCGCAGGGTAGAACAGCCCGGCGACCGCGGGCTCACGGACCCAGCCCGTCCCCGTCACCGCGCCCCCATGTCACGTCGCCTCGATGGCCAGTCGCACGGGAGCTCGGCGCCGCCCCCACGTGCCGGGCGGGCCGTCGAACCGGCCGGGCAGCGGCCGGTCGCAGGATCGGCAGCGCCCGTCGGCGGTCAGGTGCCAGGCCCCGAGCTCGTACCAGTCCCGCTCGATCAGCAGCGCACCGCAGCCGGGGCACCAGGTGCTCGACCCGTCGCGGTCGTGGACGTTGCCGGTGTAGACGAAGTGCAGGCCGTTGGCCAGGCCCCGCTCGCGGGCCCGGGTCAGGGTGGACGGCGGGGTAGGTGGCACGTCCAGCATCTTGAAGTCGGGGTGGAAGGCGGTGAAGTGCAGGGGCACGTCGGGACCGAGGTTGTCGGCGATCCACGCCGTCAGGGCGTCGATCTCGGCGTCGCCGTCGTTGCGGCCCGGGATCAGCAACGTGGTGATCTCGAACCACAGGTCGGTCTCGTGGCGCAGGTACCGCAGCGTGTCGAGCACCGGCTCGAGGTGGCCGCCGCACACGTGCCGGTAGAACTCCTCGGTGAAGCCCTTGAGGTCGACGTTGAGCGCATCGAGGTGGGCGTAGAGGTCGCGGCGGGGCTCGGGGCAGATGTACCCGGCAGTGACGGCGATGGCCTGCACGCCCACCTCGTGGCAGGCGTCGGCCACGTCGGCGGCGTACTCGAGGAAGATCGTGGGGTCGTTGTAGGTGAAGGCCACGCTGCGGCAGCCGAGGCGCTGGGCCGCCCGGGCGATGTCGTCGGGGCCGGCCGCGTCGGCCAGCGTGTCCATCTCCTTGGACTTGGAGATGTCCCAGTTCTGGCAGAAGCGGCACGCCAGGTTGCAGCCGGCGGTGCCGAACGACAGCACCGAGGTGCCGGGGAGGAAGTGGTCGAGCGGCTTCTTCTCGACCGGGTCGACGCAGTAGCCCGACGACCGCCCGTAGGTCAGCAGCGCGACCCCGTCGCCGGGCGGCGGGTCGGGGTCGCCCTCGACTGCCGCCGGGCGGCCCCGTACGAAGCACACCCCCCGCTGACCGGGCCGGAGCTTGCACGCTCGGGGGCAGACGTCGCACTGGACACGGCCGTCGTCGAGGAGATGCCAGTAGCGCGTGGGGAACGGGGCCGGCCCGATGCCGTCCACGACACAACGCTAACGGGCGCGGGGGCCGCGAGTCAGCCGGCGGCGGCCAGCTGCTTGAGCTCCTCGCGCAGCGCGGGTGTGAGGAGCTGGCCCACGCGGGCCACGAGGTCGGTGGTCTGGTAGCCCACCGAGCCGACGTCGCAGTCGCGGGTGGCCACGACGCCGAGGCAGCTGCCGTCCGCGATGGCGCTGACGAAGAGGAAGCCGCGCTGCATGGCGACGATCACCCGCTCGAGCCCGTCGCCGTCCATCGCCTTGTCGGCGGCCTGGGCCAGGCTGGTGCAGCCGGAGATGATGGCGCAGAGCTGCTCGCCGGATGCGTGGTCGAGCGTGTTGGACCTGGCGATGAGCACGCCGTCGGACGAGACGGCCACCGCGTCGGTGACGCCCGCGGTCTCGCCGACGAAGCTGCTGAGCAACCAGTTGAAGTTGCGTGCGTCCTCAGTGGGCATCGTCATCCCTCGTCTCCCGCGGCCTGCCCCGAGCGCTGCTCGTCGAGGCTGCGCTGCACACCCCCGACCAGGCTCGTGAGGAACCGCTGCATCTCGGCACCGTCGACCGGTGACGATGATGATGCCGCATCCGGTACCGCCCGTGCATCCGTTACGTCCCGTGCTGGTGGATTGTACGGGCCGTCACGGCGCGCGCCCGTCACCCCGGCGGGGACGTGGGCGCCGCGCACCCGCCGCACCAGCCCGCTGGCGGTGCGCTCGGGCGCGCGCTCGGTGGCTGACACGCCCCCGGCGAGCACGACCTGGTCGGGCGTGACCCGTGCCGGCACGGGGGGCCCGGCGGCGAGGGCGGGCACCGAGGCCGGTCGCCGCGCCTCCGGCCCGGGCGGGGGCGCCGGGGCGGGCCGGGTGGCCGGGGCGGGTGCCTCGCCCGCGAGCAGCGCCTCGGGCAGCTCGACCAGCGCGGCGATGCCCACCACCACCGACCCCTGGAGCCGCACCTTGATGCCGTGGCGGGCGGCCAGCACCGCGGTCACGTAGTGGCCGAGGTACTTGGCCGGGGTGACGGTGAACGACTCGGTGCCCGCCAGCCTGGCGTTGGCCCGCTCGATGTCGTCGGGGGTCATGCCCAGCCCGTGGTCGACGACGTTGAGCAGGTAGCCGTCACCGGTGGGGCGTCCGCTGATCTCGACCAGCTCGCGGGGCGGCGAGTGCCGCAGGCCGTTCTCGATGAGCTCGGCGAGCAGGTGGGCGAGGTCGGCCGACGAGCCGCCCATCACCATGACCGGGTCGAGGGTGCGCACGAGCACCCGCTCGTAGTTCTCGACCTCGCCCAGCGCGGCCCGCACGACGTCCTCCATCGCCACGGGCGGCTGCCAACCGGCCGGCGCGTCGGTCTGCGACAGCACCAGCAGCGACTCGGCGTTGCGGCGGATGCGGGTGGCCAGGTGGTCGAGCCGGTAGAGCTTCCGCAGCCGGGCCGGGTCGGCCTCGTCGCGCTCGAGCTCGCCCACCTCGTCGAGCAGGCGGCTGAGCAGGTTCTGGTTGCGCCGGCCGAGGTTGACGTACGACTCGGCGATGTTGCGCCGCAGTGCGGCCTGCTCGACGGCCAGGTTGAGCGCGGACTCGTGCACGCCGTTGAGCGCCTGCACCACGTCGGCCACCTCGTCGCGCGCCCGCACCGAGATCGGCTCGGCCTCGGGGATGATCAGGTCCTCGCCGGGCGGCGCGTCGAAGATGGCCTGCACGGCGGCCGGCAGCCGGTAGGCGGCCATCGACCGGGCCTTGACGCTGAGCTCGCGCAGGGGCCGCGTGATCGAGCGGCTGATCGCCCAGGCCACGGCCACCGCCGCCGCCACCAGCGCCATCGCCGCGACCACGACGAGGCGGCGGCGCGCCTCGGCCTGGTCGACGAGGCGCGAGGCCTCGGCGTCGAGCACGTCGACCACCTGGTCGCGGAACGCGAGGTAGCCGTCGGCGGGACCGAGGGGCGTCACCGCCATGAGGGCGTCGGGCGCCACCGGGCCCCCCGTGGCGATCGCCTCGCCCGCGAAGACGGGCAGGCCGGCCACCCGCTGGTCGGCCACCAGGTCGACGACCGCGGCGGCGTAGGGGCCGGTGGCGTCGGCCTCGACCGAGGCCGTCAGCGTGTCGACGTCGCGGCGCAGCTCGGCGATCTGGGTGACCTCGACGGGGTCGTCGATGCCACCCCGGCCCGAGCCGAGGAAGAGCAGGCGCTCGACCAGGTGGGCCGCCGCGTCGGTGGCCTGGGCCGCGTCGTGGACCAGATCGTCGCCCTGGCGCAGCACCGGGTCGTCGATGCCGGCCGTGAAGCGGTCGTGCGAGGTGAACAGCCGCGACACCATGACCGAGTAGGTGGCGAACACGTCATGGGCGGCCTCGCGACCGGCCGGGCCCGCGGGCTCGGCCACCGCCTCGTCGACCCGCTGCCGCAGCGACCCGAGGTCGGCGAGTGACGCAACGGCCTCGTCGTAGCCGGCCCGCCGGGCCGCGTCCTGGCCGGCGATCGAGAACTGCAGCGCGGTGCTGGCCTCGTCGGTGACCCGGCGGGCCTCCTCGGTGTCGGACGCCTCGAGGTCGAGCGCGCCGCCCAGGCCGTACATCTCGATGACGGCCAGGTTGCGCTCGTTCTGCAGGGCGCCGATCAGGCCTGCGTGGCCGATCGACGCCGTGGCCAGGTCGGCCTGGCGCGCCACGCTGCGGGCCTGGGACGTGTTGACGGCGACGCCGATGCCCGCGGCCGCGACCAGCCCCACGAGAGGAACGGCCACCGCCCCGGCCACCTTCGCCCGGATCGGGATGCGTCGAACCACCTGTCGGCTCCGTTCCTTCTCATCGTTCGGAGGCGACGCGTCGGGTACGCGACCCCCCGGGCCCCAGCGACCATGACCACGCCACGGCTGCGCACCGGTACGGGGTGGAGTTTTCTACTAGCAGTAATCTCGCGCAACCAGTTGACGTTCGTCACAGATCTGACATCAGGATCAGTCGTCCTTGAGCGCCACCGCGTTGGGAGTCACGTTCATCTTGGGCTCGTAGGCGCCGGCCTCGACCGCCCGAGCCTCGCCGGCGACCTTGGCCCGCAGCGCCTCGCGGCAGCCGTCGCACGGTCCGTAGTAGGCGGCGGTCGCGTCCTGCCCGCAGCGCGGGCACGTGAACGACAGGGGTTCGGTCATCGACCGAGGATGCCACGGCGGCCTGGACGGGCCGGTGATGGCAGGCCCGGCGGCCACACCGGGCAGTCCGGCCGCCGGCCTGTGGACAACTTCACCAATCCACAGGGTTGCCCCTCTCGTAGCGCACAGCGTGGTCGTCGTACCGTCCGCCCATGCCGACGTTCGAGGTGATCCTGCGAGACGGCGCCGTCGAGACCGTCGACGGCGCCGACGCCTACCAGCAAGAGGGCCCCATGACCACGTTCTTCCGCCGCGGCGACGGCCGCGACGTGATCGACTCGTGGAGCACCCGCATGGCCAGCTTCCGCACCGC
>DASTFE010000140.1:0-7164 GCA_035708905.1 Acidimicrobiales bacterium | reverse complement strand
ACGAGGAGGCCCGCGCCGAGGCGGTCGCCCTGCTCGAGCGCGACGGCCAGGACGAGCTGGTGCCCCTGGTCGACCGGGCGCCGTTCCAGCTCTACTTCAACGATCGGCTGGCCGACGACACCCGGGCCGCGGTCAAGGTCATCAACGACATCGGCCAGCCGGCGGCCGTCTACATCGGCCCCGTCAGCCTGCCCAGGTGAGCCGCCGCCGGGCGGCGGGTGCGGGCCCGACCACGTCGTTGACCTGCCCGGACATCGGCTAGCCTGGCGAGACCCTTGAGGGGCTCGGGCAACGGTGCCCGCTTCGGACTCAGCGACGAGCGGATGTAGCAGCCCCACCGATCAGTGCCCGCCTGGGATCGAGCACGTCGTCGGTCACCCCACCGGCCACGCCGTGCTGTGATCCGCCACGCCGGCGACCGCGCCGGCCCCCCACCTCGTAGGAGGACTGCGCCGTGCTCCCCCCCACGACCCGAGAGCTCGACGCCTGCGGCATCGGCTTCGTCGCCGACGCCCAGGGGCGCTCGTCGCGCGACATCGTCACCGCCGCGCTCCGCGGCCTGGCGTGCGTCAAGCACCGCGGCGCGGTCGCCGCCGACGCCCGCACCGCCGACGGGTCGGGCCTGCTCGTCCCCATCCCCCCGGCGCTGTTCGGCGAGGGCAGCGGCATCGCCGTGCTGTTCGTGCGGGGCGACGACCCCCGCCCCGCCGTCGAGGCCGCGGCCCGGGCCGAGGGCGTGGCGCTGGCCGAGTGGCGCGAGCCCCCCATCGACCCCGCGGCGCTGGGCGACCTGGCCCGCGCCACGGCGCCCCGCATCGTCCAGGCCGTCTTCGCCGCTCCGCAGGGCGCCGTGGCGGGCGACGCCGACGGCGAGCGCCGCGCCCTGCGCGTGCGCCGGCGCATCGAGTCCGCCACGACCGGCACCTACGTGGCGTCGTGCTCGTTCCGCACCATGGTCTACAAGGGCCTCTCGCCCGCCGATGCGCTGGCCGACTTCTACCTCGACCTGCACGACGACCGGTTCGCCGCGCCGTTCGCCGTGTTCCACCAGCGGTTCTCGACCAACACCCTCTCGACCTGGGAGCGCGCCCAGCCGTTCCGCACCCTGTGCCACAACGGCGAGATCAACGCCCTGTGGGGCAACGAGCGGCGCATGCGCGGGCGCGCCGAGCTGGGCACCGTCGCCGCCGGCCTGGGTGACGAAGAGCTGTTCCGCCCGGTGCTCGATCCCGGTGACTCCGACTCGGGCAAGCTCGACTCGGCGGTCGAGCTGCTCATGCGGGCCGGGCGCGACGCCCGCCACGTCATGGCGATGGTCATGCCCGAGGCCTGGGAGAACGTCCGCGACCTCGACCCCGAGGTGCGCGGCTTCTACCGCTACCACTCGGCCCTGATGGAGCCGTGGGACGGGCCGGCCGGCGTGATCTTCACCGACGGCGTCGGCGTGGGCGCCCGGCTCGACCGCAACGGGCTGCGCCCCCTCCGGTACCAGGTGTGCGAGGACGGATTCGTGGCCGTGTGCTCCGAGGTGGGCGCGGTCGACGTCAGCGGGCACGGCGCGGTGCGCCGCGGCCGGCTGGGGCCGGGCCAGATGCTCTTCGTCGACCCGAGCCGCGGCTTCCTCGACGACGACGCCTGCAAGCAGCGCATCGCCGCCGGCGCCCCCTACGGGCGCTGGGCGGCCGACGGTTTCTACCGGCTCGACCAGGGCGAGGCCGAGCTCGAGGTACCCGACGACCTGGTCGCCCGCCAGGCGATGCACGGGCTCACCAAGGAAGAGCTGGCCATGGTGCTCAAGCCCATGGCCAACGAGGCCCACGAGCCCACGTTCTCGATGGGTGACGACTCGCCGCTGCCCAACCTGGCGCCGCGGGCCCGGCCCGTGAGCCACTACCTGCGCCAGCGGTTCGCCCAGGTGACCAACCCGCCGATCGACCCGCTGCGCGAGCGGCTGGTCATGAGCCTGCGCACCCTGCTGGGCCCGCGCACGCCGCTGCTCACCGAGACGGCCGAGGCCGCCCAGCTGCTCGCCCTGCCCTCGTTCTTCCTCTACCCGGCCGGGCTCGACGACCTGCGGCTCGGCGACAGGGTGCCCTGGCCGGTGATCCCGCTCGACGCCACCTTCGCCGTCGACGGCGGCCCCGGGGGCCTGCGGGCAGCCGTCGAGCGGCTGACCGCCGAGGCGACCGCCGCAGTCGAGGGCGGCGCCGGCACGCTGGTGCTCGACGCGGGCGACGCCGGCGCCGACCGGGCCCCGGTGCCGTCGCTGCTCGCCACGGGAGCGGTGCACCAGGCCCTGACCGACCGCCGCCTGCGGTCGATGACGTCGCTGGTGGTGGTGGCCGACGACGTGTTCGACGTGCACGCGTTCGCCACGCTGCTCGGCTACGGGGCCGACGCCATCTGCCCCCGCCTGGCGCTCGCCACGGTGGCGGCCGAGGCCGACCGGTCCGACGACGACGAGCTGACCAGCCCCGAGGCCCAGGGCCGGTTCCAGGCCGCGGTCGAGGCCGGCGTGCTGAAGATCCTGTCCAAGATGGGCATCAGCACGGTCGACTCGTACCGGGGCGCGCAGATCTTCGAGGTCGTGGGCCTGGCGCCCGAGGTGGTCGACGTGTGCTTCACCGGCTCGCCCAACGTGGTGGGGGGCATCGGCTGGCGCGAGCTGGGCGAGGACGTGCTGGCCCGCCACGCCGCCGGGTGGGGCGACCGGGCCGACCTGGCGTCGCCCGGCTTCTTCCGCGTGCGCAAGGGCGGCGAGCCCCACGCCAAGGACAAGGACACCACCCAGGCCCTCAACGACCTCACCCTCGTCCAGGAGAAGGGCGACGACGCCCAGGACCGGGCCATGCTGGTGGCCCACCTGCTGCAGTCGGCCATCCGCTCCGAGTCGTCGCAGCGCTACGAGGCGTTCGCCAAGCTGGCCAACGACCGTGCCCTCATCGAGCTGCACGACCTGCTCGAGCTGGCCCCGGCCGGCGACCCCATCGGCATCGACGAGGTCGAGCCGGCGCGCGAGATCGTCAAGCGCTTCTCGACGGGCGCCATGTCGCACGGCGCCCTCTCCAAGGAGGCGCACGAGACGCTGTCGCAGGCCATGAACCTGCTCGGCGGCCTGTCCAACTGCGGCGAGGGCGGCGAGGACCCGTCCCGTTTCCGCACGCGCGGCCGGGGCCGCGACGACAAGAACTCCAAGATCAAGCAGATCGCGTCGGGCCGCTTCGGGGTCACCCCCGAGTACCTGGCCCACGCCGACGAGCTGCAGATCAAGATGGCCCAGGGCTCCAAGCCGGGCGAGGGCGGGCAGCTCCCGGGGCACAAGGTGTCGCCCGAGATCGCCCGCCTCCGCCACACGCAGCCGGGCGTGGGCCTGATCTCGCCGCCGCCGCACCACGACATCTACTCGATCGAAGACCTGGCCCAGCTCATCTACGACCTCAAGCAGGTGAACGCCGCCCAGGTCTCGGTCAAGCTGGTGGCCGAGGACGGGGTCGGCACCATCGCCGCGGGCTGCGTCAAGGCACTGGCCGACGTCGTGCACATCAGCGGCCAGAACGGCGGCACGGGCGCCAGCCCCCTGTCGTCCATCAAGCACGCCGGCCTCCCGTGGGAGCTGGGCCTGGCCGACGCCCAGCGGGCCCTCGTCGACAACGGCCTGCGCAGCCGGGTGCGGCTGCGGGTCGACGGCGGGTTCCTCACCGGGCGCCAGGTCATCGTGGCCGCCCTGCTGGGGGCCGACGAGTACAGCTTCGGCACCGCGGCGATGATCGCCGAGGGGTGCATCATGCTGCGGGCCTGCCACCGCGACACCTGCAAGCCGGGCGTCGCCACCCAGCGCCCCCACCTGCGGGCCAACTTCACCGGCACGCCCGAGGGCGTCGCCGCCTACTTCCTGTTCATGGCCGAAGAGGTCCGGGGCTACCTGGCCGCGCTCGGGCTGCGGTCGCTCGACGAGGCCATCGGCCGGGTCGACCTGCTGCGCCAGCGCACCACGGGCAACCCCCGGGCCGACGCGATGGACATGACCCCCGTCCTGGCGCCGCCCGCCGACACCACGGGCCCGCGCCGCTTCGTCGAGCGGGTCGAGCTGCAGGACCCGCGCGCCGACCTGGGTGACCGCCTGCTGGCCGACGCCTTCCGGGCGATCTGGGACGGCGACGACGTCGACCTGTCCTACGAGATCCGCAACGCGGACCGGGCGATCGGCGCCGCGCTGTCGGGCGCCATCGCGCTCGAGTACGGCGAGCTGCCGCCGCGCGGCACCGCCCGGGTCAAGCTGTCGGGCACGGCGGGCCAGAGCTTCGCGGCGTTCCTGGCGCACGGGGTCGAGCTCGACCTCACGGGCGACGCCAACGACTACGTCGGCAAGGGCATGGGCGGCGGCCTGGTCGTCATCCGGCCCCCGGCCGACGACGCCTCCGGGCTGCCCACGCTGGCGGGCAACACCTGCCTCTACGGGGCGACCGGCGGCGAGCTGTTCGTGGCCGGCGGGGTCGGCGAGCGCTTCGGTGTGCGCAACTCGGGGGCCACGGCCGTCGTCGAGAGCGCGGGCGACCACTGCTGCGAGTACATGACCGGCGGCACTGTCGTGGTGCTCGGCCCCGTCGGGTGGAACCTGGGGGCCGGCATGACGGGCGGCCAGGCGTTCGTGTTCGACCGCGACCACGAGCGGCTGATCTCGCGGCTCAACCCCGACCTGGTCGACGCCGTGCGCCCCGACATGGCCGCCCTCGAAGAGGTGCGCTGGCTGGTCGAGCGCCACGCCGAGCTGACCGGCTCGCCCCGGTCGGCGCTGATGCTCGACCACTGGGCCAAGGCGGCCGCGCAGGTGTGGCACGTCCTGCCCAAGGGCCAGGTCCGGCGGTTCGAGGAGATCCAGGCGGGCAGGGTCGCCAACGTCTGACCGACGTCGCGGAGATACGGCGCGCCGAATCGCTGTAGATTGGCGCGTCGTCATGGCTGGGAACGCCCCGCACATACCCGGATGCCGCGATCTCTCCCTGATCGGAGAGCGGGTCGCGCGCAGCCTGTTCGCCGCGACCAGCGACCGGGTCGGCCGGCCGGTCACCGTCACGGTGTTCCCGCCGCTGGGCGACGGGCGCACCCGCGCCGACTTCGACCGGGCGGCGGCGACCGCCCAGCGGCTCGGCGCCCACCCCAGCGTCATCACGATCCACGAGTGGGGGCACGCGGACGACGGCCGGCCGTGGATCGTCACCGACCCCCAGCCGGCCGAGTCGGTCGACACCCTGCTCATGCTGGACGGGCCCCTCGAGGTCGAGCGAGCCGTGCAGGTGGGCGTGCTGCTGGCCGGCGCCCTCGAGACGGCCCACCGGGCCGGCATCGTGCACGGCGACCTGTCGCCGGCGCGGCTGGTGTTCGGCACGCACGGCGAGCCGCTGCTGGCCGAGACCGGGCTGGCCGAGTTCGCGGTGTTCCCGGGCCTCGGGGCCCTCAACAACCCCGTGCGCTACCACGCCCCGCCCGAGGTGCTCGAGCGCACCGAGATCAGCCCGGCCACCGACGTCTTCTCGCTGGCCACCACCGTCTACGCCCTGCTCGCGGGCCGGGCACCCCAGCAGAAGCCCGCCGAGATCACCGACAGCAACGCCTCGCTGCTGCTGCGCATCCTGCAGATGCCGGTGCCCCCGATCGCCCGCCCGGACGTGCCGCCCGGGCTCGAGGACGTGCTGCGCAGCGCCATGTCGCCCAGCCCCGACAAGCGCCCCCAGCAGGCGATCGAGGTGGCCTGGATGCTCCAGGACGTCCAGCGGCGCGCCGGGTTCGGAGTCACCGAGCCGGTCGTGCTCGACCTCGACGAGTTGGGCGCACCGGCCGACCGGACGTCGCGCGCCAGCGCCGCCGCCCCGCCGGCCGCCGTGCCGCCCGTGCCCGCGGCTGCGGCCCCACCGGCGGCAACGGCGCCTCCCGCGGACCCGGTGCCCGAGGTGGCCCCCGACCCCGTGCCCGAGGTGGTGCCCGAGGTCGACGTGCCGCCGCCCACGATCTTCCCCTTCGCCGAGGGCGTCGACGCCCCGGCGAGCGCGGCCGACGCCGGCCCCTGGCAGTCCAGCCCTGTCGCGGCGTCGTCCGACAGCCCCCGGCCCGCCGGCCCGACCGACACGTCGCCCGACACCCCCTGGCCCGCCGGCCCGGCCGACGCACCGCCCGACACCCTCTGGCCCGCCACCCCGGCCGACGCACCGCCCGACACCCTCTGGCCCGCCACCCCGGTCGGCGAGTCCGGGCCGGGCGCCCTGTGGCCCTCATCGTGGCCGGCGGACGAGCCGCCCGCGACGACGCCGCCCTGGGCGACCGGTCCGCCGACCGGCACCGACGGGCCCTCCATCGGCGACCTCGGCCTCGGTGAGCGCCCGGGCGCGGCGGCCTCCGCCCCCGGCCACACCGGTGGGTCGCCGCCGCCCGCGTTCGGCGCCGTCGACCGCCCACCCGAGCTCGACGAGTTGCCCTCGTGGTACACCGACCCGCTGCCCAACGGCGGCGCGCCGCCAGGCGGCGAGCGCTCGAACGGTCACGCCAACGGTCGCGACGCCAGCCCCGCCGGGCTGCCACCCGACCCGTGGGCACCGCCTGACCGTGGCCTCCCCGGTGCCGGCGACGAGCTGCGCTCGCTGTTCGGCGAGGTGGTCGGCGACCCGACCGACCTCGGTCTGCCGCCGAACGGCACGAGCCCCGCCCAGCCCGCACCCCCGCAGGGCCGCACCGGGCCGCCGCCCCCCGCCGCGCCGGGCGCCGACCTCCGGCAGGCCCGCCCCGGCCCGCCACCCCCGGCGCCCGGTGCCGACGCGCCGCAGGCCCGCAACGGTCCGCCCGCCGTGCCCGACGCCGATCCGCTCGGGCCGCCGCGCGAGCGGCCGCCGATCGACCTCAGCCGGCTCGACGCGCCGCTCGGTCCCGCGCCCTACCTGCCGCCGTCGACCCGGGGGCGCGACGACGGCCCCGGCACCGCGCTCCCGGCCCGCCGCACCGGCGGCGAGTCGGGCGCCGCCGCGCCGTCCCGGCTGCCCCGGCGCCACGAGGTCGAGGGTCGGCCGCCGCCCCCCGGCCACGACGACCCCGAGCCCGTCCGGCGCGTCCCGGCCGCCGATCGCCCGGCCCGGCCCGAGCGCTCGGCCCCCCGGCAGATCGCGCCGGCGCCCGACC
>DASTFE010000139.1:0-6512 GCA_035708905.1 Acidimicrobiales bacterium | reverse complement strand
CCTGCACTACGTCGGGTCGGTCACCATCGACCCCGACCTGCTCGACGCCGCCGACATCCGCGAGCACGAGCAGGTGGCGATCGTCGACATCGACAACGGCGCCCGCCTCGAGACCTACGCCATCGCCGGCGTGCGGGGGTCCGGCGACATGTGCCTCAACGGCGCCGCCGCCCGGCTGGTGCAGCGCGGCGACCGGGTCATCGTGATCTCGTACGCCGACTACGACGAGGCCGAGCTCGAACGCCACGAGCCCCGCATCGTGCACGTCGACACCGCCAACCGGCCGGTCGACGCCGTCACCGCCGAGCTGCTCGCCGCCGAGCAGCGGGGGCCGGCCCCGCACCGCTACGTCGACGTCCCCGCCTCCTGACCCACCCGCCTGACCCACCCCCACCGCCCTGGCTGCCGACCCCCCTGCGACGCTCGACCTGCTGGTGCTCGGCTCGGGGGTGGCCGGGCTGTCCGCCGCGGTGCGGGCCGCCGACGTGCACGGACTGCGGGTGGGGGTGCTCACCAAGGGCGAGCTGGCCCAGGCCACGACGCGCTGGGCCCAGGGCGGCGTGGCGGCGGTGCTGGGCGGCGACCCCGACTCGACCGACCAGCACCTGGCCGACACGCTCGGCGCAGGTGCCGGCCTGTGCGACGAGGACGCCGTGCGGGTGCTGGTCGACGAGGGCCCGGCCCGGGTCAACGAGCTGATCGCCCTCGGCGCCATCTTCGACCGCGACGCGGCGGGCGAGCTGCTGCTGGCCCGCGAGGGTGGCCACAGCCATGCCCGGGTCGTGCACGCCGGTGGCGCCGCCACCGGGGTCGAGGTCGAGCGGGCCCTGGTCGTCGCCGTGCGCGAGACCGCCGCTGCGCTGTACGAGCACTGGTTCGCCCTCGACCTGATCGTCGAGGCCGGCCGGTGCGCCGGCGTCGTGGCCATGACCCCGGCAGGCGGCCGGGCCGAGGTGCGGGCCCACCACGTGCTGGTGGCCACGGGCGGCGCCGGCCAGCTCTACGCCGTCACCACCAACCCCCACGAGTCGACGGGCGACGGCATCGCCATGGCGCTACGGGCGGGGGCGGCGGTGGCCGACCTCGAGTTCGTGCAGTTCCACCCCACCGCCCTGCACCACCCGGCGATGCCCCGCCCGCTGCTGTCCGAGGCGCTGCGGGGCCACGGGGCGCTGCTGCGCGACCCGAAGGGCGAGCGCTTCGTCGACGAGCTTGCGCCCCGCGACCGGGTCAGCCGGGCGATCACCGCGGTGCTCGCCGCCCAAGGGGCCGAGCACGTGTGGTTGGACGCCACGGGCCTCGACCGCTTCGCCGACCGCTTCCCGACCATCGCCGCGGCGCTGGCCGAGGTGGGGCTGGACCCGGCTCGCGACTGGTTGCCGGTGGCGCCCGCCGCGCACTACCTGTGCGGTGGCATCGTGGCCGACCTCGACGGCGCGACCACGCTGCCCGGGCTGTGGGTGGCGGGCGAGGCGGCCTGCAACGGCGTCCACGGGGCCAACCGGCTGGCGTCGAACTCGCTGCTCGACGGCATGGTGTTCGGGCCCCGGGTCGTCGAGGCGGTCGACGGCGGGCGCGACGGGCCCCGCCCGACCGGCGCCATGCGCGGGGTGCTGGGCGCCACCGGCGGCGTGCCGGCCCGCCCGGTCCCGCTGCCGGTCACGCTCGGGGCCGTCGACGACCAGCCCGCAACGGGGGCGCCGGTCGACGTGGCTGCCACCCGCGCCCACCTGCAGCGGTTCATGACCGCCGACGCCGGCGTGCTGCGCTCGGCGGGCTCGCTGGCCACCGCTGCGGCCGCGGCGGTCGCCGTCGCGCAGGCGCTCGGGGCGACGCCGCCGCCCGTGCCCGAGCCGGGCCCGTCGACACCGCCGGCGAGGCCCGAGCCGGGCGGCGCGGGTGCGTGGGAGCTGCGCAACCTGGCCACGGTCGCCGCCGCGCTGTGCGCCGCCGCCGGCGAACGGGCCGAGAGCCGTGGCGCCCACGCCCGCACCGACCACCCCGAGACCTCGTCCCACCACCGCGTGCGGTACGTCGTCGGCGGACCGGCCGGCTGAGCCGTTCCGCAAGCTGGGGCGCCCACCGCTCGGCGGCGCCGTGACTTAGCATCCGATTCCATGTCACAAGCCTCCTACCAGGCGGGCGGCGGGGCGCCGGCCCAGCACCCGCCGGCGTGGTACCCCGACCCCTTCGGCCGTCACGAGACCCGCTGGTGGGACGGCCAGCGCTGGACCGAGCACGTCGCCTCCCACGGCCGCCAGGCGGTCGATCCCCCGACCGGCGCGGGTCACATCCCCACCGTCGACCGGGCCCAGCACAAGGTCGTCGACGACGTGCAGCGTGCCGGCGCGCAGCCGGGCGCGGCCCATGGCGGCGGCACGATCTTCACCGAGCCGATCCTGGTCGTGAACCAGAAGGCCAAGATCATCGAGGTCAACAACGAGTACGCCATCTACGACCAGCACGGCCGCCAGCTCGGCGCCGTCCGCCAGGTCGGGCAGAGCGCGGCCAAGAAGGTCATCCGCGTCCTCACCTCGTACGACCAGTTCATGACCCACAAGCTGCAGGTCGTCGACGTGCACGGCAACGTGCTGCTGGCGCTGACCCGGCCCGCCAAGCTGGTGAAGTCCCGAGTGCTGGTGCACGACCCGATGGGCGCCGAGGTGGGCCAGATCGTCCAGCAGAACGCCATCGGCAAGATCCGGTTCTCGCTCGAGTCGGGCGGTCACAGCTGGGGGTCGATCAACGCCGAGAACTGGCGGGCCTGGAACTTCAACATCCAGGACCACACCGGCGTCGAGGTGGCCCGCATCACCAAGACGTGGGAGGGCCTGGCCAAGACCATGTTCACCACGGCCGACAACTACGTCGTGCAGATCCACCGGCCGCTCGACGACCCGCTGCGCACGCTGGTGGTCGCCGCCGCCCTGGCCGTTGACACCGCCCTCAAGCAGGACAACCGCGGCCTCGGCTGAACCCGTCAGCGTCGGGGGGCGCGGCCGCCGTCCGCGAGACTGGGCCACCGTGCACGACGCCCACCCCCCGATCACCGCGGTCCGGGCCGCGGTCGCCCGCGCCCTCGACGAGGACCTGACGCCCATCGGCGACCTGACCTCGGCGCTGCTGCCTCCCGATCTCGAGGCCACGGCGCTGCTCGTGCCCCGCGCCGGCGGCGTGCTGGCGGGCCGGCTGTGCGCCGACGAGGCGTTCCGTCAGGTCGACGCGTCGCTCGCCGTGTCGTGGGCGGCCGACGACGGCGACCGCGTCGCCGCCGGCGCCGAGGTGGGGCGGGTGACCGGGCGGCTGGCGCCGATCCTCACCGCCGAGCGGACGGCGCTCAACTTCCTCGGGCACCTGTCGGGTGTGGCCACCCTGACCGCCCGCTTCGTCGACACCATCGCCGCGGCCGGTGGCCGCCTGCGCGTGTGGGACACCCGCAAGACGACGCCCGGCCTGCGCCCGCTCGAGAAGGCGGCGGTGCGGGCGGGCGGCGGCGCCAACCACCGGGGCAACCTGTCCGACTGGGTGCTGCTCAAGGACAACCACCTCGCGCTGTTCGGCATCGCCGAGGCGGTCGAGCGGGCCCGCACCCGGTGGCCGGGGCGCACGGTGCACGTCGAGTGCGGCGACGCCGACCAGGTGCGTCAGGCGGTGGCGGCCGGGGCCGACGCGCTGCTGCTCGACAACATGGGCCCCGACGAGGTGCGGGCCGTGGTCGACGAGGTGCGGGCCGTCGACCCGCGGCGGCCCCTGATCGAGGTCTCCGGCGGCATCGACCTCGACACGGTGGCCGCCTACGCCACGACCGGTGCCGACCTGGTGTCGATCGGCGCGCTCACCCACTCGGCGCCGGTGCTCGACATCGGCCTCGACGTCGCGACCGGCTGACTCCGCCCCCGCGTTCCTGCCGCGGGATCCGGGGCCCGGGCCCCCGATCCCGCGGCAGGAACGCAGGGGACCGGCGTTTCGTCGCCGGTCCGTGGCGCCGCGTAGCCTCACCGCCCGTGATGCTCCTGGCGATCGACGTCGGCAACACCCAGACCGTCATCGGCCTCTACGACCTCGAGCCCGAAGACGTGCACAACGTCGGCAAGCGGCTGGCCGACACCGACCTGCTCGACCACTGGCGGGTCGCCACCAACGCCGAGCGCACCGCCGACGAGCACGCCCTGGTCATCCAGGAGTTCCTCGGTTTCCACGGCTTCTCGTTCGACGACGACATCGCCGGCATCGTGCTGTGCTCGTCGGTGCCCCGGGTGACCGGCGCCCTGCGGCGCATGAGCGAGCGCTACTTCGGCAACTCGGCCGTCGTGATCGAACCCGGCATCCGCACCGGCATCCCCATCCTCTACGACAACCCCAAGGAGGTGGGCGCCGACCGCATCGCCGACGCGGTCGCCGCCTTCGATCTGTTCCGGGGCCCCATCGTCGTCGTCGACTTCGGCACGGCCACCACCTTCGAGGCCATCTCGGCCAAGGGCGAGTACCTGGGCGGGGCCATCTTCCCGGGCATCGACATCAGCCTCGACGCCCTGTTCGCCAGGGCCGCGGCGCTGCGCCGCGTCGAGCTGGTCGAGCCCCGCCACGTCATCGGCCGCTCGACCGTCGAGTCGATGCAGTCGGGCGTGGTCTACGGGTACACGTCTCTGGTCGACGGGATGGTCGAGCGCATCGAGGCCGAGCTGGGCGAGAAAGCCACGGTGGTGTCCACCGGGGGCCTGTCAGGATTGATCACGCCCCTGTCGTCCTCGATCCTCCATCACGAGCCGTGGCTGACCCTGCACGGCCTGCGCCTCATCTACGAGAAGAACCAGTGACCGACCAGCCGTCCGACTCGTCCGACGCCTCCGACGCGTCCGACGCCTCCGACCGCCCCTCGCCGTCCGAGCACCCGAACCCGCCCTACCGGGTCGAGGTCACCGACCGGGCCGCCGACCTGCAGGCCAGCTACGCCGACCTCGAGGCGGGGGAGGGCACGGGCGTCACCGCCACCGTGGCCGGGCGGATCATGCTGCTGCGCGACATGGGCCGGCTCGCCTTCGCCACGCTGCGCGACTCGAGCGGCGCGGTCCAGCTCATGGCCACGGCCAAGGGCACCGACCACTACAAGGACCTGACCGGGCTGACGCTCGGGGCCTGGGTCGTCGCCACCGGCGAGGTCGTCCGCTCGAACAAGGGCGAGCTGTCGGTGCGGGTGGCGACGTGGGAGCTGCTGGCCGAAGCCCGGCGCGGCTTTGGCGACAAGTGGCACGGCATCACCGACACCGACATGCGCTACCGGCAGCGCTACGCGGACCTGTGGGCCAACGAGGCCAGCCGGGGCACGTTCGTGGCCCGCAGCCGGGTCATGTCGCTGACACGGCGCTTCCTCGAGGACCGGGGCTTCGTCGAGGTCGAGACGCCGGTCTTCCACCCGATCCCCGGTGGAGGCCACGCCAAGCCGTTCACCACCCACCACAACGCCCTCGATCTCGACCTGTACCTGCGCATCGCCCCCGAGCTGTACCTGAAGCGGCTGGTGGTGGGCGGGTTCGAGCGCGTGTTCGAGTTGGCCCGCGTGTTCCGCAACGAGGGGCTGTCGACCCGCCACAACCCCGAGTTCACGATGCTCGAGCTGTACCAGGCCTACGCCGACTACGGCGACATGATGGCGCTCACCGAGCAGCTCGTCGCCCACCTGGCCGCCGAGGTCACGGGCTCGCCGGTGGTGACCTACGGCGGCCGCGAGCTCGACCTGACGCCCCCGTGGCCCCGGGCCACGCTCACCGACCTCGTCGAGCAGCACGCCGGGGTGCGGGTCGACGTGGGCATGCCGCGCGACGAGCTGGCGCGCCTCGCCGCCGACCACGGGGTCGAGGTCGAGCCGGGATGGGGCCCGGGCAAGCTGGTGCTCGAGATCTACGAGAAGACCACCGAGGCCGAGCTGTGGGGGCCGGTGTTCGTGCTCGACTACCCCAAGGAGGTCTCCCCGCTCGCCCGCGACCACCGGCACCACCCCGGGATGGTCGAGCGCTTCGAGCCCATCGTCGCCGGCCGGGAGCTGGGCAACGCCTTCAGCGAGCTCACCGACCCCGACGTGCAGCGGGCCAACTTCGAGGCCCAGGCCGCGGACAAGGAGGCCGGCGACGAGGAGGCCATGGCCGTCGACGAGGACTACCTGCGGGCCCTCGAGTACGGCCTGCCCCCCACCGCCGGCCTCGGCATCGGCATCGACCGCCTGGTCATGCTCCTGGCCGACGCCCCCAACATCCGCGACGTCATCCTCTTCCCGACGCTCCGCCCCGAATCGTGATCGATTGTGCATTTTTGTACCTGGGGGGTACAAAAATGCACACGCCCAGGGCTACGGTGCCCGCGTGAGATGGAAAATGGCTGCGCTCGCCGTGGCCGTGGTCCTGGCCACCGGCTGTTCCGACGGCGACGACGGCGCACGGGGCACGACCGGTCCCTCCACCACGGAGGCCCCCTCCACGTCGGCCACCTCTACGCCGGCCACCACGAGCACGGTCGTG
>DASTFE010000138.1:0-20749 GCA_035708905.1 Acidimicrobiales bacterium | reverse complement strand
CGCACGCCCCCGGGCCGCGAGCCCGGGCTCGTGCGCGTCGTGGGCCAGGGCCGGTCAGCCGACCCGGGTGATGCGGTCCTGCGGCCCGGGTGCGACGCCGCCGGGGTTGGCGGTGAAGTAGTCCTCCAGCGCGTCGAGGTCGAGCGCGCCGCCCAGGCGGTCGGTGCCCGCGTCGAACACCGCGAAGCCGTCACCGCCGGTCGCCAGGAAGCTGTTGATCGTGACCCGGTAGCTGGCCGCCGGGTCGACCGTCACGCCTCCGAGACTGATCGTGGCCGGGTCGACCGCGTCGGCGGTGGCGCAGTCGGCTGACCCGATGGCGGTCGCGTCCCACGTGTAGGCGAACCCGACCGACGGCTGCAGCACGCGCGGCGCCGCGGCGTTGATGCCGCAGAACTGCTGCTCGAGCGCCTGCTCGATCTGGGCGCCGGTGAGCGTGACCGTCACCAGGCTGTTGCCGAACGGCTGCACGGTGAACGCCTCCTCGTAGGTGACGTTGCCGTCGCCCTCCGAGCCGCTGGCCGCGAAGATCAGGTCGGCCCGGATGCCCCCCGGGTTCATGAACGCCACCTGGGCGTCGCCGAGGCCGGCCGGTGCGGTGGCGGCCAGCTGGGCATCGGCGATGACGTCGCCGAGCGCGGACTCGCCCGCCGCGTTCTGGGCCCGCAGGATGTCGGCGGTGATCGTGCCGATGACCCGGTTGGCGAGCGGGTCGCTCAGCACCCGGTAGCGGTCGATCAGCGCGGTGATGGCCGAGGCCGGCGTCACGTCGCGGGTGACGATCTCGTTGTTCACCGAGATCGCGGTGATGTCCTTGGTGCGGCGGTCGATCGTCAGGTCCATGTCGGTGACCAGGCGGCCGAACGACGAGGCGCTGGTGACGGGGATCCCGTCGATGACGCAGTTGTACGCCTGGTGGGTGTGGCCGCTGATGACGGCGTCGACCTGGTCGTCGAGCCGCTCGACGATGTCGACGATGGGGCCCGTGATGCCGGCGCAGCCGTTGTAGCCGCCGCCGGTCGGGACACCGCCCTCGTGGATCAGCACCACGACGTTCTCGATGCCGCGCCGCTCGAGCTGCCCGATCAGCGCGTTGGCGGTGTCGGCCTCGTCGAGGAAGTCGAAGCCGGCGACCCCCTCGGGCGTGACGATGGTGGGCGTGCCCTCGAGGGTCATGCCGATGAAGGCCACCTTGGCGCCGCCGGTGAACGTCTCGACCGCGTACGGCGGGAACAGCGTCTCACCGGTCTGCTGCGACACCACGTTGGCCGCGAGGAACTGGAAGTCGGCCCCGGCGAAGCCGTCACCGTCGAGGCAGCCGTCGGTCGGGTGGCAGCCGCCCTCCTGCATGCGCCGCAGCTCGTCGGTGCCCTCGTCGAACTCGTGGTTACCGACGGCGTTGATGTCGAGGCCGATCTCGTTCATGGCCTCGATCGTCGGCTCGTCGTGGAACAGCGCCGACAGCAGCGGGCTGGCCCCGATGAGGTCGCCGGCCGAGACGACCACCGTGTTCTTCCGGTTGGTGGCCTCGAGCGCCGCCACGTGGGTGGCGAGGTACTCGGCGCCGCCGGCGTCGATGCCCTCGATGCGCCCGCTCGAGCCCGCCGGCGGCTCGAGGTTGCCGTGGAAGTCGTTGATGGCCAGGATCTGCACCTCGATCGGCTCGCGGCCGTGACCGCCACCTCCTCCCGGCCCGCCCCCGGGCGCCTGGGGGAAGCATGCGGCGAGGGCGACGGCGGCGGTGGCGACGAGCGCCAGCCGACCGATGCTGCGTGAACGAGACACGTGATCGTTCTCCTTCGGGCCGGGCGTCCGTGGGACGCGGACAGCGCGCAGAGTAGTGACCCGGTGTGACCTCGCGCGGTCGAAGACGTGAACGCCCGGTGGTCCGGGCCCGACGGGATCTCGACGGGCCCGCCCGAGGGCGGTCAGGAGGTGGCGCGGTCGTCGAGGTCGTCGTCGTCGAGGTTGGACGAGATGCCGGCCTCGACGTCGAGCTCGGGGCCGTCGTCGGGCTGGAGGAACCAGGCCTCGGACTCGGCCTGGCGTCGCTCGTCGGCGAGGTGCTCGAAGGGGTCGCGCGCCCGGGTCGCGCGGGCCTTGTGCGCGGCTTTGCGGCGGCCGAAGGGCATGGCGGCGACGATAGTGGAACGGCGTCGCCGGCGGCGACCAGCTTGTGGGGGGCCGACCACGAGGCGTCGCCGGAGGTTCGCCGCAGGTCAGGGGCACCGCCACGTTGGACCCGGCCCCCGCCGGTCGCTATCATCTGCAGGCCGTGCGCGGAGCCGTTTCCCCGGGTCGAGCGCAGGCGAGATCTTTGTCCAACTGACGTCCGCGCAGGCCCGGGCTGCCGGGAACCACGCGGCACAACCGAAAGAGGCGCTCCGCCGGGCTCGTTCCCGTGCGGAGCGTTCGCGTGAACCGTAGCCCTTCCGCCTTCTTCCGCCCCGTCACCGCGCGGTGCCGGGCGCGGGCGGGCACCAGGCAGAGAAAGACGTAGCCGCCATGGCCACAAGAGCGATCGTCGGCGAGAAGGTCGGCATGACGCAGGTGTGGGACGACGACAACAGGGTCGTGCCCGTCACCGTGCTGCGCGTGCGCCCTTGCCGCGTGGTCCAGGTCAAGACCGACGAGCGTGACGGGTACAGCGCGCTCCAGGTCACCTTCGGTCAGAGGAAGCCCTCCAAGCTCACCAAGCCGGTCGCGGGCCAGTTCGAGTCGGCCGGCGTCGACCCGGGCAACCGCCTCGTCGAGCTGCGGCTCGACGACGTCAGCGGCTACGAGGTCGGCCAGGAGATCGGCGTCGACGTGCTGTCGCAGGGCGAGCTGGTCGACGTCACCTCGGTCAGCAAGGGCAAGGGCTTCAGCGGCGTGATGAAGCGCCACGGCTTCGCCGGCCTGGGCGCCAGCCACGGCGCCCACCGCGTCCACCGGGCGCCGGGCGCCATCGGCGCCTGCGCCACGCCGTCCCGGGTCTTCCGCGGCACCCGCATGGCCGGCCGGTCCGGCGGCGAGAAGACCACGACGCTCAACCTGACGGTCGTCCAGGCCGACGCCGAGCGCGACCTGCTGCTGGTCAAGGGCTCGGTACCCGGGCCCAAGGGCGGCATCGTCCTCGTCCGCGACGCAGTGAAGGGGAAGTAGGGCGATGGCCAGCCTCAAGCTCACCACCGCGGCCGGCAAGGCCTCCCGCACCTCGGTCGACCTCGACGACGCCTGGTTCGACGTCGAGCCCAACGTGGCCGTCATGCACCAGGTCGTCACCGCCCAGCTCGCCGCCCGGCGGGCCGGCACCCAGTCGACCCTCACCCGGGCCGAGGTCCGAGGCGGCGGCGCCAAGCCGTGGCGGCAGAAGGGCACCGGCCGGTCCCGCCAGGGCTCGATCCGCTCCCCGCACTGGCGGGGCGGCGGCGTCAGCCACGCCCCCAAGCCCCGCAGCTACCGGCAGCGCACACCGAAGAAGATGATCCGCCTCGCCCTGGCGTCGGCCCTGTCCGACCGCCGGGCCGACGGCAAGGTCATCGTGCTCGACTCGTGGGGCATCGACACGCCCAGCACCAAGGCCGCGCTCGAGGTGCTCGGCCACCTCGGCGTCGAGGGGCGGGTGCTCGTGGTGCTCGGCCGCGACGAAGCCGACCTGCCGGTGTGGAAGAGCCTGCGCAACCTGCAGCACGTCCACGTCCTGTCGCCCGGCGAGCTCAACGCCTACGACGTGCTGGTGAGCGACTGGGTCGTGTTCACCCGCGACTCGCTGCCGGCCACCAAGGGGAGCGAAGACACATGAAGGATCCGCGAGACGTGATCGTCGCCCCCGTGGTGAGCGAGAAGTCCTACGCCCTGATGGAGGAGGGGGTCTACACCTTCACGGTGCACCCCTCGGCCTCCAAGCCCGAGATCCGCGACGCCGTGCAACGCATCTTCGGCGTCAAGGTCGCCAAGGTGAACACGCTCAACCGGCAGGGCAAGCGCAAGCGCAACCGCCGCACGTTCACCTACGGCAAGCGTCCCGACACCAAGCGGGCGATCGTCACCCTCGCCGAGGGCGACACGATCGACCTCTTCCAGGACTGAGAGCCATGCCACTCCGCAAGCGCAAGCCCACCAGCCCGGGTCGCCGGTTCCAGACGGTCGCCGACTTCGCCGACATCACCCGAGACCGGCCCGAGAAGTCGCTGGTCGGCAAGAAGAGCTCGACCGGGGGCCGCAACGTCCACGGCCGCAAGACCGCCCGCCACCGCGGCGGCGGTCACAAGCAGCGCTACCGCGTCGTCGACTTCCGCCGCGACAAGGACGGCGTGCCCGCCGTGGTGGCCGCCGTCGAGTACGACCCCAACCGGTCGTGCCGCATCGCGCTGCTGCACTACCTCGACGGCGAGAAGCGCTACATCCTGGCGCCCCGCGACGTGAAGGTGGGCGACCGCCTCCAGTCGGGCCAGGGGTCCGAGATCCGCGCCGGCAACGCCCTGCCGCTGCGCTACATCCCCGTGGGCACCACGGTCCACAACATCGAGCTGCAGCCGGGCGGCGGTGGCAAGCTGGCCCGCTCGGCCGGGTCGTCCGTCGTGCTGCTGGCCAAGGAGGGCGCGTACGCCACGTTGCGCCTGCCCTCGACCGAGATGCGCCGCGTGTCGATCGACTGCCGGGCCACGGTGGGCGAGGTGGGCAACGCCGAGCACGAGCTCATCAAGGTGGGCAAGGCCGGCCGCAACCGCTGGAAGGGCGTCCGCCCCCAGACCCGCGGCGTCGCCATGAACCCGGTCGACCACCCGCTCGGCGGCGGCGAGGGCAAGTCGTCGGGCGGCCGCCACCCCGTGTCGCCGTGGGGGCAGCCCGAGGGCCGCACCCGCAAGAAGAACAAGCCGTCCGACAAGCTCATCGTGCGTCGCCGCCGTACCCGCGGCTCGCGGAGGTAACTGCTGTGCCGCGTTCACTCAAGAAGGGCCCGTTCGTCGACGAGCACCTGCTGCGCAAGGTCGACGCGCTCAACGCCAAGGGCGAGAAGAAGGTCATCAAGACCTGGTCCCGCCGCTCGACCATCATCCCCGACATGGTCGGCCACACCGTGGCCGTCCACGACGGTCGCAAGCACGTGCCGGTCTACGTCACCGAGGCGATGGTCGGGCACAAGCTCGGCGAGTTCGCCCCCACCCGCACGTTCCGCTACCACGCCGGCATGGAGAAGGCCGCGCGGGGGAGGCGATGATGCCCGCCACCCGCACCAACGAGCGGCCCGGCACCCGCGCCCAGGTGCGCTACGTGCGCATGTCGGCCACCAAGGCCCGCGAGGTGCTCGACCTCATCCGGGGCCTGCCGGTGGCCGAGGCCGCCGACGTGCTGCGCTTCACCGAGCGCGGCGCCAGCGAGGTCGTGGCCCGCTGCCTGGCCTCGGCCGTGGCCAACGCCGAGCACAACGACGAGCTCGACGGCGACTCGCTGTACGTCGCCGCGTGCTTCGCCGACGAGGGCCCGACGCTCAAGCGCTGGCGCCCGCGGGCCCGGGGCCGGGCCACCCGCATCCGCAAGCGGATGTGCCACATCACCATCATCGTCAGCCCGATGCCGGCCGAGATGGCCGCCCGGGTCGAGGCCCGCCAGCAGGCGACCGGCGCCGCCGCGCCGTCGCGCCGCGGTCGCCGCTCGCAGGAGTCGCGCCGGGCCCGCGTCGCCCGCAGCCGCGGCGAGCAGGTCGCTCCCGCCGACGAGACCCCCACCGACGAGGCACCGGCCGACGAGGTCGTCGACGAGCCGGTCGAGGACGAGGTGGTCGAGGACGAGGTGGTCGAGGACGAGATGGTCGAGGACGAGCCCGCCACCGGCGAGCCCACCGACGAGATGGTCGACGAGGCCGAAGAGGCCGCCGAGGCCGAAGACCAGGACGACGACGTCGCCGACGCCGGCGACGAGGAGACGAAGTAGTGGGCCAGAAAGTCAATCCCTATGGCTTCCGCCTGGGCGTCACCACCGACTGGAAGTCGCGCTGGTTCGCTGACCGCGAGGAGTACAGCGACAACGTCATCCAGGACTGGAAGATCCGCGACTACCTGATGACGCAGCTGCCGCACGCGGCCATCAGCCGGGTCGAGATCGAGCGCACCCGCGACCGCCTGCGGGTCGACGTGCACACCGCCCGGCCCGGCATCGTCATCGGTCGCCGGGGCAGCGAGGCCGACCGCCTGCGGGGCGGCCTGGCCAAGATCACCGGCAACCCCAAGGTGCAGCTCAACATCCAGGAGATCAAGCAGCCCGAGCTCGACGCCGCGCTGATCGCCCAGGGCGTGGCCGACCAGCTCGCCGCCCGCGTCGCCTTCCGCCGGGCGATGAAGCGCGCCGTGCAGAACGCGCAGAAGGCCGGCGCCCAGGGCATCCAGGTGCAGTGCTCGGGCCGTCTCGGCGGCTCCGAGATGGCCCGCACCGAGAGCTACCGCGAGGGCCGCGTCCCCCGCCACACGCTGCGCGCCGACATCGACTACGGCTTCCGCGAGGCCCGCACCACCGCCGGGCGCATCGGCGTCAAGGTCTGGCTCTACAAGGGCGACGTCCTGCCGTACCGCTCGCAGAGCGAGGAGAAGATCTCCCGTGAGGCCGCCATGGCCGTCGGCGAGACCTCGGGTGCGGCCCAGCCGGGCGGCAAGCGGGTCGTGTCGTCGGCCGCCGGCCGCCGCCGGCCTGCCGACGCACCGGTCGAGGAGGCGCCCGCCGCCGAGAACGAGCCCCTCATCAAGGAGGCCGATCCCGAGCTCGAGCGCCTGCTGGCCGAGGAAGAGGAGATCGAGCGCCGGGTGCACGACCACTCCGAGACGCCCCACTTCCGACCGGGAGACGAGTGAGATGTTGATGCCGCGCAAGGTCGCGCACCGCAAGCACCACCGGGGCCGGATGAAGGGCGCCGCCTCGGGCGGCAACGAGGTCAACTTCGGCGAGTACGGCATCCAGGCGCTCGAGCCCGGGTGGATCACCGCCCGCCAGATCGAGGCCGCGCGCATCGCCATGACCCGCCACATCAAGCGTGGCGGCAAGGTGTGGATCACGGTCTTCCCCGACAAGCCGGTCACGCAGAAGCCGGCCGAGACCCGCATGGGCTCCGGCAAGGGCAACCCCGAGAAGTGGGTCGCCGTGGTCAAGCCGGGCCGGGTGCTGTTCGAGCTGTCGTATCCCGACGCCGCCATCGCCCGGGCCGCGATCGACCGCGCCATCCAGAAGCTGCCCATCAAGGCCCGCTTCGTCGCCAAGGAGGAGGCGCTCTGATGGCCAGGACCAGCTTCCACGACATCGACGACGGCACGCTCGTCGACCGGCTGGCCGAGGCCAAGGACGAGCTGTTCAAGCTCCGCTTCCAGCTGGCCACCGGCCAGCTCAGCAACTACGCGCGCCTCGGCCAGGTGCGCAAGGACATCGCCCGGCTCGAGACCGAGCTGCGGGCCCGCGAGATCGCGGCCGCCGAGGCGCTGATCGAGGAGAACGCGTGATGGCAGAGCCCACCACCGGCCGGGCCGCCCGCAAGGTCCGCGAGGGCGTCGTGGCCTCGACCACGATGGACAAGACCGCGGTCGTGGTCGTCACGACCCGCAAGCCGCACCCGCTCTACAAGAAGACGATGGTGCGCACCAGCCGCCTGTACGCGCACGACGAGAACAACGAGCTGCGCCCCGGCGACCGCGTCCGCGTCGCCGAGACCCGCCCGCTGTCCAAGCAGAAGCGGTGGCGGCTGGTCGAGATCCTCGAGAGGGCGAAGTAGTCCCATGATCCAGCAGGAGAGCCGCCTCAAGGTGGCAGACAACAGCGGCGCCAAGGAGGTGCTCGTCATCAAGGTGCTCGGCGGCTCGCGCCGCCGCTACGCCTCGATCGGCGACATCTTCGTGGCCACGGTCAAGGACGCCATCCCCGGCGCCGCCGTCAAGAAGGGCGACGTCGTCAAGTGCGTGGTCGTGCGCACCAAGAAGGAGCGGCGCCGCCCCGACGGCAGCTACATCCGCTTCGACGAGAACGCCGCCGTCCTCATCAACCCCGACCGCAACCCGCGCGGCACCCGCATCTTCGGCCCGGTGGGCCGCGAGCTGCGCGACAAGCGGTTCATGAAGATCGTCTCGCTCGCACCCGAGGTCCTGTGATGGCAGGTCTGAAGATCCGCAAGGGCGACCGCGTCCGCGTGCTCACCGGCAAGGACCGGGGCAAGGAGGGCGAGGTCATGCGTGCCCTGCCCCGCAAGGGCCGGGTGATCGTCGACGGCGTCAACGTCGCCCGCAAGAGCCAGCGGCCCACCCGCACGACGCAGCAAGGCGGCATCATCGACAAGGACATGCCGATCCAGGTGTCCAACGTCGCCCTGGTGTGCCCGTCGTGCGGCAAGCCCACCCGGGTCGGCTTCAAGGTCGACGCCTCGGGCGGCAAGGTCCGCGTCTGCAAGAAGTGCGGAGGTGAGATCGCATGAGCACGCAGACCCAGGAACGGGTCGTGCCCCGGCTCAAGGCCCGCTACGACGCCACGCTGCGCGACCAGCTCAAGCAGCAGCTCGAGCTGGGCAACGTCATGCAGGTGCCGCGGCTCACCAAGATCGTCGTCAACATGGGCGTCGGCGACGCCACCGCCCAGGCGTCGCTGCTCGAGGGCGCCGTGCGCGACCTCACCACGATCACCGGGCAGAAGCCGGTCGTGACCCGGGCCAAGAAGTCGATCGCCGGGTTCAAGCTGCGCGAGGGCAACGCGATCGGGGCGAAGGTCACCCTGCGGGGCGACCGGATGTGGGAGTTCATGGATCGGCTGATCTCGATCGCCATCCCCCGCATCCGCGACTTCCGGGGCCTCGACCCCCGGTCGTTCGACGGTAACGGCAACTACACGTTCGGTCTCACGGAGCAGCTCGTGTTCCCCGAGATCGACTACGACAGCATCGACCAGCCCCGTGGCATGGACATCACCATCGTCACGACGGCCGGCACCGACGCCGACGGGCGGGCGTTGCTGCTGGCGATGGGCTTCCCGTTCAAGCGCGAGGGTCAGTGAGACATGGCGAAGCAAGCGCTCATCAACAAGCAGCAGCGCAAGCCCAAGTTCAAGGTGCGGGCGTACACCCGCTGCCGCCGGTGCGGCCGGCCGCGCGCGGTGTTCCGCAAGTTCGGGCTCTGCCGCGTCTGCCTGCGCGAGCTGGCGCACGCCGGCGAGCTGCCCGGCGTCACGAAGGCGAGCTGGTGAGGGGAGACGACTCATGACCATGACCGACCCCATCGCCGACATGCTCACCCGCATCCGCAACGCGAACACCGCGATGCACGACGACGTGCGCATGCCCTCCAGCAAGCTCAAGGAGGCGCTGGCCGGCGTGCTCGCGGCCGAGGGCTACATCGAGTCGTACGACGTGGAGGAGAACGTCGGCCGGCCGGGCCGCACGCTGCACGTCCGCATGAAGTACAGCCCCGACCGTGCCCGCACCATCTCGGGCATCAAGCGGGTGTCCAAGCCCGGGCTGCGCGTCTACTCGCAGTCGTCCCAGGTCCCCCGGGTCCTGGGCGGGCTGGGCGTCGCCGTCCTCTCGACCAGCCAGGGACTGCTGTCCGACCGCGAGGCGCGCAAGCGCAACGTGGGCGGCGAGGTCCTGTGCTTCGTGTGGTGATCGCATGAGTCGTGTCGGCAAGTCCCCCATCCCCGTGCCCAGCGACGTCGACGTGTCGCTCGCCGGGCAGCACATCACCGTGCGCGGCCCCAAGGGCACGCTCGAGCGCGACATCCCCGGCGCCATCACCGTCCGCCAGGACGGCGAGGTGCTGGTGGTCGAGCGGCCCGACGACGAGCGCCGGAACCGGGCGATGCACGGCCTCGTGCGGTCGCTGGTCAACAACATGGTCCAGGGCGTCACCCAGGGCTTCCGCAAGGAGCTCGAGATCGTCGGCGTCGGGTACCGGGCCACGGCCAAGGGCCCGGGCGCGGTCGAGCTGGCGCTCGGCTTCAGCCACCCCGTGAACGTGACGGCCCCTGACGGCATCACCTTCGAGGTGCCCGCCCCCAACCGCATCGTCGTGTCGGGCATCGACAAGGAGACGGTCGGCCAGGTCGCCGCCGACATCCGGGCGTGGCGCAAGCCCGAGCCCTACAAGGGCAAGGGCGTGCGCTACGCCGGCGAGTACGTCCAGCGCAAGGCCGGCAAGGCAGGTAAGTGATGAGCAGCAGCGCCAAGCAGAAGCGCGACGCCCGCCTCCGGCGTCACCACCGGGTGCGCAAGCACGTCCGGGGCTCGGCCGAGCGGCCTCGCCTCGCCGTCTTCCGCTCGAACAAGCACATCTCGGCCCAGGTCATCGACGACCGCGCCGGCACCACCCTGGCCGCGGCCTCGACCCTCGAGTCCGCCCTGCGCGAGGGCTCGTCCAACAAGGAGGCCGCCGCGAAGGTCGGCCGCCTCGTGGCCGAGCGCGCCAGGGAGGCCGGTGTCGAGCGGGTCGTCTTCGACCGGGGCGGCTTCCTCTACCACGGCCGCGTGGCGGCCGTGGCCGAGGCGGCACGCGAAGCAGGATTGGAGTTCTGATGGCCAACGGATCCGGTGGTGGTCGCGGCTCACGTGAGCGCCAGCGCGAGCCGCGCGAGAACCCGCGCGCCTCGGGCGACGCCACGCTGCACGAGTCGCGCGTCATCAACATCAACCGCGTCGCCAAGGTCGTGAAGGGCGGCCGTCGCTTCTCGTTCACGGCCCTGGTCGTGATCGGCGACGGCAACGGCCGGGTCGGCCTCGGCTACGGCAAGGCCAAGGAGGTGCCCCTCGCCATCCAGAAGGGCACCGAGGAGGCCCGCAAGAACCTGTTCAAGGTGCCGCTGGCCGGCACGACGATCGTCCACCCGGTCATCGGCGAGACCGGTGCCGGGCGGGTGTTCATGAAGCCCGCCGCCCCCGGCACGGGCGTCATCGCCGGGGGCGCGGCCCGCGCCATCCTGGAAGAGGCCGGCATCCGCGACGTGCTGTGCAAGTCGCTCGGCTCGTCCAACCACATCAACGTCGCCCGGGCGACCATCGCCGGCCTCAAGGCGCTCAAGCGCCCCGACGAGGTGGCCAAGCTGCGCGGCAAGTCGCCCGAGGAGCTGTTCCCGGGCGCGCTGGTGCAGGCCTACCGCGAGAGCGAGCGCGCCCGCCTCGAGCCGGAGCAGGTGTGATGGCCGATATCACCGTCACGCAGGTCCGGTCGGCGATCGGCGCCAAGCCCAAGCACCGCGGCACCTTGCGCGCCCTGGGCCTGGGGCGCATCGGCAAGTCCCGCACCCTGCCCGACCGGCCCGAGATCCGGGGGATGATCGCCAAGGTCCCCCACCTCATCCGGGTCGAGGAAGCGGAGGACCAGTCATGACCATCAAGGTCCACGACCTCAAGCCCGCCCCGGGGTCCAACAAGCGCGCCAAGCGCGTCGGGCGGGGCATCGGCGGCAAGGGCGGCAAGACGGCCGGCCGCGGCATCAAGGGCCAGAAGGCCCGCAGCAAGGTCCCCACCGCGTTCGAGGGCGGCCAGATGCCGCTGCACATGCGGGTGCCCAAGCTCCGGGGCTTCAACAACCCCTTCCGGGTCGAGTACCAGGCGGTCAACCTCGACGTGATCGAGGCGTCGGGCCTCGACGAGGTCACTCCCGAGGTGCTGCACGGCAAGGGCCTCGTCGGCAAGGGCGCCCTGGTCAAGGTGCTCGGGCGGGGCGAGCTGACGCGGGTCGTCACGGTCAAGGCGCACGCCTTCTCCAAAGCCGCGGAAGCGGCCATCACGGCGGCCGGTGGCAGCGTCGAGGTGGTGCCCCTCCCGTGGGGCGACCGCCGACCGCCCGCCAAGGGCAACCAGTTCGCCAACCGCTGATCGTTCGCAACCAGGCCGGCGTCCGCACGCCGGGTGCGCGATTGCGCTCCGGCGGCGGTCACCGGCAAGACTGGCGGGATCGGTCGCCACGTGCTGCGCCGGAGCCCGGTCGACGCCGCTGAAGGGAAACAACCGTGCTGTCCAGCCTGCGGAACATGTTCAGGGTCGCCGACCTCCGGAACAAGATCCTGTTCACGCTGGCCATGATCGCCCTCTACCGGTTCGGGTCGTACGTGCCCGCCCCGGGCATCGACCTCGATGCGATCGAGTCGCTCAAGCGGCAGTCGGAGGAGTCGGGCGGCGTCCTCGCCTACCTGCAGCTCTTCTCGGGTGCCGGGCTGACCAACTTCGCGGTGTTCGCCCTCGGCGTGATGCCCTACATCACCAGCTCGATCATCATGCAGATCCTGACGGTGGTGATCCCCAAGCTGGAGGAGTGGCAGCAGCAGGGACCGATCGGCCAGCGCAAGATCACGCAGTGGACGCGCTACCTCACGATCGCCATCGCGGTGCTGCAGTCGACCGCGCTGGCGTTCCTGTTCCACAACGGCGGCGGGGGCCTGCTCGGCGGCGCGAGCAACCCCACCAACATCGACGTGCTGCCCAACTTCACGGCGCCCCGCGTGATGCTGGTCGTGCTGGTGCTCACGGCCGGCACCGCCCTGCTGATGTGGATGGGCGAGGTCATCACCCAGCGGGGCATCGGCAACGGCATGTCGCTGCTGATCTTCGCCAGCGTGGTCTCGAGCATCCCCTCGCAGTTCGCGCAGATCCGGGCCACCAAGGGCTGGGGGCTGCTGGTGCCGCTGATCGCCCTGTTCCTGCTGGTGCTCGTCGCCATCGTCGTGGTCGAGAACGGGCAGCGGCGCATCCCCGTGCAGTTCGCCAAGCGGGTCGTCGGACGGCGGATGTACGGCGGGCAGAGCACCTACATCCCGCTCAAGGTCAACCAGTCGGGCGTCGTGCCGATCATCTTCGCCAGCTCGATGCTGTACCTGCCGCTGCTGGCGACCCAGGTGCTGCCGTCCAACCCGGGCAGCTGGGGCGTGTCGGTGCAGGAGTGGGTGAACGACAACCTGGTCCAGCCCGACTCGATCTTCTACATCATCGTCTACGGCCTGCTGATCATCGGGTTCGCGTACTTCTACACGGCCATCGCCTTCGACCCGCACAAGCAGGCCGACACCATCCGCAAGCAGGGCGGGTTCATCCCCGGCATCCGCCCCGGGCCGCAGACCGAGCGGTACCTGGCCAAGATCCTGGCCCGCATCACGCTGCCCGGCGCCGTGTTCATCGCCGCCATCGCCCTGCTGCCGTCGCTGCTGCTGGCGGTGGCCGACGTGCAGGCCTTCGCGTTCGGCGGCGTGTCCATCCTCATCGCGGTGGGCGTGGCGCTCGAGACGATGAAGCAGATCGACAGCCAGCTGATGATGCGCAACTACGAGGGGTTCCTGCAGTGACCGTGGGCGTGCGCATGGTCATGCTGGGTCGCCAGGGCGCCGGCAAGGGCACCCAATGCGTGCGGCTCTCACGCCATTACGTGGTACCTCACATCTCGACCGGCGACATGCTGCGGGCCGCCGTGCGCGAAGGCACCGAGCTGGGTCTCAAGGCCAGCGAGCTGATGGCCGCCGGCAACCTCGTGCCCGACGACCTCATGATCGGCATCGTCGACGAGCGGCTCTGCCGCGACGACACCACCGAGCGGGGCTACATCCTCGACGGGTTCCCCCGCACGGTCGGTCAGGCCGAGGCGCTGGCCGAGATCACCGCAGCGCGCCCGCTCGACGTGGTCGTCGACCTCGACGTGGCCACCGAGGTCGTGCTCGACCGGCTGGCCAGCCGCCGGGTCTGCGAGGACTGCGCCGCCAACTACTCGGTCGACTCCCCGCCCAAGTACGGGTGGGTGTGCGACAACTGCGGCGGAGACGTCGTGCAGCGCGAGGACGACACGCCCGCGGCGATCGCCAAGCGCCTGGCCGCGTACGAGGCCAACACCGCCCCGCTCATCGAGTGGTACCGCGAACGCAAGCTGATGGCGGTGGTCGACGGCGACGGCACGGCCGACGAGGTGACCGAGCGCCTGCTCGAGGCGATCGACCAGCGGCGCCGCAACTGACGGGCCACGCGTGTGGGTCGACGCTCGGCTGACGAGATCCGCACCATGCGCCGCGCCGGCCGGGTGGTGGCCGAGATGCACGAGCGCATCCGCGAGGTGCTGCACCCGGGTGTGACGCTGCGCGACCTCGACCGGGTCGCCCGCGACGTGCTGGCCCGCCGGGGGGCGACGTCGAACTTCCTCGGCTACCACGGCTACCCGGCGGTGATCTGCGCCAGCGTCAACGAGGTGGTGGTGCACGGCATCCCGGGCGACCGGGCCCTGGCCAGCGGCGACATCGTCTCGATCGACTGCGGGGCCGTCGTCGACGGCTATCACGGTGACGCGGCCTTCACCGCCGCCGTGGGCGAGATCGACGCGGAGTCCCAGCGGCTGATCTCGGTGACCCGGTCGGCGCTCGAGGCCGGCATCGCCACGCTGGTGCCGGGCAGCCGGCTGGGCGACCTCGGCGCCGCCGTGCAGGCCACGGTCGAGCGGGCGGGGTTCAGCGTGGTGCGCGACTACGTGGGTCACGGCATCGGCACGGCCATGCACGAGCCACCGGACGTGCCCAACCACGGCCGCCGGGGGCGGGGCAAGCGGGTGTCGGTGGGGGACGTGTTCGCCGTCGAACCCATGGTCTGCGCGGGGAGCAGCGCCACGGTCGTGCTCGACGACGGGTGGACGGTGGTGACCGTCGACGGCTCGCGCGCCGCCCACTGGGAGCACACGGTCGCCGTCACCGACGCCGGCCCCCAGATCCTGACCCTGCCGTAGACGCCCATCGGCGCGGGCGGCCCCGTGGGCCCGGCCCCAAGTGGGGGACCGGGCCGGGCAGGAGCGCTCACGAACGCTCGGGTTCGAGGTGGAGCGCCGTGATCCCGCAGCCGAACGGCCGGGAGGCGACGAGGCGAAGCCGCTGGTGGGCGTCGAGCCGGGGGAACACGGGCATGCCGGCGCCGAGCGCGGTCGGGTTGACGAACAGGTGGAGCTCGTCGAGCAGCCCCTCGGCGATCAGGCCCCGCACCAGCGTCCCGCCGCCGGCGACCATGATGTCGCCTCCCGGCCGGGACCTGAGCTCGTTCACGATCTCGGTCAGGTCGCCGCCGGTGACGGCGGCGTTCTTCCAGGGCGACTCGGTGAGGCTGTTGGAGAGCACGACCTTGGGCGTGTCGTTCATCTTGTCGATCGACGCCTGGTCCTCGCCTTCCGGCCCCGCCTCCCAGGCGGGGATGAACCCCTCGGCGAGCTTGCGGCCCAGAACGATGGTGTCCACGGGCTTCCAGATGTCGTCGACGTAGCTGTTGAGGTCGTCGGTCCAGGGGATCGTCAGCCAGTCCATCTCGCCGTTCGGGCCGGCCATGTAGCCGTCGACGCTGATCTGGAGCTGGAGCTTGGTCTTGCGCACGGGTTGCCACCTCTCGGGTTCGGTGTGGTGTGTCGGCTTGTCGCCGGCCACCTTCGCGAGGGCCGTTGACGGTCTGTTGACGGTCGCCCGCCGCCGTCACCGTCGAGCCGACCGGGGCGGCTGCACTACCGTCCCCACCATGCGATTCGGCGTCCTGGGGCCGATCACGGCCTGGACCGACGCCGGCGATGCGGTCCCGATCTCGGGGGTCAAGGTGCGGGCTGTCCTCGCCGACCTGGCACTCCACGTCGGCGAGCCGGTCACCGCCGACCGCCTGATCGACGACCTGTGGGGCGAGAGCCCCGAGAGCCGCAACCCGGCGGGCACGCTGTCGTCCAAGGTGTCGCAGCTCCGCCGAGCCCTCGAGGCCGCCGAGCCGGGCGCCCGGGCGCTCGTGCGGTCGCCGCCGCCCGGCTACGAGCTGGCGGTCGATCCGGCGGCCATCGACGCGGTCGAGTTCGCCACGCTGGTGGAGGCCGCCCAGGGCGCGGCCGACCCCATGGTCGTCGTGGACACGCTGACCCGTGCGCTCGCGCTGTGGCGGGGGCCGGCGTACAGCGAGTTCGCCGACGCCGGGTTCGCCCGGGCCGCGGTCGCCCGGCTCGGCGAGCTGCGGCTCACCGCGCACGAGATGCTGGCCCGCACCCGGCTCGACCTCGGCGACCATGCCCTCGTGGCCGACGAGCTCACCGAGCTCGTCGAGGCGCACCCGTGGCGCGAGGGGCTGCGGCTGTCTCACGTGCTCGCCCTCCACCGGTCGGGACGGCAGGCCGACGCGCTCGACAGCTTCGAGCGCTACCGCCGCGCCCTGGCCGAGGAGCTGGGCCTCGACCCCAGCCCCGAGGCGCTGGCCCTCCAGCACGCCGTCCTGGTGCAGGACCCCTCCCTCGCCGGGCCGGCTCCCGTGCGGCAGCGGCGGGCGTCGAACCTGCCCGCGCCGCGGACGGCGCTGATCGGGCGCGAGGCCGACCTCGACGCCCTCGCCGGTGCCCTGGCGGCGGAGCGCCTGGTCACCCTGACGGGTCCTGGTGGTGTCGGCAAGACCAGCCTGGCGCTGGCCGCCGCCCGTCGTGGCGCCGAGGGCTTTCCCGACGGCACCTGGCTGGTCGAGCTGGCCGGCATCGAGCGGGGCGCCGCCCGCGACTCGCCCGACGCCCTGGCCGAGGTGGTGATGGCCACCCTCGCCATCCGCCAGGCCACCGACCTCCAGGCCCGGGCGGGACCCGTCGACCGGCTGGCCGAGGCCCTGCGCGACCACCGCGCCCTCGTCGTGCTCGACAACTGCGAGCAGATCATCGACACGGTGGCCCAGCTCGTCGACGACCTGCTGCGCACGGCGCCCGACGTCACGGTGCTGGCGACGAGCCGCGAGCGCCTCGGCGTGGACGGCGAGGTGGCCCGCACCGTGCGCCCGCTCGTCACCCCCGACCAGCAGCACCAGGGCGACGTCGAGGCGGTCGCGCGGGCCAGCGCCGTCCGGCTGCTCGTCGAGCGCGCCCGCGCCGCCGGCGCCGACGTCACCGTCGACGCCGAGAGCGCGCCGCTGGTCGCCGCGCTGTGCCGCCGGCTCGACGGCCTGCCGCTGGCGCTCGAGCTGGCGGCGACCCTGGTCCCGTCGCTGGGGCTCACCGACGTGCTGGCCCGGCTGAGCGACCGAGTCTGGCTGCTGGGTGGACGCCGGCGCGGCGGACCGCTCCGGCACCGCACGCTCGGGGCCGTCATCGGCTGGAGCTGGGACCTGCTCGACGACGACGAGCGGTGCGTGCTGCGGCGCTTGGCCGTGCACGCCGACGGCTGCGGGCTCGACGCCGCCGAAGCCGTGTGCTCGGGCCCTGACCTGCCGGCCCGCGCGGTGGCAGGCGTGGTCGCCCGGCTGGTCGACCGCTCGCTCGTCGTCGCCGTGCACGGGCCCGCGGGCCCCCGCTACCACCTGCTCGAGTCGGTCGCCGCCTACGCAGCGGACCGCCTGGCCGAGGCCGGCGAGATGGCCGCCGTGCGGCGACGCCACCTCGAGTTCCACCTGGGCCACGCCGAGCGAGCCGAGGCCCACCTCTACGGCGATGACCAGGTGGCATGGCTCGACCGCCTCGACGCCGAGAGCGCCAACCTGCGGGTGGCTCTCGACACGGCCGTGGGCGAGGGCGGAGCCGAGGACGCGCGGCGCCTCGCCGCCGCGCTCGGCTGGTACTGGTTGCTGCGGGGCCGACTCGGCGAGGCCCGGCGGTCGCTCGACCGGGCGCTGGCGGGCGACGACGCCGCCGGGCGCGCCGGCTCCCCGGCCGCGGCCCGCGCCCTGGTGTGGCGGGCCGTCGTGGCGTCGGTGCAGGGCGACCCGGTCGCCGTGTCGCACCGGCGCGCCGCGCTCGACGCGCTCGGGGAGCTCGACGACCCGGTGGCGGCGGCGCGGGCCATGGCTCTGCTCGGCTACACGAGCCTGGACGCGGGCGACATCGAGGGGGTCGAGGCGCTGCTCGCCGGTGCCCGCCGGCGCAGCGAGGAGGCGGGCGACTGCTGGGGCCAGGCGGTGGCGCTGCTCGGGCTGTCGTGGCTGGCCCACAGCCGGAGCGACGTCGCGGGCCTGGCCGGCGTGAGTGCCCGGGCCGGCGAGCTGTTCGGCCAGGTCGGGGACGGGTGGGGTCGGGTCGTGGCGGCGACCTGGCAGGCTGCCGCCGCCGAGCTGGCGGGCGATCTGGGCGACGCGGCGCGGCTCGTCGAGGAGAGCCGGCGCGACGCCGAGCGACTGGGTCTCTGGTCGGAGGTCGCCTCGGGGCTCGCCTGGTCGGGCTGGATCGCCTTCGAGCGCGACGACCCCGAGCGCGCGGAGGCGTTCGCCACGCAGGCGATGCGGCTAGCGGTCGAGCAGGGGGTGCGCGCGACGCAGATCCAGGCGGCGATGGTGCTGGCGTTCGCCGCCCGCCGGGTCGGCGACCTCGACACCGCCGAGACCCGGCTGCGCGAGCTGGTGGCCTCGGCCGAGGCCGACCGGGGCGACGCCGCCGCGATCTACCTCACGACGGTGCTGTCCGAGCTCGGGCGGGTGGCCGTGGTCCGGGGCGACGCCGCCGGCGCGCTCGACCTCCACGCCAAGGCCCTGGACCTGGCGCTCGCCGGGGGGTACCCGCGCGACGCGGCGTTCGCCCTGGAGGGTGGCGCGGCGGCCGCCGGCCTGCACGGGCGATGGGAGGACGCGGCCCGGCTGCTCGGCGCGGTCGACCGCCAGCTGGGCGTCGCGCAGCTACCGCCCTCGCCGGCCGAGCAACGGGAGATCGAGCAGATCACGGCGCGGTGCGTGGACGCCCTCGGGCCGGCGTCGTTCGACCGGCTGGTCGACGAGGGCCGCGAGATCCCGGCGGCCGACGCGCGCGGCCTGCTGGCACCCGCGGCGGGCGTCAGGACGGCTGGACGCCCGGGACGCCGGCGAGCGTCGTGAACGTCGCCGCGGTCGAGACCGGTGAGTCGGGCACCAGGGTCGACTCGGCCACCTGGTAGCGGGTAACCAGCTCGGTCTCGGTGGCATCGCACACCATGTAGCCCCGGCGGCGGGTGTCGGCGAAGTGGACGTGGGGGAGCTGCAGGATGAGCTGCTCGGCGACCTCGGCCAGCTCGGGCGGGAAGGTCGAGCTGATCGACCCGCCCGCCAGCTCGGTACCCCGCGCCTCGCTGGAGGGCGTGCCGTCCGGTAGCTCGTCGACCAGGTCGGCCGCCCCTGCGGCGTGGATGTCGCCGCTGATCACCACGGCGTTCTCGACGCCGCCCGCGGCCATGAGGTCGAGCACCCGGGTGCGGGCCGGCGCGTACCCGTCCCACTGGTCGGGGTTGTAGAGCGAGCCCGCGAAGGGCATCGACGTCATCACGACCTGGCTGGCGACGACGTCCCACGTGGCTCGCGACCCGGCGAAGCCGGCACCCAGCCACGCCTCCTGCTCGGCGCCGAGCAGTGTGCGGGCCGGGTCGGTGCGGGCGTCGCAGGTGGGACCGAGGGCCCCGGCGCAGGCCTGGGGGTCGCGGTACTGCCGGGTGTCGAGCACGTGGAACCGGGCCAGCCGCCCCCAGTCGAACGACCGGTGGATCGGGAGGTCGGGCCCGGTCGGCGCAGGCAGCCGCACCGGCTGGTGCTCCCACCAGGCCTGGTAGGCGGCGGCCCGCCGGGCCGCGAAGTCGGGCACCTCGCCCGGGATGCTGGGCACCAGGCCGGCGTAGTTGTTGTCGACCTCGTGGTCGTCCCAGGTGACGATCCACGGGCAGGCGGCGTGGATGCCCTGCAGCGCCGGGTCGCCCTTGTACAGGCCGTAGCGGTCGCGGTAGGCCGCGAGCGTCGTGACCTCGGGGCTGTTGTGGGGACGGATCGCGCCGGAGCTCACGCCGCCCTCGTAGATGTAGTCGCCGAGGTGCACCACGACGTCGGGATCGTCCTCGGGGGCGTGCGCCCACAGGGGCCAGTGGCCCTGCTGCCAGTTCTGGCAGCTCGCGAACAGGAACCGCAGCCGGTCCCGCCGGTGGCCGGGAGCGGGGGCGGTGCGGGTACGGCCGACCGGGCTGACCTGGTCGCCGACGATGAACCGGTAGAAGTACCAGGCGCCGGGACGCAGGCCGCCGACGTCGACGTGGACGGCGTGGCCCCACCGGGGCGAGGCCACGGCGTCGCCCCGCTTGACGTTGCGGCCGAACCGCTCGTCGCTCGACAGCTCCCAGCGGACCGGCACGTCGACCTCGGGCATGCCCCCGCCGGCCAGCGGTGTCGGCGCCAGCCGGGTCCAGATCACGACGGCGTGGGGCAGCGGGTCGCCGGAGGCGACGCCCAGGGCGAACAGGCCGCCGGGCAGGCCGGCCGGTGGGCCGGCCGGCGCGGGCGCGCAGCCCGGCCGGCCCCAGCCGACCAGCGGGGCGGCGGCGCCGGCCGCCAGGGCGCCGGCCAGGAACGAGCGCCGCGTGGTGGTGCGCCCGGGCTCGCCGGACCGGCCGTCGCCGGTGGTTCGGTCGTGGTCGCCGGACCGGCCGCCGGTGGTGCGCCCGGGCTCGCCGGGCCGGCCGCCGGTGGTTCGGTCGTGGTCGCCGGATCGGTCGTCGCCCGCCCAGGTCATGGTCCCCCTCCATGGTGCGACCGCCGGTCGCGTGCCCACGCCCGGCGCCGGACGCCCGACCCTAGCCCCTGGGCCCGGTCACGTCGCGGCCTCGGCCCGGGCGGCGAGGCGCTCGGCGAGCAGCAGGTCGTGGTACACGAAGCGCCCGGCGCCGTTGCCCGAGCGCCGCACGGCCCCCCCGTCCGGCCCGACCTCGGCCGCGACGCGCCGGAAGAGCCGCCCGGGCTGGCCGGTGAGCGCCGCCATCGAGGTCGCGGACGTCATCGTGGCGCGGGCGAACCGCCCGCGGACCACGGTGACGGCCGCCCCTGGTCGGTGCGCGATCGTGACCGCCCGGCCGTGGCGCT
>DASTFE010000137.1:0-16993 GCA_035708905.1 Acidimicrobiales bacterium | reverse complement strand
CACGTTCGGCGCCCAGGAGCGGCCCGCCGCCACGATCGACGCCGCCGCCCACATCTTCGAGCGGGGCTTCCTCGGGCACTAGGGCGCAGGGCCCGCGGCCCCGTCCGCCTTCCCTGGATGTGGCCTGTGGTCTAACATTCGGGTCACTTACGAGGAGGGGTCGTGACGTGCGAACCGTGGTCGTAGGCGCCTCGAGCGGTCTCGGGCGCTGCATCGGAGTGGGGCTCGCGCAGCGCGGCGCCCAGGTGGCCCTGCTCGCCCGCCGGCGGGGACGGCTCGACGACGCCGCCGAGCAGGCCGGCCCGGACGCACTCGTCGTCGAGTGCGACGTCACCGACCCGGCGTCGTGCCGCTCGGCGGTCGCCGAGGCGGCCGAGGGCCTCGGCGGGATCGACGCCCTGGTGTACGCGCCCGGGATCGGCCCGCTGGTGAAGCTGGTCGACACCGACGCCGACACGTGGCGGCGGGTCTTCGACACCAACGTCACCGGGGCGGCGCTGGTCACCGCGGCGGCCGTCCCCCACCTGACGGCGTCGACCGGCGCCGCCGTCTACCTCTCGTCGGTCAGCGCGTCGCAGACACCGCCCTGGCCCGGGCTGGGGGCGTACGCCGTCAGCAAGGCGGCGCTCGACAAGCTGGTCGAGGCCTGGCGGGCCGAGCACCCCGACATCGGCTTCACCCGGCTCGTCGTCGGCGACTGCGCGGGCGGTGAGGGCGACGCGCGGACCCAGTTCAACGAGGGGTGGGACCTCGAGCTGGCCGCGGAGGTGGTGCAGACCTGGGCGGCGCGCAGCTACCTCAGCGGCACGCTGATGGACGTCGAGCGGCTGGTGGCCGTGGTGGACGCGGTGCTGCGCGACGGTGCGACCCTGTCGGTCCCGTCCATCACGGTGGCGCCCCGCCCCGCGCCGATGCAGCCGTCGTGACCGGCACGTCGAGTCCGGGGCGCCCGTCGCCATGACCGCCGTCGCCGTCGAGTTCGACCCGTTCTCCGTCGAGTTCTTCGACGATCCCACCGACGTCTACCGGCGCCTCCGCGACGAGGCGCCCGTCTACCACAGCGAGCGGTACGGGTTCTACGCGCTGTCCCGCTTCGACGACGTCGTGGCCGCGCACCGCGACTGGCAGGGGTTCTCGAGCGCCCACGGCGTCGACCTCTCGACGCTGTCGAAGGACCCCGAGCTGATCCGCAGCTTCCGCAGCATCATCATGATGGACCCGCCCGAGCACGACCGGTTCCGCAAGCTCGTGAGCCGGGTGTTCACGCCCCGGGCCGTCACCGCGCTCGAACCGATGATCCGCGAGGTGGTCTGCGGCTACCTCGACCGGCTCGAGGGCCAGACCCGCTTCGACGTCGTGGCCGACTTCGCCGCGCTGTTCCCGGTCGAGATCATCTCGCGGATGCTGGGCGTGCCCGAGGGCGAGCGCCAGCAGGTGCGGGAGTGGGTCGACATCAGCCTGCACCGCGAGCCCGGCCGGATGGACCCCACGCCCGAGGGCGTGGCGGCGGCCCGGGCGTCGGGCGCCTACTTCTTCCACCTGGCCGTCGACAAGCGGCGGCACCCGGCCGACGACATGCTGTCGCGGCTGACGCAGGTCACCGTCGACCGGGGCGACGGTGTGGCGACCGGCCTCGACGACGCCGAGATCGCCGGCTTCGCCACCCTGCTCGGGGGTGCGGGCGCCGAGACCGTCACGAAGCTCGTCGGCAACGCCACGGTGCTGTTCTCGCGGCACCCCGACCAGTGGCAGAAGATCCTCGACGACCCCGCCACGATCCCTCGGGCGGTCGAGGAGATCCTGCGCTACGTGCCCCCGTCCCAGTACCAGGGCCGGTTCTCGGTCGAGGACCGCACCTTCGAGGGCGGCACGATCCCCGCCGGTCACCCGGTGCTGCTCATCACCGGGGCAGCGACGCGAGACCCGCGGGCGTTCGACCGCCCCGACGACTTCGACGTCGAGCGTCCCCCCAACGTGGCCATCGGCTTCGGCCACGGGGTGCACAGCTGCCTCGGCGCCGCGCTGGCCCGCATGGAGAGCCGCATCGCCGTCGAGGAGCTCGCCCGGCGCTGGCGCCGTCTGGAGGTCGACGAGGCCGGCCTGCGCCGGGTGCACATGTCCAACGTCGCCGGCTACGCCAGCGTCCCGGTCGACGCCGTGCGCTGATCGCGCCCCCGAGGGAGCCGGTCAGCGCAGGCGCCACCGCGGGCGCTCGCCCGAGGCGAACCGGTCCTGCCCGGCCTTGAAGGCGGCGGCGTCCGACCCGATGCGGGTGAACAGGTTGGCGAGCCCGATCGCCTGGGTGCGAGGCACCTCCAGCGCGGTCCACAGGGCCCGCATCGTGCCCTGGACCACCAGCGGCGGTGCGTCGGCGATGACCCGCGCCGCCCAGCCGGCCCGCTCGCGGAGCTCGTCACGGGGCACCACCTCGGTGACCAGCCCGATCTCGCGGGCCCGCTCTGCCGACATCCGCTCGTGGGCGCCGAGCAGCGACAGGCGCATGATCTCGGGGAACGGCATCTTCGACAGCATCTGCATCGGCTCGAAGGCCGCGGTCATCCCGTACGTGACGTGGGGGTCGAAGAACACGGCGTCGTCGGCGGCGATGATGAACTCCACCTCGCCGAGGAGGTAGAAGGCGCCCCCGCACGCCATGCCGTGCACCGCCGCGATCACCGGCTTCCACAGGTCGCAGGTCTTGGGGCCGACGTCGCGGCCGGGATCGTCGTACATCCACGGCGTCGGGTAGTCGGGGAAGTCGCCCGCGGCCATGGCGGCGTTGTTCTCCTCCGAGACCGCCTCGGCCCGGTCGATGCCGGTGCAGAAGGCGTCGCCCTCACCGGTCAGCACGACGCAGCGGATGTCGTCGTCGTAGCGGAAGCCGTGCCACAGCTCGTGCAGCTCGGCCTGCATCCGCTTGTTGATGGCGTTGCGCACCGCCGGCCGGTCGAGCGACACCCAGGCGATGCCGTCGTCCCTGGTGACCGACAGCGTCTCGTAGCTGGTCATCGGCCGAGCTTAGGGTCGCACCACCTCGAGCTCGCCCAGGTAGGCCCGCTCGATCTGCGTACCGTCGTCGCGCAGCTCGCCCGCGGGGCCCCGGAGGACGATCGTGCCCCGGTTGAGCACGGCGGCCTCGTCGGCGACGTCGAGCGCGAGCTTGACGTGCTGCTCGACGAGCACGATGGCGGCGCCGTGGTCGCTGGCGATCCGGCGTACGGTGGCGAAGAGCGTCTCGACGACGAGCGGCGCCAGCCCCATGCTCATCTCGTCGACGAGCAGCACCTTGGGCCGCTGGATCAGCGCCCGGGCCATGGCGAGCATCTGCTGCTCGCCACCCGAGAGGGCGCCGGCCGGAACGCGCCAGCGCCGCTCGAGGGCCGGGAAGACCTCGATCAGCTCTCGGGGCGCGAGGCCGCCCCGGGACCGGGCGACCTCGAGGTTCTCCTCGGCGGTCAGCGTGGTGAACAGCGACCGGTCGTCGGGGACGAGGACGACGCCGGCCCGGCTGGCGGCGACGGCGTTCCCGTTGCGCAGCGTGGTCCCGTCGACGCTGGCCCGCCCGGCGTGCGCCGGGAGCAGCCCGGCCAGCGTGAGCAGCAGCGTCGACTTGCCGGCCCCGTTCGGGCCGAGCAGCGCCAGCACGGTCCCGGCCTGGACGTCCAGGTCGAGATCACGGAACACGACGGTGGCGCCGCGGCCGCCGGTGAGGGCCCGGCACTCGAGCCGCGGTCGAGGTTCGCTCATGCGGTCACCGCCTCGGGGTCGTGCATCGTGCCGAGGTAGGCCTCGGCCACCGCGCGGTCGGCCCGGATCGCGTCGGGCGGCCCCTCGGCGATGACCGCGCCGAAGTCGAGCACGTAGACGTGGTCGCACACGCTCAGCACGAGGTTGACGTCGTGGTCGACGAGCAGCATGGCGGCGCCCGCCGCGCAGATGTCGCGGATGCGCTGGCCGAGCCACGTGCTCTCTTCGGCGTCGAGCCCGGCGGCGGGCTCGTCGAGCAGCAGCACCTGCGGACCGGAGACGCAGGCCCGGCCGATCGACACGAGCTGGCGCTCGCCCTGGCTGAGCTCGCCCGCCGGCCGCTCGCGCAAGGCCGAGATCCCGACGCTGTCGAGCGCCCGGCCGACGGCCGCGGCGCGGTCGGCACGGCGGCCGCCCAGGGCCGCCACGCTGACGTTCTCCTCGACGGAGAGGTCGTCGTAGAGCTCGAGCGACTGGAACGTGCGGGCGAGGCCGGCGTGGACCCGGGCGTGGGGGGCGAGCCCGTCGAGGCGCCGCCCGGCGAGCTCGACGGACCCCGTCGCCGGGGCGAAGCCGGTGACGGCGTCGATGACGCTGGTCTTGCCGGCCCCGTTCGGGCCGATGAGCCCCACGATCGTGCCGCTGTCGACGCGGAGCGACACGTCGTTGACGGCCACCACACCGCCGTAGCGGACCGTGAGGTGGTCGATCCGGAGGGCGGCGGCCCGGTCCGCCCGGTCCGCGGCGGCGACCGGCGCGAGGGTCACGGGCTCGACGACGGAGACCGCCGGTGGCTCGGCGCCGGCATCGCCGGCTCGCAGGCGGGACGTCCATCGGTCCCAGCGGTCGGCGAGCCGGTGGCCGGCGGCAGCGATGCCCTCCGGGTTGGTGATCAGCGTCACGATGAGGAGGACGCCGCTGATGACGTTGAACCAGGCCCCGACGTCGACCCAGCGGTCGAGTGCGATGAAGACGATGCCCGTGCCGGCGAGGATGCCGGCGTTGAGGCCGCCCCACACCGAGGTGACGCCCGCCAGGTAGGCGGTCGACAGGAGGGCGAGCCCCCCGATGGCCGTGAACGAGTCGTACGTGACCACCCCGCGCCGGTAGGCGAGGAGGCTGCCCCCCAGGCCGGCGATGAACGACGCCAGCGCGAAGCTGAGGACCTTCACCCGCACGACGTTCACGCCCACCCCGGCCGCCGAGCGCTCGTTGGCCCGCACCGCGAGCATCGCCGACCCGAGCGCGCTGCGCCGCAGGGCGGCCACGCCCAGGGCGACGGCGACGAGCGTGACCAGGCACACCAGCCCGAACTCGATCCGCGGGAACGCCCGGCCCGCACCGATCCCGAGGTCGATGCCGAACATCGACGGTGGCGTGATCCGCGCACCCGAGCTGGGCACGATGTCGGCGTTGCGGAACCACACGGCCTCGATGGCGTACGCCAGGGCCAGCGTCACCACACCCAGGACCAGCCCCCGGAACCGCAGGGCCGGCAGGCCGACCACGACGCCGATGACGGTCGCCACCAGCGCGGCCAGCAGCGGCGCGAACGGGAACGGGACCTCCCAGCTCTGCGTCAGGCCGCTGAGGGTGAACGCCGCCGTGCCGGCGAGCGCCAGCTGCGCCAGTGACACCTGCCCCGCGTAGCCGGTCACGACGACGAGGGAGAGCCCCAGGATCGCGGCGATGAACGTGCCGATCACCGCGGCGCGCCACGTTCCCGAGGTGAGCAGCAGGGCGAGCAGCCCGATCCCGGCGCCGAGGACGGTGGGAAGGGTGAGCGACCGGGGCCGGGGCGCACGCCCGAGCCGCTGGCGCACCAGCCCGCCCCGTACCGGCATCCCGCCCCCGACGACGACCAGCGCCAGGAGGACGACGATCAGCGGCACGAGCTCGGCCGACCCCGTCTGGGGCATCCACGAGTGCTGGGCGGCCAGCGACAGCGCCTCGGACTGCAGCATGCCGATGGCCAGGCCGGCCGCCACGATCGGCACGAGGTGCTGGAACCGGCCCACGACGGCGGCCGCCAGCGCCGGGACGACGAACAGCGTGTAGGTCACCGGGGTCAGCGGGCTCACCGGGGCGATGAGGATGCCCGCCACGCCGGCGATCACCGCGCTGATCATCCAGTTGACCAGCGCGATCCGGTCGGGCGACACGCCGCTGACGTACGCCCCCGTCTGCGATTCGGCGGTGGCCCGGGTCAGCAGCCCGAAGCGGGTGAACCGGAACCCGGCCGCCAGCAGCAACGCCAGGCCGACGATCGTGACCGCGAGGTAGAACCGGTCGGCCAGGACCATCACGGATCCGAGCTCCCAGCGGTCGGTCGGGAAGATCGCGGCGACGTTCACGGGGTTGGTGCCCTGCCGGATCGCCAGCACGCCCTGCAGCACCACGAGGACGCCGAGCGACGCGACCGCCCGAGCCAGGGGCGGCGCGTCGCGCAGCGGGCGGAACACGACCAGGTAGAGCACCGCCCCCAGCAGCGCGGCGACGACCAGCGAGATGGCCGCCGCCGGCGCCAGACCGAGCTCCTGGCCGAGGTCGACGGTCTTCGGCAGCCCCGGGATCGGGACGAGCAGCTCGCCCCGCCGCAGGCCGGCGTAGGTGTAGGCCACGTACAGGGCGACCGCGCCCGTCGCGAAGTTCACCACCCCCGACGCGCGGTACGTGATCACCAGCGCGAGCGCGAGCGCGGCGAACACCCCGCCGTTCCCGAGCCCGAGCAGCAGCGATGCGATGTGGTCCACGGCGTCGGCCTTCCCTCGGGGGCCGGCCGGCTACGACAGGACGTCCGTCGCGTCGACGGCCTCGTAGCTGGCGGGGCTGCCCTCGGCGTCGAGCGTGGCGCGCAGCGAGTTGTTCGAGCACACGGCCGGCTGCTCCGGGTACTGCGATCCGCCGCACTGGAACGTCTGGCCGTCGGCGCCGGGGAAGTCGGTCTCGGACATCGACTTGATCGTCTCGGCGGCCGTCGCCGGGGTGATCTCACCCGAGATCCCGTCGAGCGCGGCGGCCAGCGACGCCATCACGGTGTAGGCGCCCATGCCGAGGGCGTTCTCGACGTCCTCGACGTCGTCGCCGTAGGCGGCCATCACCGCCTCGTAGCGCTGGTACGCCGGGTCGTCGGTCGCTCCCACGGCCATGGTGGAGGTGATCGAGATGCCCTCGAGCAGGTCGCCGCCCACCGCCTCGCGGGTGGCGTCGGTGATGCACTGGGCGATCGAGGTGATCTCGCCCTCGTAGCCCACGGCGTTGAGGCCCTGGATGGCGGCGATGCAGAACCCGTCGTTGCCGATGATGTGCACGACGTCCGCGCCGCTGCTGACGACCTGCTGCATCTGCGAGGTCATGTCGGCGGTGCCCGGCGGGATCTTGACGAGGTCGTACGTCAGCCCGGCGTTGTCCACGACCGTGTCGGCGGCCCCCGACTCGAACATCGTGAGCGCCACCGGCACGTCGATGTTGACGAAGGCGATCCTGTCGGCGTCCTCGCTCTCGGCCACCGCGAGCGGCACCCCGAAGAACGTGGCGACCGGGTTGGCCATGACGAAGCTCGTCTCGGTGTCGGCCAACATCTCTTCGCCGTTGGTCTGGAAGAAGAGGGTCGGGACGCCGGCGGCGTGCAGCGGCTCCCAGACCGACTCCGCGACCGCCGACTGGCTGAGCGCCACCGCGACGACCTCCTCCTCGACCATCTGGTTCCCGCAGTCGGTGGCGACGGCGGGATCGGCGCCCGTCTCGCACGTGATGACCTCGATCGGCCGCCCGCCGATGCCACCCCGGTGGGTGTTCCAGTACTCGGCCGTCGCCTCGGCGGCGCGCAGCTCGTCGGTGTTGTCGAAGGCGTCGGTGGAGCCGTCGGACACCATCCCGATGCGCACCGGCTCCCCCGATGCCGGGTCCTCCGGTCCGAGCAGGTCCGCGCTGTCCGGGCTGTCCGACGTGGTGTCCTCGGGCTCGTCGGCGCCAGCGTCGCCGTCGTCGCCGCCGCACGCGCCGGCCACCAGCAGCGTCACGCTCGCGACGGCGACCGCGAGCCATCGCCCGCTCAGCCCGCCGCGACGCCCTGACGCATCCTGCGGCTCATCCATGTGGCTCCTCCTGGGTCGTGGACGACACGTCCGCGACATGTGTCCTCCTTGTGGTCGAGATCACGGCGCCGGCACGTCCAGCACGACCGCGGTCGACATCCCGCCGCCCGCGCACATCGCGGCCACGCCCGTGCCGCCGCCCCGCCGGCGCAGCTCGTGGACGAGCGTGACGACCATGCGGGCGCCGGTCATGGCGATGGGGTGCCCCAGGCTGCAACCGCTGCCCAGGACATTGACGATGTCCTCGTCGATGCCGAGGATCCGCGTCGTCGCCACGCACATCGACGCGAAGGCCTCGTTGATCTCCCGCAGCGCCACGTCGCCCACGGTGAGGCCGGCGCGGTCGAGCGCCTTGGGGATCGCGATGGTCGGCGCCAGCCCGGTGCGCTCGGGCGGCACGCCCACGGACGCCCAGGCCCGGACGGCGGCGAGCGGCTCGAGCCCGTTCGCCTCGGCCAGGTCGCGATCGGCCACGACCAGGGCGGCGGCACCGTCGTTGGCGCCGCAGGCGTTGCCCGCGGTGATGCTGAACCCGTCGATCTCGGGGTGGAGCGGTTCGAGGGCCACGAGCTTCGCCATGGTCGTGTCGCGCCGGGGATGCTCGTCGACGGCGAACGTCGACCGGGTGCCGTCGCGGCGGACCACGTCGATGGGGGCGATCTCGTCGGTGAAGCTGCCCCCGTCGATGCCCGCGATGGCGCGCTGGTGCGAGCGCAGCGCCCAGGCGTCCATCTCCTCGCGGGTGACGCCCGCCTCGACGGCGGCGTTCCAACCGACGGTGATGGACATGTCCATGTTGGGCGCGGTCGGCCGGTCGCGGTGGGTGGGCGAGAGCCAGTCGTCCCAGTCGTCGGTGCCCGGGATCCGCCGGGTCGAGCGCGGCGACGTCGACGACGACTGCGCCCCGCCGGCGACCACGACGCGGTCCATGCCGGCACGGATGGTGGCGGCGGCGGTGGTCACGGCCGCCAGGCCCGACGCGCAGTGCCGGTTGTGCGCCACGCCGGCCACGTGGTCGAGGCCGGCCTCGATGGCGGCGTAGCGGGCGACGTCGCCACCGCCGTAGAGCGACTCGCCCAGCACGACGTCGTCGACGAGGTACGGGTCGACCCCGGACCGGCGCACCGCCTCGGCCACCACGTGGGTGCCCAGGGCGAAGGCGTCGACGTCGACGAGCGTGCCCTTGAACGCCGTACCTATCGCGGTACGGGCCGTGGACACGACGACCGCGTCAGCCATCGCCACTCCCCTCTGTGCCAGCGGTCACGTGAACCGTATACTCGCATCAGGAGAACCCCATTACAACACAGGGCGAGGTTGCAACGCACGCTGCCAGAACCGGTCTGTCAGCCGGCCGTGGCGCCGTCGGCGGGCCGGATCATGCCGTCCTGAACGAACGACGCGACCAGCGCGCCGTCGGCCCGGAACACGTTGGCGGTGCCGTAGCACCGGCCCCGCCCGGCGTAGGGGCTGTGATGCGACAGCAGCAGCCACTGCCCGGCCCGGGCCGGCTCGTGGAAGGTGAGCGTGTGGCTGACCACCCCGGTCGCGACGGTGACGTGCGCCTGCGCCTGGCCGACCCCGGGATGGGGCCGCATGGCGGTGGCGATGAGGAAGCCGTCGGTGGCGAAGGCGAGCAGCGCCTGGTCGACGGCTGGGTCGTCGGGGGCGCCGGCGAAGCGGCTCCAGACGTCGAGGTCGGGAGGGCCGACCGCGTCCGGGTCGTCGACGTCGACGCCGCCGGCCATCCGGATCTGCCAGGCGCCCTCGCCGTCGCCGGCGGGTGCTGCGCCGTCGGGCCCCGGGGTGGCGGGGACGGGGTCGGCGTGGCGGATGAAGTCCGGCTCGTCGGCGGTCAGCAGCACCAGCGAGCGGGCGCACAGCCGGTCGCCCTGGCTGATCGTCACGGTGCTGCTGGCGAAGGCACGACCGGCGTGCATCCGGTCGACCGCGATCTCGACCGGGGTGTCGGGCCTGCCGCTGCGGGCGAAGACGGTGTGCACCGTCTTGACGCTCCGCCCGTCGTGGCCGGCCAGGCCGGCGATGACCGACTGCGCCAGCAGCTGGCCGCCGAAGATCACGCCGTGGCCGGCCTCGGCGTTGCCGGCCCGGTAGCGGTCGGGGCCGACCGGCTCGAGCCTGAGGGCGCCGACGAGCCCGTCGATGGTGAGCACGGGCTACTTCGGGGGGAAGCGCAGCGCGCCGTCCAGCCGGATGTTCTCGCCGTTGAGGTAGGGGTTGCGGGCGATCGACTCGACGAGCAGGGCGAACTCCTCGGGCCGCCCCATGCGCTTGGGGAAGACGATGTTCTGCACCAGGTGCTGCTGCAGCTCCTCGGGCACGCTCAGCATGATCGGCGTGCCCATGGTGCCGGGTGCGATGGCGCAGACCCGGATCCCCAGGGCCGCCAGGTCGCGGGCCAGCGGCAGCGTCATGCCGAGGATCGCGGCCTTGGCCGCCGCGTAGGCCAGCTGGCCGGTCTGGCCCTCGATCCCCGCGATCGACGACGTGTTGACCACGACGCCGCGCTGGCCGTGCTCGTCGGGCTCGTTGCCCGCCATGGCGGCCGCGGCGAGGCGGGTCACGTTGAACGTGCCGAACGCGTTCATCTCCATCGTGCCGACGAAGGCGTCCTTGTCGTGGGGCGTGCCGTCGCGGCCGACGGTGCGCCCGCCGCCGACGCCGCCACCCGCGACGTTGACGACGAGCGACAGCGTGCCCACCGAGCAGGCCGCCTCGATCGCGGCCGCGACGTCGCCGTCGTCGTTCACGTCGCCGCCGACGGCCACCGCCCCGTCGCCGAGGTCCTTGGCCAGCTCGGCGGCCCGGTCGGCGTCGCGGTCGAAGACGGCCACCCCCACCCCGAGCTCGACCAGCCGGCGCACCGTCGCCGCCCCGAGCCCGCCCGCGCCGCCGGTGACCAGCGCCGATCGTCCATCCAGATCCATGTGCCTCTCTCCTGGTCAGGCCGCCGCCGGCGCCTCGACGCGCATGAGCCGGGCGAGGTTGCCGCCCATGACGGCGGCGACGTCGTGCTGTGCGAGGTAGTCCGGCAGGTGGTCGACGTAGCTGCATGGGTCGGCCAGGCCCTCGGGGTGGGGGAAGTCGGACCCGAACAGCAGGTGGTCGGCGCCCATCACCTCGACGAGCTGCCCGATGTCGTCCTCGTGGAACGGGCTGACGTAGACGTTGCGCCTGAACGCCTCGACCGGGTCCTCGTCGAACGCCTGGGGCATCTTGCGGTGGACGTCCTCGAGGTGCTCGAGGAAGGGGACCACCCAGTCGCCGCCGTTCTCGATCGAGGCGACCCGCAGCTCGGGGAAGCGGGTGAAGGCGCCGTGGCAGGTGAACGCGGCCATCGAGTCCTCGATCGGCCGCTTACCCATCGTGAGCGTGCGGAACGGGTCGGGCCGGAACGGCAGCATCTCCATGGGCCCCGTCCAGTCGCTCTGGTACCGCGAGTAGCCGCTGTCCGAGGCGTGCATCGACACCAGCACGCCGGTGTCGACCACGGCCTGCCAGAACGGGTCGAACTCCTCGAAGGCGAACGAGCGCGAGCCCCCGTACGCCGGCACGGGCGCAGGCCGGATCAGCACCGTCCGCGCGCCGCGCTCGACCGCCCACTCGAGCTCCTCGATGGCCTTCTCGACGATGGGCAGGGTGATGATCGGCGTGGCGAAGATGCGGCCCTCGTAGTCGAACGTCCACTCCTCGTGGATCCACTCGTTGAGGGCGTGGATCACCGCGTGGGTCAGCTCGGGGTCGTCGCGCATGCGCTCCTCGAGCAGGCTGGCGAGGGTGGGGAACATCAGGGTGCGGTCGACGCCCTGCTCGTCCATGAGCTCGAGGCGGGGCCCCGGGGCCCGGAAGGCCGGGATCGAGCGCATCGGCTCGCCCACGATCTCGCGGTACGACTTGCCCTCGGGGTTGCCGACGCGGAAGTACTCCTCCTGGGCGCCGGGACGGGCGACGACCTCGAACGTGGGGTTCGGGATGTACTCGCTGATCGTGCCCCGGACGACGATCTTGGTCCGGCCCCGGACGTCGACGTAGTCGACGGCGCCCCTGTACCGGTCGGGCAGGTGGCGGGTGAACGCGTCCCGCGTCTCGTACAGGTGGTTGTCGGCGTCGAAGACCGGGAACGCCAGTCGTCTCGTCATGCGCGGCACGCTATGTGTTTCTAACGTTTCGGTCAACCTTTGGCGGCCACCGGTGCGTCGCTCCTGCGAGTTTCGCCGTCGACCGTCGGTTTCCGAGCACGTCACCTAACGGTTGGGTCATACTGGCCGTCGGACACACGGAGGGGTCATGACCGAAGTCATGCAGGGCGTCCGCATCCTCGAGGTCGCCGAGCACACGTTCGTCCCGGCGGCATCGGCGCTGCTCGCCGACTGGGGCGCCGAGGTGATCAAGATCGAGCACGTCGAGCGGGGCGACGCCATGCGGGGCCTGGCGTCCAGCGGCCTCGCCGTCATGGGCACGAGCGTCCACGTCCTGCTGGAGCACTCGAACCGGGGCAAGCAGAGCCTGGGGCTCGACCTCACCTCCGAGGAGGGGCTCGACGTGCTCTACCGCCTGGCCGCCACCTGCGACGTGTTCCTCACCAACAAGCTCCCGAGCGTCCGGTCGAAGCTCCGCATCGACGTCGACGACATCCGGGCGCACAACCCGCGCATCGTGTACGTGCGCGGCACCGGCCAGGGCGAGCGGGGGCCCGAGGCCGACCGCGGCTCCTACGACTCCCTGGCCTACTGGTGCCGAGCCGGCATCGCCATGGGCGTCAAGCAGCCGGAGTACGACTACGTGCCCGCACCGCCCGCGCCCGCCTTCGGCGACTCGATCGGGGCCATGACCATCGCCGGCGGCATCATGGGGGCGCTGTTCCACCGCGAGCGCACCGGCGAGGCGACGACCGTCGACGTGTCGCTGCTCGGCATCGGCATGTGGTCGATGGGCGCGGCCCTGGCGCTGTCGCTTCAGCACGGCGTCGGCTGGGCGCCGCCGCCCCCCCACGCCCCCACCGGCAACCCCCTCAGCGCCACCTACCAGACCAGCGACGGCAAGTACCTGGCGATCACCTGCCTGCAGGCGGCGAAGTACTGGCCCGAGGTCTGCGCGGTCGTCGACCGCCCCGAGCTCGCCACCGACGAGCGCTTCGCCGACGCCGAGGCGATCAAGCAGAACGTGGCTGCCGCCACCGACCTGCTCCGCGCCACCTTCGCCGAGCGGACGGCGGACGAGTGGCGAGAGCGGTTCGCGGGCTTCAGCGGCCAGTGGGCGATGGTGCAGGACACGCTCGAGGCCGCGGCCGACGCGCAGACCGTCGCCAACGGCTACGTGCAGGAGTGCCGGACGGCGGACGGCGTGCCGTTCGAGCTGGCGGCCGCGCCCGTCCAGTACGGCGAGCGACCGGCGGCGCCCCGGCGCGCCCCGGGGTTCAACGAGCACGGCGACGCCATCCTCGCCGACCTCGGCCTCGACTGGGACACGATCGTGGACCTCAAGGTCCGCGGCGTGGTCGCCTGACCGGGCGGCGACGATCACCCACCCCGCGACACACGGAGCACACATGAGCACGTTCGACGCTTTCAGGTACGACGGCAAGCGGGTACTCGTCGTCGGCGGCGCCACCGGCATGGGTGCCGCGGCCGCGGAGCTGGCCAAGGACGCCGGCGCCGAGGTCGTGGTCATGGACCGCGCCGAGGTCTCGCTCCCGGGCGTCAAGGCCATCCGGGTCGACCTCGCCGACAAGGCGTCGATCGACGGCGCCGTCGACGAGTGCGGCGGCCCGGTACACGCGCTGCTCTCCTGCGCCGGGGTGGCCGACGGCACCCCCGGCATCGAGCGGATCAACTTCATCGGTCACCGCCACCTCATCGACCGGCTGCTCGCCGGCGGCCTGCTGCCGCGCGGCGCCGCCATCGGCCTGATCGCGTCGGCGGCCGGCTACGGGTGGCAGGCGAACCTCGACACGCTGAACGAGTACCTCGCCATCACCGACTTCGACGAGGCGGCCCGCTGGGCCCGGGACAACGGCAAGGCCGACTACCTGTGGAGCAAGCTGGCGATCAACGCCTACGTGGCCCGCGAGGCGTTCGGCCTGCTCAAGCGGGGCATCCGCATCAACGCCATCCTGCCGGGCCCGACCGACACGCCTCTGGCCCAGGCCAACAAGGAGACGTGGCTCACGTTCGGCGCCGACTACCGCGACGAGGTGGGCATCCAGCCGTCCACGCCGCTCGAGCAGGCGTACCCGCTGGTGTTCCTGTGCAGCGACGCGGCCGCGGCCGTCACCGGCATCACCCTGGTCACCGACGCCGGCTACTTCAGCTCGGGCGTCACCGGGTCGTTCCCGGCGGCCAGCGGAGCCGTCGAGTTCCTGTCCAGCAAGTTCTGATCCGCTGCTGATCGCCGGTGCGGCCGCTCCCCCAGCTCACGCCGTTCAACGAGTGGTTCTGGACGTCGGGCGCCGACGGTCGGCTCCGCATCCAGGGCTGCCAGGACTGCAAGGCGCTCGTCCATCCCCCGGTGCCGGTCTGCCCCGCCTGCCGCAGCCGGTCGTGGGCGCCGCGCGAGGTGTCGGGCCGCGCCACCGTCGTCGGGTTCACCGTCAACCACCACCAGTGGCTGCCCGGGTTCGAGCCGCCCTACGTCATCGCCAACGTCGTGCTGGCCGAAGACCCGGCGGTGCGCCTCACGACCAACATCGTCGGGTGCGAGCCCGACGAGGTCCATGTCGGCCAGGAGGTGATGGTCCGCTTCGAGCGGCACGATGACGTCTGGCTGCCCCTTTTCGAGCCGACCGGCGGAACCGACACCGCCGACCACGTCGGCGAGCCACAACGCCCCACGCCCCGGCCACCGGTCGACCGCGACCGGTTCGAGCACCGGGTGGTGCTGTCCGGTGTCGGCCGGTCGGCCATGGGCCGCCGCCTCATGGTCGACCCGCTGTCGCTGACCGTCGACGCCTGCCTGGCGGCCGTGGCCGACGCCGGACTCGGCCTCGACGACATCGACGGGCTGTCGACCTATCCGGGCGCCGTCGGCATGGGCATGAGCGAGGGCGGCGTGACCGCCGTGGAGGAGGCGCTGCGGCTGCAGCCGACGTGGATCAACGGCGGCGGCGACCTGCCCGGGCCGGGCGGCGCGGTCGTCGCGGCGATGCTCGCCGTCGCCGGCGGCCTGTGCCGGCACGTGCTGTGCTTCCGCACCGTGTGGGAGGCGACCTACGCCGCCCTCCGGCTTGACCCCGGCGGTGGCGGTCGGGTGTCCGGGCCCATGCACGAGTGGCGCGTGCCCTTCGGCGCGATGTCCGCCGCGCACTGGATCGGCATGAACGCCAACCACTACCTGCACCGGTACGGCGCACCCCGCGAGATGCTGGGCTGGATCGCGCTCAACGGCCGGGCCAACGCCGCCCGCAACCCCGCGGCCATCTACCGCGACCCGATGACCATGGACGACTACCTGTCGGCCCGGCCGATCACCAGCCCGTTCGGGCTCTTCGACTGCGACGTCCCCTGCGACGCGTCGATCGCCGTCGTCGTGTCCGACGCCTCGGTGGCCGCCGACCTGCCCCACCCCGCGGTGCGGGTCGAGGCGGTCGGCACCCAGATCACCGAGCGGATCTCGTGGGACCAGGGCACGATCACCCACGAGCCCCAGGTGCTCGGCCAGTCCGCGCACCTGTGGACCCGCACCGACCTGCGGCCCGACGACGTCGATGTCGCGCTCGTCTACGACGGCTTCACGTTCAACGCCGTCTCGTGGCTCGAAGCCCTGGGGTTCTGCGGCATCGGCGAGGCCAAGGACTGGCTCGACGGCGGCCGCCGCATCGCGCTCGACGGCGAGCTGCCGGTCAACCCGCACGGCGGCCAGCTCTCCGAGGGACGCACCCACGGCTTCGGCTTCATCTACGAAGCGATGGCCCAACTCCGCCACCAGGCCGCCGACCGCCAGGTGGCCGGCGCCCGGACGGCGGTCGTCACGTCGGGCGGCGGCACGCCGTCGGGGGTGCTGCTCCTGCGCCGGGAGTAGCCCTCGGCGTCGACGGTCTGCGACCCGGTGCGGACAGGCGCCGTGTTGGGACCTTCGCCTCTACCGCACACCGTTCTCCGGTGCGCGTCATGAGGGGACGATCCCCGATGCGTCTTGCAGCACTCGGACGGCCACCGACGGGGGTGTGCCATGAAGCGTGTTGTCGTCGAGCAGTTCGGCGGGCCCGAGGTCTTGCGGGTGGTGGAGGAGGACGATCCCCGACCAGGCCCGGGCGAGGTGCTCGTCAGAGTTCTGGCAGCCGGGGTGTCGTTCACCGACGCGCTCATACGTGCCGGGACGTACCTCGGTGGCCCGAAGCCGCCGTTCACTCCCGGCTACGAGCTCGTCGGCGTCGTCGAGGAGCTCGGCCCGGGCTGCTCGAGGCTGCGAGAGGGAGACCGTGTCGGCGCGCTGACGGTGTGGGGCAGCAACGCCGAGCGCGTCTGCGTGCCGGAGAAGTACGCCGTCGAGGTGCCCGAGGACCTCGACCCGGCCGAGATCGTGAGCCTCGTCTTCCCGTACATGACCGCGTACCAGATGCTTCACCGTACGGCGCGGGTGAAGAGTGGTGAGACCGTCCTCGTCCACGGCGCAGCCGGCAGGGTGGGCACCGCGGCCCTCGAGCTCGGAGCGCTGGCCGGCCTGCGCCTCTACGGGACCGCCTCGGCTCGCGACTGCGCCGCCGTCGAGCAGCTCGGCGCGGTGGCGATCGACTATCGGAACGAGGACTTCCTGGCTCGGGTGCATGAGCTGAACGACGACGGTGTGGACGTCGTGCTCGACGGGATCGGCGGCGCGGTGTCGCTTCGCTCGTTCCGCGCGCTGCGGCGCGGCGACCCTCTCGTCGGAGACCCCGGCGGACGGCTCGTCATGATCGGCAACTACAAGACGATGGTGCACGGCCGCAAGAGCTGGCGCGGGTGGATGGAGTGGTACCCGGCGACCGCGGCCGTCTGGCTCTGGGGCCTGCTCTCGCCCCGCCGCAGGGTGATCGCCTACCGGATCCAGAAGCTGCGGATCGACCACCAGGATTGGTTCCGGGACGACCTCCACGTGCTGCTCGAGCTGCTTCGTGCGGGAAAGATCCACCCGGTGGTGGCCGAGCGCCTGCC
>DASTFE010000136.1:0-16130 GCA_035708905.1 Acidimicrobiales bacterium | reverse complement strand
CCAGCAGCGCCACCAGCAGGTGCGACAGCAGCCACCGGGGCCGCAGGAGGAAGCGGGCGTTCGAGGTGGCGCGGGCGGACACTGCCCCTCAGGCTACGGGCGGCGGTGACGAGCCAGCCAGACGACCCGGCCGGCGCCCGGCGCCGACACCGGCCCGACAACCGGGGCGGCCGGCGCCCGTCACGAACAACCGGGGCGCCGACGCCCGGGGCGCGGATCCGTGTGCAGTTCTGGTTGCCCACCAACCGGAAGTGCACACAGATCGCGAGATGGCCGAGCTCGGGCCGCCGCCGCGGTCGCTACTCCCCCGCGGTGGGCAGCCTGTAGTCCGCGAACCGGCTGCGCAGGTCCTTCTTCGAGAACTTGCCCACGCTGGTCTTGGGGATCTCGTCGACGAAGGCGATGTCGTCGGGCAACCACCACTTGGCCACCCGGCCGTCGAGGAAGGCGACGATCTCGTCCTTGGTGGCCGACGCGCCCTCGCGGAGCACGACGCACGCCAGCGGCCGCTCGCCCCACTTGGGGTGGGTCAGGCCGATGACCGCTGCTTCGGCCACCGCCGGGTGGGCCATGATCTCGTTCTCGAGCTCGACCGAGCTGATCCACTCGCCGCCCGACTTGATGACGTCCTTGGTGCGGTCGCGCAGCCGGATGTAGCCGTGGGGGTCGATGGTGGCCACGTCGCCGGTCTTGAGCCAGCCGTCGTCGGTGAACGACTCGGGCGAGCGCTCGTCGTCGTAGTAGCTCGAGGCGATCCACGGGCCCCGCACCTGCAGCTCGCCGGACGACTCGCCGTCCCACGGCTGCTCGTCGGTGGCCCCCGGCTCGACGATGCGGGCCTCGACGCCGAGCAGGGGCTGGCCCACCGTGGTGCGCAGGTCGGCCTTGCCGTCGTCGTCGAGCGCGGCCGCGAGCGTCGACTTGATGTGCCCGCCCGACGCCACGGGCGACGTCTCGGTCATACCCCAGGCCTGGGTGATGGGGAGGCCGATCTGCTCGCGGTACGCCTCCGACAGCGCCCGGGGCACCGCGGAGCCGCCACAGGGGATGGCCCGCAGGCTGGACACGTCCCGCCCCTCGAGCTCGGGCAGCACGCCCATCCAGATGGTGGGCACGCCGGCCGCCAGGGTGACGCGCTCGGACTCGATCAGGCCGGCCAGGCCGGCCGGCGACAGGTCGGGGCCGGGCATGATCAGGTCGGCACCACAGGCCACGGCCGCGTGGGCGAGGCCCCAGGCGTTGGCGTGGAACATGGGGACGACGGGCATGACCCGGTCGTCCTCGCGCGGTCCGAGCCCGCCGGCGGTGAGCACGCCGTAGGTGTGCAGGAACGTCGACCGGTGCGAGTAGACGACCCCCTTGGGGTTGCCGGTCGTGCCGCTCGTGTAGCACATCGACGCCGCCTGGTTCTCGTCGCGCACGTCGAAGGCCACCGGCGACGCCGCCGCCAGCAGCTCGTCGTAGTCGTGCACCGCCTTGCCCGGAGGTGCCTCGGGCACCTCGCCGGTGCCGTCGTCCATCACCACGATGTGGCGCACGGTGGCGAACTTCTCGAACAGCGGCCACACGAGCTTGGCCAGCGACCTGTCGACGAACACGACCTCGTCCTCGGCGTGGTTGGCCACGTAGACGAGCTGCTCGGGGAACAGGCGGATGTTGAGCGCGTGCAGCACCCGGTTGGTGCAGGGCGCGGCGAAGTACAGCTCGAGGTGGTTGGCGGTGTTCCACCCGAAGGTCGCCACCCGGCCGTCGGCGCTGATGCCCAGCGTGTCGAGCACGCCTCCCAGCCGCCGGGTGCGCTCGGCCCACTCGCCGTAGGTGACCGACCGCTTGCCCGCCGCCGTGACCGTGACCACCTGCTTGTCCGCGAACAGCCGCTCGGCGCGGGTGTGGATGTGCGGCAGCGTCAGCGGAAAGTCCTGCATGAGCCCCTGCATCGGGCCCTCCCCTCGGTCGGCGTCGACGTGCCCGCAGCCTAGAAGACGCCGGGACGGCAGCGCCCGGGCGGGAGACGGTGACAGCGGATGTCAGGGTCGTGCCGCAGGATGGGATGCGTGACAGCGCACCCCCGACTCTCGTGGGCCGTCGACCGGCTCGATCTCGACCCCGCCCACCACGTGCTGGAGGTCGGCTCCGGCCACGGCGTGGCGGCCACCCTCGTGCTGGACCGGCTCGGGGACGGCCGCTACGTCGGGCTCGACCGCTCGCCGGCGATGGTGGCGGCCGGCGAGCGGCGCAACGCGCCCGCCGTCGCCGCCGGGCGGGCCCAGTTCGTGTGCGGGGCGCTCGAGGACGCCGACCTCGGCGAGCACGGCTTCGACCGGGTGTTCGCCGCCCGGGTGGCGGCCATGACGACGGGGCCGGGGCTGGCGTTCGCGGCCCGCCACCTGGCACCGGGCGGACGGCTGGTTCTGGTGTTCGACTCGCCGGGCGAGGCCCGCACCCGCGCCCAGGTGGCGGCGGTGGTCGGCGCGCTGCCGCGCGCCGGCTTCGGGCCGCCGCTGGTCGACGAGGGCCGGGCAGGCGGGGCCCTGGTGGCGGCGGTCACGGCCGGCACTCCCCCGGACTGACACGGCCGCTCCCCCGGCCTGTCACGTCCGCTCCGCCGGACTGTCACGTCCGCGGGGCACGGCGCCGGCGCCGCCCGCCCCGCCGGGCGGGCAGGTGTCGGCGACGACCGACCGCACGCGCGCCCTTTCGCCGACGCCTCGGGACACCCGGGACCGGCGGCTGCCTGCCGGCGGACGGCCGACGTCCCGTAGGCTCGCGCGCCCATGGCGGACGACACGCACGCGGCGACGACACCGGCCGGGCGCCGGCCCTCCCGCCGGGCGCTCACGATGGTCGGCGTGCCCCTGGCGGTGCTCGTCGTCCTGGGGTACGTGGGCGACGCCCTCGCGCCGTCGCTGGTCGACACCCATCCCGCCTGGCTGATCGCGCTCAACGCCCGCAACCGCAACCTGGTGCTGGCCAGCAACTACCTCGACGCCTGGACGTTCTACGGCATCGGCGTCGTGCGGCTGCTGCTGAGCGACCCGCTGTTCTTCCTGCTCGGCCACTGGTACGGCGACGCTGCGGTGAAGTGGATGGAGCGCCGCACCCGCACCTGGGGCACGATCCTGCGCCAGGCCGAGGGCTGGTTCCGCAAGTACGCGTACCCGGTCATCTTCATCGCCCCCAACAACATCATCTGCCTGTTCGCCGGCGCCGCCGGCATGCCCATCCGGGCGTTCGTCGCCGTCAACGTCGCCGGCACGGTGTTCCGGCTGTGGATCATCCGCCGCTTCGGCGAGGCGTTCGACGGCCCCATCGACGACATCGTCGGCTGGATCGGCGACAACCGTGCGCCGCTGCTGGTGCTGTCCGTCGGACTGGTGCTGATCTCGCTGGCGCTCGAGGCCAAGCGGGGCGAGCCCGAGGTGCGGGCGCTCGCCCACCTCGACGAGGAGCTGGAGGAGGAGGCCGAGCGGGACCGCGGCGGGGACGACGACGGGCACGATGGCGACGGGCGCGACGACGGCGCCGGGGAACCCGCCGCCGGCCGGCCCGAGCCGCCGGCCGCCGACCCGGGCGACCGGGGCGACCGCGGCGACCGCGGCGACGGCTGACGCCCGAGCCCGCAGCGGGCGCTACCAGGTGGGCTGGGGCCCGGCGCTGTAGGACGAGCCCCGCCGGCGCCCGCCCGAGCGATGGACCACGTCCTCGTTGGTGCCGAGGTACGACGTGATGACCCGGTGGTCGGACAGCACCTGGCTGGGCGTGCCTCCCGCGATGACGGCGCCCTGCTCGAGGGCCACGAAGCCGTCGCACAGGGACGCCAGCAGGGCCATGTCGTGCTCGATGATGACCATCGAGCACCCCGTCTCGGACTGCACCCGCCGCAGCAGCGGGCCCAGCGCCTCGGTCTCGCGCTGGGCCACGCCCGCGGAGGGCTCGTCGAAGAGCACGACCGCCGGGTCCTGGGCGAGCAGGCATGCCAGCTCGACGATGCGCCGCATGCCGGTGGACAGCTCGCCGGTCGGGCGGTCGGCGTAGGGCGCCAGCCCGAGAAGGTCGACGAGCTGGTCGACCCGCTCGGCGGCGGCCTCCTCGGCGTCGACCGACGCCGGCAGGCGCAGCGCGGCCGCCAGCGGGTCGCGGTTGGCCAGGTGCTGCTCGAGCGCCACCGCGATGGCCTCCTCGACGGTCAGCGACGGGTAGAGCCTGGCCTCCTGGAAGGTGCGGCCCACCTGGGCGATGGCCCGCCGGTGGGGTGCCCACGCGGTGATGTCGACGCCGTCGAGCACCACCTGCCCGCCGTCGGCCGGCAGGAAGCCCGTGAGGACGTCGAACAGCGTGGTCTTGCCGGCCCCGTTGTGCCCGATCAGCCCGACGATGGTGGCCGGGTGGATGGTCAGGTGCACGTCGTCGAGCGCCCGGATGCCACCGAACCGCTTGGTCAGCCCCCGGGCCTCGAGCGCGATGCCCCGGGTGGGCCGCTCCCACGGCGGGGGCACGGCCTGCGGCGTGGCGGGGATGCCCGGCTGGCGGTCGTCGGCGCCGATGAACACCGCCCGCAGGATGTCGGGGCGGTCGAGCAGCCCGGCGGTGGGGCCCCGGAACCGCACCTGGCCCTTCTCGAGGAACACGGCGCGGTGGCACAGCAGCAGGGCCACGTTGACCGACTGCTCGACGACCACGACGGTCGTGCCGTGGGCGTGGATCTCGCGGACCTTGTCGATCAGCCGGTCGACGACGGTGGGGGCCAGGCCCAGCGACAGCTCGTCGATGCAGAGCAGCTTGGGCCGCGTCACGAAGGCCATGGCCAGCGAGAGCTGCTGCTGCTCGCCCCCCGACAGGTCGCCGGCCAGCTGGTCGTGGCGCTGCCCGAGGATCGGGAACATGGCGATCGTCTCGGCCCGCATGGCCTCGGCGGCCGCCGGGTCGTGGCGCAGCATCCAGCAGGCGAGCCGCAGGTTCTCGGCGACGGTGAGCGTGGGGAACACGCCGTGGCCGCCCGGCATGAGCGACAGGCCGAGGCGGGCGATCTCCTCCGCGGGCAGGCCGGTGATGTCGCGGCCGTCGAAGGTGACGCGGCCGGCGGTGGGCGGCAGCAGCCCGGCGACGACCTTGAGCACGGTCGACTTGCCGGCGCCGTTCGTGCCGAGCAGCGCGAGCAGCTCGTTCCGCTCGACGCCGGCGTCGACCCCGAACAGCACCTGCAGCGAGCCGTACGAGGCCTCGAGCCCCTCGCAGACCAGCAGGTTGGCACCGAGGCGCTCGCGCCGGACGCTGCCCACGATCAGCCCGGCCCCGGCCGCGTCGCGGTGGATCGCGCCGAAGCGGGGCTCGACCGCCTGCTCGACGATCTCGACCTCGTCGTGCGTCACCATCCCGTGGCGGCGGGCCAGGATGCCCACCGCACGGTCGCGCCACCGCTCGAACGCCTGGGCGAGGCCGCCGGGGATGACGAGCAGGATGGCGAGCAGGCCGACACCGGTGAGCAGGAGCTGCGCCCGGGGGAACAGGTAGCCGGCCCACTGCACGAGGGCCACGCCGGCCAGCGTGCCGCCGACCGACGACACGCCGCCGATCACCGCCATCGAGAAGACCAGCAGGCTCGTCGCCGCCGGGTACGTCGACTGGCCGATGCCCCGCAGCGCCACCGCGTGCAGCCCGCCGGCGATGCCCGCCAGCATGCCGGCGAAGATGAAGGCGGCCAGCCGGGTCTCGACCGTGTTGATGCCCGCGGCCGCCGCGCCCCGCGCGTTGTCGCGGGTGGCCGAGATCGACCGGCCCGCCCGGGCCGAGCGCAGGTTGCGGACGATGTAGATGCCACCGACGAGCATGGCCAGTGCCAGCGCGTACAGCCAGCGCTCGTTGGACAGCTCGAGCGCGCCCCACAGCTCGGGCCGCCCGTAGGCGGCGGGCAGCCACTCGTCGTAGTTGGCGGGGTTGAGGATGTACAGCTCCATCGCCACGGCGAAGGCGAGGGTGGTCACGGCCAGGAACTGGCCGGACACCCGCAAGGCCGGCAGGCCGAGCACCAGGGCGATCACCCCGCCGGCGGCCGCGGAGAGCGCCAGCGCCACGAACAGGTCGGCGTTGCGGTCGGCGATGAGGTTGGCGGTGATGACCGCGCCCACGCCCATGACGGCCACCTGACCGAGGCTGACCACCCCCGCCCAGCCGGTCAGCACGATCAGCGACAGCGCCACGAGGGCGTAGGCGAGCGTGACCGTGCCGAAGTTGACCTGCGAGTCGGACCCGAGCACCGGCAGGGCGAGCACCGCGACGGCGACGAGCGAGCCCAGGACGACCTTCGTCGTCCGCACCTCGCGCAGCGCCGCGAACGCGCGGGGCAGCCCGTGCCCCACCCCCACCATCGACCAGGACGACTCGGTCTCGTCGGCCCGGTGCTGCGAGCGCCGCTGCACCAGCAGGGCCACCACGATGACGGCAAGCAGCACCACCGACGTGGGCGCGGCGTTGTCGACGTTCCACAGCACGAGCTGGTCGAGCACGCCCAGCAGCACGCCCGCGACGAACGCACCCGACAGCGAGCGCATGCCCACCACGACCGCCGCGGCCAGGGCGGGCAGCAGCACGGTGGGCCCGGCGGCGGCGCTGAGCGGGACGCCCTCGGTGGGGGCGCGCAGCACGACCGTGAGCGCGGCCAGGCCGCCGGCGACCGACCACAGCAGCAGCGAGAGCTGGTTGACCGGGATGCCGAGCAGGCGGGCACGGTCCATGTTCTCGGCCATGCCCCGCACGGCCATGCCGGCCTCGGACCGCAGCAGGAACCACGACAGGGCGGCCAGCACCACCGGCACGACGGCCAGCAGCAGCAGGTCGTTGCCGGTGAAGGTGACCGGGTCGATCTTGAGGGTCGAGCTCGACAGCGAGTTCTCGACCCGGGGGATGAACGCCGGCGAGTCGAGCCAGGTCGGCAGGAAGATGCCGATGCCGCCGAGGAGCTGGGCCAGGCCGATGGTGGCGACGGTGAGGACGAGCCGCGGGGCGTTGGCGAAGCGCCGCACGACCAGCCGCTCGACCAGGGCGCCGACCACCACGCCGGCAGCGACGCCGGCGACGGCGGCCTGCGCCCAGTTCCAGCCCTTGCCCTCGGCCAGCGCCGCGGCCAGGCCGCCGCCCAGGCTGCCCATGGCGCCGTAGGAGAAGTTGATGATGCGGGCCGTGCGGTAGGTGAGCACCAGCCCGACGGCGAGCAGGCCGGTGGCCGAGCCGAACAGCGCGCCCTTGAGCACGATGCCGGCCGGCACCTCGTCGGGGAACAGGGCCGTGGCCAGCGCCACGGCCACCACGGCGCCGCCCACGATCGCGACGTTGCGCTGCCTCACGGGAACACCTCCGGCTCGCCTTCGGGCACCTCGTCGCGCGGGTAGCGCTCGCCGGCGTCGGCGTACGACCCGCGCTCGCCGTTGAACGGCGAGACCTTGTCGGGGTCCCACCAGATCTCGCGGACGTCGGTGACGGGCGTGTAGCGGCCCGGCCCGAAGTCCCAGGCGCCCGCCTGGCCCGAGCCCCCGGGGTACGAGAACAGTCCCGTCTCGAAGGTCTCGGGCGTGAGCTCGGGCCCGGCCATCTGGATGCCGATCGCCAGGGTCAGGAGCTGGTGGTAGATCTGGTCGACCAGCAGCGACGGCTCGTCGTCGCGCACCGACCGGTAGGCGGCGTGGGCGACGCTGGTCTCGGGTGGCTGCTGGGCGGCCCAGGGGCTGGCGCCGAAGGCCCGCACCCACTGGTCGGGGGCGTTCTTCGAGATGATCTGCCCGCCGAGGTCCATGTCGATGAACCCGACCCCGGCGATCAGCCACTCGGGGAAGTAGCCCTGGGCCGTGGCCTCCTGGGCCAGGTACATCTGCATGATCGGGTCGCAGGCGCACGACACCGACGTGGTGCGGTCGGCGACCAGCTTGGCCATGATGCTGGCGGCCTGCGTCTGCAGCTGCGCCGGGTCGAGCGTGTAGTCGAGGCGCATCGAGATCTCGTTGCCCTCGGCGCCGATCTCCTCTTCGAACGTGTCGACGCACTGCTGGTACTCGAGGTTGTTGGGGGCGACGACCGCCAGCGTCCGCGGCTCGCCGCCGAGGTCGCCGAGGGCGTGGGTGGCCTCGCGCTCGAACAGGCGCCGGTTGGCGTAGACGGCCGAGGCCTCGGCCGTGTTGCTGCAGTCGGGGAAGGTGCTCCACGCGTAGGGCCGGTGCGCCTCGAACCACTCGCGGGACATGTACGGCGCACCGACGGAGATGACGCCGTTGCGGGCGAGCGCGTCGGCGTAGGGCTGGGTGAGCCCCGTGAGGTCGGCGAAGGCGCCGATCTCGTTGGCCACCCTGATGCTGTCGTTGGTGGCGCCGTCCTGGCCTGCCCCGGTGAACTCGGACAGGATCTGCCCCCGGCCCTCGTAGTCCACCAGCTCGATGCGGCGGCCGTAGAACTCGAAGTTGGCGTTGAAGTACTCGACGAGCGCCTCGGCGGTGCGGGCCATCTCCTCGTTGGTCTCGTCGAGCGGGACGTTGCCGAGGGTGCCCATCAGCACCAGCAGGTTCTCGTCGGGGGTGATCCGGTAGCTCACCGTGATCGAGTCGGCGGTGACGCCGCGGGCGGTGGCGCCGCCGTTGTCGCCGCTGAAGCCGAAGCAGGGCGGCGAATAGCCGAGGTCGGGCACCTGCAGCTCGCGGTCGGTGCACGCGGTCACCGTGTCGCCCCAGCCGGTCGCCGGCTGCCCGTCCCCGACCTCGGTCGGGGCCCCGCCGGCGGCGTCCACGCCGTCGGGCACCGTGCTGGGCACCAGCACCACCATCGCGAGCAACGCGGCGACGAGGACGAACAGCGGCCCGTAGCCGCGCAGCGCTCGTGCTTCGGCTCCACGGAGCCGTCGCCGGTCAGCGGCCATTCTCCCCCCTCTGCCCCCATGTGACACCGTGACGTGACACTGTGACACCAGCTACCGCGATGGTGCCACGAGCCACACTCTACGCGCTGCGACCGGTGCGTTACCGATCGGTAGCTCGTGTCAGGCCGTGCGCTCCCCCGGCGCCGGCACCCCCCGGCCCCGCTTGGCGGCGCGGGCCCGGACGGTCTGGTCGAGCGTCACCTTACGCAGCCGGACGGCCGTCGGCGTGACCTCGACGCACTCGTCGTCGGCGATCAGCTCGAGCGCCTGCTCGAGCGACAGGGAGCGGGGCGGGATCAGCTTCTCGAAGCTCTCGGCGGTCGACGACCGCATGTTGGTGAGCTTCTTCTCCTTGGTGGGGTTGACGTCCATGTCGCCCTGACGGGCGTTCTCGCCCACGATCATGCCCTCGTACACCTCGACGCCCGGCCCGACGAAGAGCTGGCCACGCTCCTGGAGGTTGAGCAGCGAGAAGGCGGTGGTGACGCCCGGGCGGTCGGCCACCAGCGAGCCGTTGCGGCGGGGCCGGATGTCGCCCGCCCACGGCTCCATGCGGTCGAACACGTGGTGGATGAGGCCGGTGCCCCGGGTCTCGGTCAGCAGCTCGGTGCGGAAGCCCACCAGACCTCGGGCCGGGACGACGTGCTCGAGCCGCACCCAGCCGGTGCCGTGGTTGACGATCTGCTCCATGCGCCCCTTCCGCAGGGCGAGCAGCTGGGTGACCACGCCCAGGTACTCCTCGGGGACGTCGACCGTCACCCGGTCGACCGGCTCGTGCACCCGGCCGTCGATCTCGCGAGTGAGCACCTGGGGCTTGCCCACCGTCAGCTCGAAGCCCTCGCGGCGCATCATCTCGACCAGCACGGCGAGCTGCAGCTCGCCACGGCCCTGCACCTCCCAGGTGTCGGGCCGGTCGGTCGGCACCACCCGGATGCTGACGTTGCCCACCAGCTCCTGGTCGAGGCGGTTCTTCACCAGGCGGGCGGTCAGGGACGTGCCGTCGCGGCCCGCCAGGGGCGACGTGTTGACGCCGATCGTCATGGCCAGGCTGGGCTCGTCGATGCTGATGACCGGGAGCGGCCGCGGGTCGACGGGGTCGGCCAGCGTCTCGCCGATGGTGATGTCGGGGATACCGGCGATCGCCGCGATCTCGCCCGGGCCGGCGGCCTCGGCCGGTACCCGGTCGAGGGCGTCGGCCACGTACAGCTCGCCGACGCGGGCCCGCTCGATCGTGCCGTCGCTGCGGCACCACGCCACCGTGGCGCCCCGGCGCAGGGTGCCGCTGCGGACCCGGCACAGGGCGAGACGACCGACGTAGGGCGAGGCGTCGAGGTTGGTGACCAGAGCCTGCAGCGGCATGGCGGGGTCGTACGCGGGGGCGGGGACGTGGTCGACGAGCAGGTCGAACAGCGGCTTCAGCGACGACCCCTCGGGCAGCCCGGCACCGTCGGCCGGGCGGTCGAGCGACGCCCGCCCCTCGCGCGCCACGCAGTAGACGACCGGGAAGTCGAGCTGGTCGAGGTCGGCGTCGAGGTCGAGGAACAGCTCCTCGACCTCGTGCACCACCTCGGCCACCCGCGAGTCGGGGCGGTCGACCTTGTTGACGACCAGCACCACGGGCAGGCGGGCCTCGAGGGCCTTGCGCAGCACGAAGCGCGTCTGGGGCAGCGGGCCCTCCGACGCGTCGACCAGCAGCAGCACGCCGTCGACCATCGACAGCCCCCGCTCGACCTCGCCGCCGAAGTCGGCGTGACCGGGAGTGTCGACGATGTTGATCTTCACGTCGCCGTACCGCACCGCAGTGTTCTTGGCGAGGATCGTGATGCCCTTCTCGCGCTCGAGGTCCATCGAGTCCATGACCCGCTCGGCGACCTCCTGGTGGTCGCGGAAGGCCCCGGACTGCCACAGCATCTGGTCGACGAGCGTGGTCTTGCCGTGGTCGACGTGGGCCACGATGGCCACGTTGAGCAGGTCGGCGCGGGTCTGCACGGTCACTTCCTGTGGGATCGGTGCGAGGGGGACAGACCAGCCTACGGCGCGGTGCCGGCGGAACCGCGCGTCCTCGGCTAAGCCGTGGGGATGGACGTCCTCGAAGCCCTCTACACCACCCGGGCCATGCGCCGGGTCACCCAAGAGCCCATCCCCGACGTGGTGCAGGCCCGGATCCTCGACGCCGCCATCCGGGCGCCCAGCGGCGGCAACACCCAGAACTGGCGGTTCCTGCTGGTCGAGGACCCCGACGTCAAGGCCCGGATCGGCCCCCTCTACCGCGACAGCATCGCCCAGCTCTGGGCCAGCGTGTACGCCGACCGGATCGCGGCCGCCGAGGCCGACCCCGACGACCCGGACAGCGCGCAGACCCGCAGGGTGGTGCGTTCGGCCCAGCACCTGGCGGACAACTTCGAGCGCGTGCCCCTCTACCTGTTCGCCTTCGTGCAGCACGACCCCACGGGTGGTTCGATCTACCCGGCGGTGTGGAGCGCCATGCTGGCCGCCCGCACGTTCGGCGTGGGCAGCTCGATCACCACCGTGCTGAGCTTCTTCCACCCCGCCGAAACGCTCGAGATACTCGGCGTGCCGACCGGGGAGGGCTGGGTCATGGCCTGCTGCGTGTCGTTCGGCTACCCCACCGGCCGGTGGGGCGTGGCCGCCCGCCGGCCGGTGCACGAGGTGTCGTTCCGGAACCGGTGGGGCACCCCGCTGGGCTTCGAGGTGGCCGAGCCGTTGTGGGGCCCGGGCGACGGCGCCTGAGCCAGGGGTCGGGCGGTTCGCCGGCCCGGTCAGGTCTCGACCAGCACCAGCACCGCCGGGTCGCCGTGCAGGCGCGACGACCGGGCGTCGTCCCGGTAGCCCGACGGGTGGCGCCAGCCGGCCAGCAGGATGGCCGGCGCCCTAACCGCCACCGCCGTCCGGCCAGCGGTTCTCGCCCACGAGGTCGCGCAGGTCGCGGCGGCGGTCCCAACCCTCGGTCTCGAGCATGGGACGCTCGTAGAACCCGTCGACGTAGCCCAGGCACAGCACGGCGAGCGGCCGAGCCCCCTCGGGCATGCCGAGCAGGCGGGCCAGCGCCTCGGGGTCGAAGATCGACACCCAGCCCATGCCCAGGCCCTCGACGCGGGCGGTCAGCCACACGTTCTGGATGGCGCACGCCGCCGACGCGACGTCCATCTCGGGCAGCGTGCGGCGACCGAACACGAAGCGGTCGCGCCCGTCCATCAACGCCACCACCAGGACCTCGCCGCAGTCGAGGATGCCCTCGACCTTGAGCCTGAGGAACTCGGCCCGGCGGGGGCCCAGCTCGTCCGCCGTGCGCCGGCGCTCGGCCTCGACCAGGTCGTGGATCGACCGCCGCAGGGCGCGGTCGGTGACCCGGACGAACCGCCACGGCTGCATGAAGCCCACGCTGGGTGCCAGGTGGGCGGCCTGGAGCAGGCGGTCGAGCGTGTCGGCCGGCACCGGGTCGGGCCGGAAGTGCCGCATGTCGCGCCGCAGCGCGATCGCCCGGTAGACGGCGGCGGCCTCGTCGGCGCTGAACTGGTGGTCGTCGGTGATGCGCGGGCCTCCGGGGCGGGCGCCGGGCGGGGCGGCGGCATGGTCTGGGCCCCGGATCGTACCGCCCGGCGGATGCGCGGCACCGGGGCCGGAGGTGCGGCGGTAGGGTCCGCCGGATGGACTCCCGCCACCCGCCCTTCACCGGCGTCGGCGTCGCCCTGCTGACGCTGTTCGAACGCGACGGCGCCCTCGACGCGGCCGCCACGGCGCGGCACGCCGCCCACCTCGTCGAGCGGGGCGTCCGGGCCGTGCTGGTGGCGGGGTCCACCGGCGAGGCCGCCACCCTCGACGCCGACGAGCGCAGCGCGCTGCTCGCCGCCGTGCGGGACGCGCTGGGCGGCTCGGCGCCGGTGATCGCCGGCACGGGCGCGCCGTCGGCCCGCCAGGCCGTCGCCCTGTCGCGCCGGGCGGCTGCCGAGGGGGCCGACGCCCTGCTGGTGCTGTCGCCGCCCGGCACCGACGACCCCCGCCCGTACTACGACGCGGTGACCGCCGCGGTCGACGTGCCCGTGCTCGCCTACCACTACCCGACCGCCTCGGCGCCCGGCATCCCCGTCGATCTGCTCGGTGAGATGCCGGTGGCGGGCCTCAAGGACTCGTCGGGCGACCCCGCCCGCCTGGCCGTCGAGCTCGACGCCATGGGCGCGGGGGTCTACACGGGCAGCGCGGCCCTGGCACTGCAGGCGGGAGCCATGGGCTGCAGTGGCGCCATCCTGGCGCTGGCCAACGTCGACCCCGACGGCTGCCGCCGGGCGTGGGAGGGCGACGGCCCGTGCCAGCGCGAGCTGGTCAACGGGCACCGTGCCACCACGATGGCGGGCATCGCCGGGCTCAAGCGGGCGCTGGCCGGGCTGTACGGCACCTCGACGGTCACCCGAGTCGGCTGAGACGCCGAGCGGCCGCCCGAGAACCCGCCCGGCGGCGGTCAGGTCGCGAACCGCTGCTGCAGCTCGAACTTCACGATCTTGCCCGAGGGGTTGCGGGGCAGCGCGTCGACCACCTCGAGCTGCTCGGGCAGCTTGCGGGTGATGAGCCCGGCGTCGAGCAGGTGGCGGGTCATCTCGTCGAACGTGATGGGGTCGGCGCCCGGCGGCGCCACGACGACCGCGCAGGCCCGCTCGCCCCGCTCGTCGTCGGGCAGCCCGACGACGGCGACGTCGGCCACCTGCGGATGGGTGAAGAGCAGGTCCTCGACCTCCTTGGCCGAGATGTTCTCGCCCTTGCGGATGATGACGTCCTTGAGGCGCCCGGTGATGGTCAGGTTGCCGTCGGCGTCGAGCGTGCCCAGGTCGCCGGTGCGGAACCAGCCCTGCTCGTCGAAGGCGTCGGCGTCGAGCGCGGGGTCGACGTAGCCGAGGGTCACCTGCGGCCCCTTGGCCCGCACCTCGCCCTCCTCGCCCGGGCCGGCGTCCTTGCCGTCGAGCGTCACGATCCGCAGCGTGGTCCCGGCCACGGCCGGGCCCTCGGTGTCGGCCAGAACCTCGTCGGGTGCGTCGTGGCGGTTCATGGTGAGGATCGGGGCCTCGGTCATGCCGTAGCCCGACACCACGCCGACCCCGAACGCGTCCTTGAGCGCGTAGTGCAGGCTGGGTGGCTTGGGGGCACCCCCGCCCGGGAACGTGCGGACGTGGGGGAACAGCTTCTCGCCCTCGGGCAGGTCCTGCTGGGCCTTGAGGTACACCTGGTGGAAGAACGTGCCGGCGCCGCCCTGGGTGATGTCCTCGCGGCGCAGGAGGTCGATGGTGGTGGCCGGGTCGAACGCCTCGTCGAGCACGAACGTCAGCCCGTAGGCCACCGCGGCGTAGATGTACACGCCCCCGGCGATGTGGGTGATGGGGAACACGAAGGCGAAGCGGTCGTCCTCGGCCAGCCCCAGGCGCTCGGACATGCCGACCGAGGCGGCCCGCAGCGAGCGGTCGCCGTGGCGGGCGCCCTTGGGCTCGGCGGTCGTGCCGGACGTGTAGTACACGAACCGCACGGGGACGTCGCCCGTGGCGGTGTTCATGTCGTCGTCGGGCGGCGGCGGCAGCGTCGCCGGGTCGCCGTCGGGCAGCGCCCGGTCGCTCACCACCACCTCGGTGCCGGTGCCCTCGGTGACCGCCCGCGCCATGGCCTCGTAGTCGAAACCCCGCCACGTCGAGGGCGTGACCAGCACCCGGGTGCCGGCCTGGTGCACGATGAAGCCGACCTCGCGCTCGCGGTAGATCGGGAGGATCGGGTTCTGCACGGCGCCCAGGCGCCGCAGCGCGCCGAACAGCACCATGGCCTCGAGCGTGGTCGGCTGGATCCACGACACGACGGTGCCGTCGCCAACCCCCCGGGCCGCGAGGCCGGCCGCCGCCCGCTCGCACCGGTCGCGGTACTCGCCGAAGGTCATGCGACGGCCGCTCTCGTCGACCGCCATCTCGCGCTCGGGCGTCTCGTCGGCCCGGCGGACGATCAGGTCCCAGATGTTGCGGGCAGCCAGCATGGTGCGCGTTCCCCCTCGTGCCGCCGCGGACACCCGTCCGCGCGCATCTGACGGATCGTCAGGCTAGTGGACGGCCCGCGGGTCAGAGGCCGAGCAGGGTGTCGAGCCCGACGGTGAGCCCGGGGTGGGCGGCCACCTGCTTCACGGCCAGCACGACGCCCGGCATGAAGCTGGCCCGGTCGTAGCTGTCGTGGCGGATGGTGAGCGACTGGCCCATCGTGCCGAGCAGCACCTCCTGATGGGCGACCAGGCCCCGCAGCCGCACCGAGTGCACGGGGATGCCGCCCGGGCCGGTCGCGCCCCGCGCCCCGGCCAGCACCTCGCGCTTGGTGGGATCGGGTGCCCAGTCGCCCGACGCCTTCGCCATCCGCTCGACCGTGAGCATGGCCGTGCCCGACGGCGCGTCGACCTTCTGGTCGTGGTGCAGCTCGATCACCTCGGCGGTCTCGAACCAGGGCGCGGCCAGCTCGGCGAAGCGCATCATCAGCACGGCGCCGATCGAGAAGTTGGGGGCGACCAGGCAGTTGCTGCGGGTGAACTGGGCGCGCAACCGCTGGTGGTCGTCGGGGGTGAACCCGGTGGTGCCGACGACCGCGTGCACCCCGTGGGCGGCAGCCCACGCCAGGTTCTGGCGCGAGGCGTCGAGGACGGTGAAGTCGACCACCACGTCGACGCCGGCGTCGACCAGCAGGGTGGGATCGGGCGCGATGTGCACGTCGGGGACGTCGACACCCGTGACGTGCCGCAGGTCGAGGCCCGAGTGGTGGGGGTCGATCGCGCCCACCAGGTCGAGCTCGGGATCCGCGGCGACGGCCCGGCACACCGTGCTGCCCATGCGCCCGCCGGCGCCGAAGACTCCCACACGCACCGTCATGTGCACCGAACCCTAGTGGGGCGACTCACAGCGTGGAGACGGGCCGCAGCGAAGTCGTGCGGTGCCGTGGGACCGCCGCCCTAACCTGGTGGCCATGTAGCGCCCACGGCCTCCCCGCGCCCACCTCTCGTCCGACGCCTCAGGAGTGCCGTGCCGTCTCCCCTCGCCACCCTCACCACTCGCGACCTGTCCATCGCCGCCGGCCCGCACCTGCTGCTCGCCGGCGTCGACCTCGTGCTCGCCCCCGGTGCCCGCGTCGGGCTCGTCGGGCCCAACGGCTCGGGCAAGTCGACACTGCTGCGCGTGCTCGCCGGCGAGCGGCCGCCCGACGGCGGCCG
>DASTFE010000135.1:0-2434 GCA_035708905.1 Acidimicrobiales bacterium | reverse complement strand
TTCTCGCCACGACGAGCCAGTACGTGCCGCTGGTGCGGGCCGTGGCCGGCGGGGGCACGGAGGCGCGCCGAGCGCTGCTGGGCGCCGTCTGCGCCGGGGGCACGGGCGCGGTGGCGTTCGCCGCCGACACGGTCCGGGCCCGCCGGGACGGCGGCGGCTGGGTGCTCGACGGGGAGGCGCACCACGTGATCGACGGCGATCGGGCCGAGGCCCTCGCCGTGGTGGCGACGACCGACGGCGGCGCCGGCGTCTTCGTCGTGCCGTCGGGCTCCGTCGCGGCGACCCGGCAGCCCACGTTCGACGGGTCCTTCCACCTCGCCGCCGTCCGGCTGGACGGCGCGCCGGTGGCCGATGAGCGGGCGTTCACGGGCCCGGACGTGGTGGCGGGTGTGGCGCGGGCCCGGCAGGAGGCGGCCGCCGGTCTCGCCGCCGTGATGGTCGGGGCCTCCCAGCGCGTGCTCGAGACCGTGCTCGGGCACGTGAAGCAGCGCAAGCAGTTCGGCGTGCCGATCGGGTCGTTCCAGGCGGTCAAGCACATGGCCGTGGACATGTACGTCGCCATCGAGCGGGCCCGGGCGCTCTGCCACTTCGCCGGGCTGACCCTCGCCGAGGACGACGACCGCCGATCGCTGGCGGCGTCGCTGGCCAAGGCGGCCGCCGGCGACTGCCAGCGCCTGGTGGCCCAGCACGGCATCCAGCTCTTCGGCGGGCTCGGGTTCACCTGGGAGAACGACCTGCAGATCTACGTGCGGCGGGCCAAGGTCGGCGAGCCGCTGCTGGGCTCGACCGCCGAGCACCGGGCCCGGGCGGCCCGCCTGGTCCTGGCCGGCGCGCAGCCGACGGAGGCACCCTGATGCGGCTCGGCTTCGACGAGCGGACCGAGGCGTTCCGCCGCGAGTTCGCGGCGTGGCTGGACGAGAACGCTCCCGACGAGGCGACGGCCCTGTCGGAGCGGTCCCGGTCGAGCGCCCACGTGCCGGCGTGGGCCCGTGCGTGGCAGCGGACGCTGTTCGACGCCGGGTGGCTGGTGCCGGGGAACCCGCCCGAGCACGGGGGCCGCGACGCCAGCCTGCTCGAGGTGTTCGTGCACCAGGAGGAGCTGGGCCGGCGCCACATCTACTCCAGCTACAACCCGCAGGGGCTCACGATCATCGCGCCGTCGATCCTGGCGTTCGGTACCGACGAGCAGAGACGCCGGTGGGCGGTACCGATCCTGCGGGCCGAGATCACTGCGGCGCTGGGCATGAGCGAGCCCGACGCCGGCTCCGACCTGGCCGGCCTGCGCACCCGGGCGGTGCTCGACGGCGACCGGTTCGTCGTCAACGGTCAGAAGGTGTGGACCTCGGGGGCGCACGACGCCGACGTCATCCTCGCCTTCGTGCGCACCGACCCCGACGCACCCAAGCACCAGGGCATCAGCTGCCTGCTGATCCCCACCGACAGCCCGGGCGTGACCCGGCGGCCGTTCGGGTCGATCGTCTCGCCCGACGACCTCGACTTCAACGAGGTGTTCTTCGACGACGTCGAGGTGCCGGCCGAGAACCTGATCGGCGAGCTGCACCAGGGGTGGCGGGTGGCCACGGGGTCACTGGGGCACGAGCGGGCGATGCTGTGGCTGGGCATGGCCGAGCGGCTCGACCACCTGGTCGACCACGGCGGTGGCACGTTGGCGGCCCGGGGCCTCGCCGACGACCCGCTGGTCCTCGACTGGTTCGGCGAGCTGGTGGTCGATGCATGGGCACTGCGGCTGCTGGGCTACCGCACGCTGGCCAAGGCCCGCCGCGGCGTCGAGGCGACCGAGCAGTCGATCCTCAAGCTCATGGGCTCGGAGGCGGCGCAGCAGGCGACACTGCGGGTCCTCGAAGCGCTCGGCCCCGACGCCCTCGACCCCGACCGCCCCAGCGCCCCCCTCGACCCGCTGCACCACGAGTCGTACACGGCCAGCTGGTGGGAGCGCTACCTGCGCAGCTTCGCCGGCACCATCGCCGGCGGCACCTCGCAGATCCAGCGCAACATCATCGCCGAGCGGGTGCTGGGCCTGCCCCGCTGACGGGATACACAGACGGGATGGACATGGCCGACGCCGCACCCGCGGGTCTCCGCCCGGCGATCGACGCGGAGCGGCGGGACCTGTTGGGCCTGCTCGCCGACCTGTCACCCGAGGACTGGGGACGACCGACCGCGGCGGGCCGCTGGTGCGTGCGCGACATCGCCCTCCACCTGCTCGACGACGACCTCGGGTGGCTCTCGCGCGGGCGGGACGGCGACCGCACCGGCCTGGTGCCGATGGACGTGCCCTACCGCGAGTTCGTCGCGGCGCTCGACGCGAAGAACCAGCGTTGGGTGGACGCCGCGCAGGGCCTGAGCCAGCGGGTCGTCCGGGAGCTGCTGGCGTGGAGTGGCGACCAGGTCGCCGGCTACCACGCCAGCCTCG
>DASTFE010000134.1:0-16865 GCA_035708905.1 Acidimicrobiales bacterium | reverse complement strand
CCGAGCCGGTCCCGCAGGACGTGGAGCAGGCTGTCGCCGGCGTGGGCGCCGGACACCTGGCGGGGCTGGCCGTTGACGGTCAGCTCGTACACGGCGTCGACGACCCGGGTGCCGTGGCGGCGGGTCATGCCGCCCGCTCCCAGGCGCGCTCCAGGGCCCGCCGGGCCATGACCTCGACGGCGTGGCGGCGGTAGTCGGCGGTGGCCCGGTGGTCGTCGATGGGACGGCAGGCGGCGGCCATGCGCCGGCCGAACTCGTCGAGGAGCCGGGGGTCGGGCGGGGTGCCGCCGTCCCAGTCGAGCCGGTCGGTCACCCAGGCCTCGGCGCTGGCGTCGCGCACGGGCACCGGCCCGACCGACCCGAGCGCGCAGCCGAGGGTGCGGCGGTCGCGGTCGACCACCAGGGCGCAGTTGGCCACGGCGATCACCATGGCGTTGCGCACGCCGACCTTGAGGAACTCGGCCGGCCCCCGCACCAGGGGGATGCGTACGGTGACGATCAGCTCGTCGGGGGTCAGCGCCGTCAGCTTGGGCCCCCGCAGGAAGTCCGCGACCGGCAGGGTGCGCCGCCCGCCGGACGCCGCCAGCTCGACCCGGGCGCCGTGGGCGGCCAGCACGGGCAGCGTGTCGCCCGCGGGCGAGCCGGTGGCCAGGTTGCCGCCGACGGTGCCGGTGTTGCGGATCTGGGGGCCGCCGACGGTGCGGGCGGCCTGGGCCAGTGCGGGTACGAGCCGGGAGAGGTCGGCGCCGAGCAGCGCGGTGTACGTGGTGGCGGCGCCGAGCACCAGCTCGTCCGGCGCGCCGCCGGTGCCGGGCTCGACGCGCCAGGCCCGCAGCTCGTCGAGGTCGCGCAGGGCGAGCACGTCACCCAGGCGCCGCTGCCCGTAGTTGACCTCGACCATCAGGTCGGTGCCGCCCGCGAGCACGGTGGGCGCCGGCCTGCCGGCCAGTGCGGCGAGGGCGTCAGCCAGGCGGTCGGGGCGTAGGACGGTCACGGGTCAGAGGGTGGTCGCCTTCAACGAACTGTTGAATTCCCGCATGTTACCGGTGGACGAAGCGCAGGCCAGGGCGCATCGTCCACCCGGCGATGTGGTTGCCTGGGCCCATGCTCCTACGTGGCGGCACGGTCGTCGACGTCGACGGTGAACGGGTGGCCGACGTGCTGGTGGGCGGCGACGGGCGCGTCAGGGCGGTGGGGCCCGACCTGGCCGCCGACCACGCGCTCGTGGCGCCCGGCGGTGACGTCGACGTGGTCGACGTGTCGGGACGCCTGGTCGTGCCCGGCGGCGTCGACGCCCACACCCACCTCCACCTCCCGGTGGGCGCCGTGCGCGTGTCGGACGACTTCGCCACCGGCACCGCGGCGGCTGCGGTCGGCGGCACCACCACGGTGATCGACTACGTGACCGCCTACCGGGGCGACGACCCGCTCGCCGCGCTCGGCACCTGGCGGCGGTGGGCCGAACCGGCGGCGGTCGACGTGGGGCTGCACATGACCTTCACCGAGGCCGTGCCCGAGGCGGTGGTGGCCGACTGCATCGAGCGGGGTGTCACGAGCTTCAAGCTCTACCTGGCGTACCCGCAGCTGCTGCAGGTCGACGACGAGGTGGTGTTCGACGTGCTGGCGGCGTGCGCCCGCCATGGGGGCCTGGTCACCGTCCACTGCGAGAACGGCGGGGCCATCGAGGCGCTGCGCCGGCGGGCGCTGGCCGCCGGGCGCACGTCCGTGGTCGAGCACCGGGCCACGCGCCCGGCCGCGCTCGAGGCCGAGGCGGTCAGCCGGGTGGGGCGGCTGGCCGAGGTGGCGGGCGCACCGGTCTACGTGGTGCACCTGTCGTCGGCGCCCGGCCTGGCCGAGGTGAGGGCCGCCCAGCAGCGGGGCGTGGCACTGCACGCCGAGACCTGCCCGCAGTACCTGCACCTCGACGCCAGGGTGCTCGAGGGCCCGGGTGGCGAGAACTTCGTGTGCACCCCGCCGCTGCGCGACCCGTGGCACCGCGAGGAGCTGTGGGAGGGCCTGGCCCGCGGCTGGGTCCAGACCGTGGCCACCGACCACTGCCCGTTCTGGATGCACGACCGGTCGGCCGGGCTCGCCGGCCGGCCCGCGGGCTTCGCCGACTTCACCGAGATCCCCGGCGGCCTGCCCGGCATCGAGACCCGGCTGGCCCTCGTGTGGCAGGGCGTCCGCGCCGGTCGCATCGCCGTGACCGACTGGGTGCGGCTGTGCGCCGAGGCGCCGGCCCGCACCTTCGGGTTGTTCCCCCGCAAGGGCTGCCTGCGCCCGGGAGCCGACGCCGACGTCGTCGTGTGGGACCCCGACCGTACGCAGTCGCTCGACGCCGCGGACCTGCACATGCGTGTCGACCACTCGCCGTACGAGGGGCAGGTCACGCGGGGATGGCCGTCGCTGGTGCTGGCGCGGGGTCGCGTCGTGGCCCGCGACGGCCGGTTCTGCGGCGAGCCGGGCTGGGGGCGCTACGTCGAGCGCGGCGCCCCCGACCTGGCCCCGGCCGCAGGGTGATCACTCGGACAGGTACACGATGTGGTCGTGCAGCGAGCCCCGGGCCATGCCGATCATGAACGCGGCGTGGATGACCCACTTGGCCCGCTCGTCGGATCTCACCATGTCGGGCAGGCGGGCGGCGGCCACGGCGTAGCTGCGGGCGGTGTGCCGCCACGACCGCCGGGGCATGCCGCTGGCGCGGAACTTGCGGTACAGGTGGGGGCGGGTGCGGCCGTAGTGGTAGTGCTGCCGGACGGCGGCCCGCAGCGTGTCGCGCAGCCGGTACGCCACCTCGGCGTCGGGCACGTAGCCGAGCCGGAACCCGGCGAGCTGGCCGCGGAACGCGAAGTCGATGTCGTCGCCCCCGCCCCGGAAGGACTCGTCGAACCCGCCGATGGTGGTGTGCACCACCCGGTGGACGGCGAAGTTGCACCCCATGAAGGTCGCCAGCCACCCGAAGCTGTTCAGCCCGGCGCCCGGCCCCCCCAGGTGGAGGGTGCGCTGGTGGGGTGTGTTGAGCGACACGGTGTCGACGGGGCCGCCGGCCATGTCCCACTCGCCGCGCGCGTGCCAGTAGGCCGCGACCCAGCCCGGCTGCACGACGTCGTCGGCGTCGCAGAAGAGCAGCAGCTCGCCCCGAGCCTCGGCGGCGCCGCGGTTGCGGGCGTGGTTGATGCCCGCGGTCGCCGAGGCGTCGACGACGCGGACCGGCAGCCGGTCGCGCCAGCTCGCCGCCACCTGGCGCGTGGCGTCGCACGAGCCGTTGTCGGCCACGACCACCTCCCACGGCACCGGCACGTCCTGGGCCGCCAGCGCCGCGAGCTGCTGGTCGAGCCAGCGGGCGGCGTTGCGGGCCGGGATGACCACGCTCACGCACGGCGCGGGCGTCGGCGGGGTCACCGGCGCCGCCGACCGCCCGGGCGTGGGCCGGACGTCGCGGGCGTCAGCCGCGTGGGGCGTCGGCGCCGGGGGCGCCTGGGGCTCGGGGGCGGCGCGCTCGGCACGGGCGATGCGGCGGGCCCGGGCGCTCATCGCCATCCGCCGGGCGGCGTGCTGGGCCCGGCCCAGCACCCCGGCGCGCACGAGCGCGACCGAGCGGGTGCGCCGGGCCGAGGTGGCCCACTGGTCCTTGTAGGGGAAGTCGCCGGCCCGCAGGTCGACCTCGTCGAGCCCGTCGGCCAGGGCGGCGGCCAGCACCTCGTGCAGGTGCAGCAGCCCGACGGAGAAGCGGCGCAGGTCGGGGTCGTAGCTGGTGGCGTCGCCGAGCAGGCGGCCGCCGACCACGTGGTCGATGCTGACCGCCACGGGGCGGCCGCCGGCGGTGAGCATCGCCACCCGCGCCAGCCCGGCCTCGACGAGGGCGGCCGTAGCGTCGCGGGTGAAGGCCTCGCGCCCGGGTGCGGTGAACAGCCGGGGGCCCTCGCCCGGCGCCCAGCGGCGGGACAGGAAGTCGCGCATGTGGTCGAGGGCCAGCCTCGTGTCGGGGGCCTCGGCGACGAACTCGACCTCGCCGTGGGCCTCGGTGAGCCGCCGCCGCAGGCGGGGGAGGTCGCGCTTGCGGGCGATGCGGTCGAGCGCCGCCCGAGGGTCGTCCATGTCGGCGAAGCGCACCACGGCGTTGCCGGCCTCGAGGCCCATCGGCGCGCACACCACGTCGTCGCGGGCCTCGAGCACGGCGAGCAGCGGGCTGTCGTCGCACAGGCGGCGCAGGTTGACCGCGGTGTTCTCGTGGCGCACGAGGTGCGCCAGGTGGTCGGCCACCAGCCGGGCGACCGGCAGGGGATCGGGCCCGAGGACGGGGTCGCCGTAGTCGCCGTGTTCGGTGCCGGCCGACACCAGCAGCGTGAACCCGGCGTGCGCCCCGCCGGCGCGGGTGCGGGCGAACGGGGCCACGCCCACCAGCTCGCCACCCCGCCACACGGTCACCACGTGGATGCCGCCGCGCGGCTGGAAGTGCCGGTACCAGGTGAGCACCCAGGCCGGGCTGGCGAAGGCGGTCGCGGTGGGCGACGCCAGCAGCAGGCGGTGCCACGCGTCCGCGATGGCGCCCACCTCGTCGAGGCGAGTGAGCGCCCGCACGCTGTACTGATCCGGTTGTGCGTGCGCAGGGTCCACTGCCTCGCCCGCCGACGTTTCGACCACGTTTCCGCCCTTGCCTGGTTGTCCGCACCCAGACGCACCGACGCCGGGCCGGTGCAGGGACGGAACGTTACGGAGCGGACCGGTCCACCGCAAGGCGCACGTGTCGGTCTCGTGACAACCCGTGGGCGCGCCCGGCCCACCGGGACCCGGGTCCCGGCGGTGGCGCTAGAGGTCGACTCCCTGCAGCCGGGCGGCGGCCACCCGGTGGCGGGCCAGCACGTCGTCGAGCCCTGTGACCCGCAGCTCGCCGGCCTCGACCAGCGGGGTCCCGGCGACGACCGTGTGGTGGGCCCGGGTGGGCCCGCACCGCAGCAGCGCCTCGACGGGGTCGGTCAGGGCACCGGCGAAGGCGAGGCCGTCGAGCTTCCACGCCACCAGGTCGGCGGCCGCTCCCGGGGCCAGCACGCCGAGCTCGCCCAGGCGGCCCAGGCACGCGGCCGAGCCCCGGGTGCCCAGCTCCAGTGCGTCGCGGGCGGTGAAGGACGTCGGACCGCCCCGCTGCCGGCCGAGCAGCAGCGCGCCCCTGGCCTCGAGCCACAGCGAGGCGCAGTCGGTCGAGGCCGAGCCGTCGCAGCCCAGGCCCACGGGTACGCCGGCCGCCCGGTAGCCGGTGACGGGCGCGATGCCGCCACCGCCGATCATCATGTTCGAGCTGGGGCAATGGGCGACGCCGGTGCCCCACCCGCCCATGCGGGCGATCTCGTCCTCGCTCGGGTAGATCGCGTGCGCCACCCACGAGCGGTCCGATCCCCAGCCGCAGTCCTCGAAGTGCTCGATCGGCCGGCGGCCGAACGTCTCGAGGCAGAAGCGGTCCTCGTCGGGATCCTCGGCCAGGTGGGTGTGCAGGCGCACGTCGAGCCGCTCGGCCAGCTCGGCGGTGCGGCGCATCAGCTCGGGCGTCACCGAGAACGGCGAGCACGGCGCCAGCGCGATGCGCACCATGGCGCCGGGGGACGGGTCGTGGTGGCGGGCCACCGCCTCCTCGCTGGCCGCCAGGATCGTGTCGTCGTCCTGCACCACCGAGTCGGGTGGCAGGCCCCCGTCCTTGCGCGACAGCGACATCGACCCGCGGGTGGGATGGAAGCGCATGCCCAGGTCGCGGGCGGCCTCGATCTCGGCGGCGAGCAGGTCGCCGGCGCCGGCCGGGTGCACGTAGAGGTGGTCGGTCGACGTGGTGCAGCCGCCGACGGCCAGCTCGGCCAGTCCGACCCAGGCCGACAGGTACGACGCCTCCTCGTCGAGCCGTGCCCAGCGGGGGTAGAGCGTGGTCAGCCAGTCGAACAGCGTGCTGGCCGTGGCCGGCCGGTAGGCGCGCGTGAGGTTCTGGAAGATGTGGTGGTGGGTGTTGACCAGGCCTGGCGTGACCAGGCACCCGTCGGCCCGCAGCACCCGGGCGGCGGCAGGCGGGGTGTCGGCGGCCGATCCGATCGCCGTCACGAAGCCCCCGGCGCAGGCCACCCAGCCGCCGGGCAGCTCGCGCCGGTCGTCGTCCATGGTGACGACCAGGTCGGCGCCGGTGACGAGCAGGTCGGCGGCAGGCGGTGCGGAGCGATCCATGACCGACATCCTGCCAACCCGCCAGCCCCTGGATCGGGCCGGCCGGGTGCGCCTCTGCGTTCTTGCCGCGGAATGCGGGGTCGGGGCCCGATCCCGCGGCAGGAACGCGGAGGGGCGCCGGAGCGGCTCAGCCGGAGCGGCTCAGCCCGGGCGGGCGAGCTGCAGCGACACCCGGGTGGCGCCGGCGGCGACCGCCGCCCGCAGGATGCCGTCGACCGCACCGAGCACGGCCCCGTCCTCGCCCGACACCGACGTGCCGAACGGGCCGAAGTCGACCGTCAGCCCCGAGCGCTCGGCCGCCTCGACCGCGGCTCGCACGTGCGGCCCCGGCTCGCCCTCGACGAAGGGCTCGATCGTGAACTCGACGACCAGTGGCACGGCGCTCACCTCGCTGCGGCGTTCAGGTAGTTGTAGACCGTGAACCGGCTCACCGACATGGCGTCCGCCACCTCCTCGACCGACTTGCGCAGCTGGAACGCGCCCCGCTCGTCGAGCAGCCGCACGGCCCGCTGCTTGTCCTCGCGCGACAGCTCCGCCAGGGGCGCGCCCAGCTCGGCCTCGACGGTGGCGATCATGCGGTCGAGCGCGCCGTGCACGCCGGGCAGCCGCAGGCCGCCGACCAGCTCGCCCTGCCAGCGCAGCGGCACGTCGCCCGCCGTCACCTGCGACGCCGGCACCAGCGTCGCTCCCAGCGTGTCGGCCACGGGCTCGAGCGCCTCGAGGAGCGGATGTCGGGACGGCACGGGGCGGAATCTATGTGGCGGTCACTGGTGCAGCCAGGCCCGGACGGCGGGGTGGCCGCCTCGACCAGGCGGGCCACGGGCGGGTGGGCACGTCGATCTGCAGCCGGCGGGCCAGGTCGCGCATCTGCCCGTCGAGGTCGTCGCTCAGGTGTTGCGCCGCCGTGGTGCGTGCTGCGGGACCACGGCATCGCCATGTGATTCCTGCCGCGGGATCTGGTGCCCGGGCCCCCGTTCCCGCGGCAGGAATCGGGGTAGGGGAGGGCGGACTACCTTCGACGGGGTGCGGCGCGTCGCGGTCATCGGGTGCGGCGGTGCCGGCAAGTCGACGCTGGCGCGGGCGCTGGGCGAGCGGCTGGGCATCGAGGTCGTGCACCTCGACAGGCTGTACTGGCGCCCGGGATGGATCCCGACGCCGGCCGACGAGTGGCGGGCGGTGGTGGCCGCGGTCGCCCGGCGCGAGCGCTGGATCACCGACGGCAACTACGGCGGCACGCTCGACCTGCGCCTGGCCGCGGCCGACACCGTGCTTTTCCTCGACCTCCCTCGCCGGGTGACCGTCCCGAGCGTCCTCCGCCGTTGGTGGCGCCACCGCGGGCAGGCGGTGCAGGCTCCGGCGTGCCCCGAGCGCTGGAGCTGGACCTTCCTGCGCTGGGTGTGGAACTACCGCCGCGACAGCCGCCCGCGCGTGCTCGCCGCCCTCGCCGACCACGCCCGCCACGCCGACGTGGTGACGCTGCGGTCGCGAGCGGACGTGCGCCGGTACCTCGCCGCCCTCGGCGCCGAGCAGCCGAGTTCGACCGCCACCCCGACCGCGCCCGGCGACGGCTAGCCGTGCGCGGCGGCCGGTGGTCGAGCACCGGCGGGGCACCGCGACGGCACCGGCTCGGTGGGCGTCCTCGGCCGCCTGGTGGCGCCACCACGGGTGGGCGGCCTCCGTTCAGCGGGCGTCCTCCGCCGGCGACAACGTGTCCCACTCTGCCAGGGCACGGGCGCGCGCCTTCCGTCGCCGCCGGGACCGCGCCGCGTGGGCGGGTGCGTCGTCGTCGGGCGGGGTCACGTGCTGGTCGTCGTCGCCCAGGTCGGGCCCGTCGATGCCCGAGCCCCACCCGGGCTCGCGGCGGTGCTCGCGCTCGCCTGTCCCGAACACGGCCGCGGCCAGGGCGGTGGTGATCGGCACCGAGGCCACCAGCCCGATCGACCCCACCAGCATGCGGACGACCTCGACCGAGATGATCTCGCTGGTGAGCAGCCGACCCGCCGGCTGGTCGCCCTGGGCGAAGAACAGCAGCAGCGGCAGCGCGGCGCCTGCGTAGGCCAGCATGAGCGTGTTGACCGTCGCCGCCACGTGGTCGCGCCCGACGCGGGCGGCCTCGCGGTACAGCAGGGTGCGGGGCAGGCCCGGGTTGGCGCGTCGCAGCGCCGCCACGATGGACACCTGGCTGACGGTGACGTCGTCGATCACGCCCAGCGCGCCGACCACGATGCCGGCCACGAGCAGACCCCGCAGGTCGAGGGCCTCGGCCGTGACCCGCAGCGTCTGCGCCTCGCTGTCGGCCAGCCCGGTGAGGCGGGTGGCACCCACGACGAGGAGCGCGAGCCCGGTGACCACGGCCAGGCTCACGAGCGTGCCCGCGAGGGCGATCGTCGTGCCGGTGTTGACCCCGTGCGCCAGGTACAGCGCGAGGAAGGCGATGAGCACCGTGGCGGCCAGGGCCACGGGCACCGCCGGCTCGTCGCGCAGCAGGGCGGGCACGAGGAAGGCGACGAGCACGGCGCCGCTGGCCGCCAGGCCGGCGAGCGCCCGCACGCCCTGCCACCTGCCGAACGCCACGACCACCAGCACGAACGCGCCGACCAGCCACAGCAGCGGGGTCGTGCGCTGGAAGTCGTGGAACGAGTAGCGGTACTGCGGTGGGGCGGTGGTGACGTCGAGCAGCACCACCCGGTCGCCCGGCGCCATCTCGGGCACGTCGAACTGGGTGGCCCGCACCTCGAACTCGACGGTGTCGCCCGCGTCGTCGCCCGAGGTGAGGTCCGCGGTCACGACCTGGCAGTCGCCCGGCGCGTCGATCTCGGGCTCGAAGCACGAGCCCGCGTCGACGGCCGTGACGGTGGCGTCGACGTACGTGTTGGGCCGCACTCCGAGCTCGGGCGCGTCGCCACGGGGCCAGAAGGCGACGGCCCCCAGCACGGCGAGCGCGCCGGCGATGACGACGGCCAGGATGAGCACCCGGGTGGACCAGCCCCGGGCCGCGGGGGTCGGCATGGGGAGACCTCCTGCAGCACGCGGACGAACGGGGTGCGTCGGACCCTACTGCCCGAAGACACGCCGGGCGGGGACCCGACCGCGATATGTGACCCACCTGCTGCAGTCCGCGGCGTAGGCCACGCCACGCGCATGGATCACCCATCTGCGCGGTCGACAGCGTGACACTGTTTGCACCGTGCGTAACGGAACGACCCGACGGAGGCCTCCATGGATCTGCAACGCAAGGTGATCGCCGAGGCGCTCGGCACCCTCTGGCTCGTACTCGGTGGATGCGGCAGCGCGGTGCTCGCCGGCGTGTTCCTGACCGACGGGGTCGACACCGGCATCGGGTTCCTCGGTGTGTCGCTGGCCTTCGGTCTGACGGTCGTCACCGGGGCGTACGCGTTCGGACACATCTCCGGTGGCCACTTCAACCCGGCGGTGACGGCGGGCGTGCTGGCCGCCCGGCGCATCGAGCCCCGCGAGGCGGCGATCTACGTCGTCGCCCAGGTGGTCGGCGCCATCGTCGGTGCCGCGATCATCGTGGCGATCGCCAGCGGCGTCGACGGCTTCAGCGTGTCCGAGAGCGGGCTGGCCGCCAACGGCTTCGCCGACCACTCTCCCGGTGGCTACGACTGGCTGGCCGCCCTGGTGGCCGAGGTGGTGCTCACGTTCTTCTTCCTGATCGTCATCCTCGGGGTCACGGGGCGGGGCGCACCGGTCGGCTTCGGCCCGCTGGCCATCGGCCTGGCGCTCACCCTCGTCCACCTGGTCAGCATCCCGGTCACCAACACCTCGGTGAACCCCGCCCGCTCGACCGGCCCGGCGGTGTTCGTGGGGGACTGGGCGCTCGAGCAGCTCTGGCTGTTCTGGGTGGCGCCCGTCGTCGGCGGCGTGCTGGCCGGCGTGGTGCACCGCTTGGTGATCGAGGAGCGGCCCGAGACGGTCGTGGGCCACGGCTGACCGGCACGGCCGCCGGCCGTGCGGTCGCGGCGCGGTGGGGCGGCGGGCGTCAGGCGGCGGTCGCCACCCACGCCCCGACGCGCGAGCGCAGCACCCGCAGGCTGACGGTGGCGCCGGCCAGCACGGCATCGTGGAACGCGGCGATGTCGAAGGCGGGGCCCAGCGCGGTGCGGGCGTCGGCCCGTAGCCGCAGGATCTCGCGCTGGCCCACCTTGTAGGCGAGGGCCTGGCCGGGCATGCCGATGTAGCGGTCGACCTCGACGACGATCTCGTCGTGGTTCACCGGCGCGTGGGCGACCATGAAGTCGATGGCCTGCTGCCGGGTCCAGCCGAGCGCGTGCAGGCCCGTGTCGACCACCAGGCGGCAGGCCCGCCAGGCGTCGCTGGCCAGCATGCCCAGCCGGTCGACGTCGCTCGTGTACAGGCCCATCTCGTCGGCGAGCCGCTCGGTGTAGAGCGCCCAGCCCTCGACGAAGGCCGTGTGCCCCCACGACAGCCGCCGGAACGCCGGCAGGTCGGTGCGCTCGGAGGCGATGGCGAGCTGCAGGTGGTGCCCGGGGATGGCCTCGTGGAACGCGATCGACGCGGTCTCGGCCCGGCCCCGCCCGGTGGGGTCGTGCAGGTTGACGTGGTACTCGCCGGGCCGGCTGCCGTCGGGGGCGGGCGGCGTGTAGTAGGCGGCGGGCGCGTCGGCCGCCAGGTAGTCGGGCACCGGCGTGAGCACGCACGGCGCCTGGGGCAGGATGCCGAACCAGTCGCCCATGGCCGCCCGGGCGGCGTCGAGGCAGGCGGTGGCGTGGGACATGATCTCGGCCCCGTCGCGGTAGCGCAGGTCGGTGTCGTTCAGCAGGTGGTCGAACACGGTGGGCAGGTCGGCGGTGCCGAACTGGCGCTCGCCCACCTCGGCGAGCTCGGCCGGCAGCGACCCGGTCACCTCGTCCCTGCCGATGGCGTGCAGCTCGTCGGGGGTGAGCGGCAGCCCGGTGTGCAGCTCGACGAGCGCCTGGTAGACCTCGGCGCCGTCGTCGAGGTGGACGAGGCCGGGGCGGTCGTCGGGGCGGGCGGCGGGCAGCAGCTCGTCGCGCAGCACGTCGAGGTAGCGGGCGAACGCCGGCCGGACGGTGTCGCGCACCGCCGCGGTCAGCTCGTCGCGCCAGGCGTCGGTGCCGTCCCAACCCTCGGGGCCGGCCAGGTTGACGAACGGGTCGCTCGCCAGCGGCGAGGCCAGGTAGCCCTCGACCTGGTTGATCGACCGCTCGACGTTGATGCGGGCCGGCGTGCGGCCCGCGGCGAGGCCCTCGCGGAAGCGGTCGGCGGCCTGGGCCAGCATCGTGCCGTAGCGGCGGGTGCGCTCGAGCGCCATGGCGGCGTGCTCGGGCTCGGGGGCGCTGAGCTGGGCCGCGATGATGAGCAGGTCGGCGTGGACACCCTGCATCTGGTCCCACGTCATCTCGGTCAGTCGCAGGTCGGTGGTGCGCACGGCGTCGTCGAGCTCGTGGACGAGCAGGTCGCGGGTGCTGCGGTCGGTCTCGTCGAGGTCGCCGTCGAGGGCCGCGGCCCGGTCGCGCAGGCGGGCCCAGGTGGCCCGCCGCCGCTGCTCGGTCTCGGCCGACAGGTCGTCGACGCGGTCGTCGTAGCGGTGGTCGCCGAGGAAGGTGGCGAACAGCGGGCTGGCCTCGAGCCGGGCCTCCCAGTACTCGTCGGCCAGCGTTCGGAGGTCGTCGTGCGCGGTCACGCCCCCATGCTGCCCGCGGCGCCGCTCGTCACGGGGCGGATATCCGGCGCAGCGGGTCGTCTGCCCGGGCGCTGGCCGGGTCGAGCACGCGGCGCGGGTGGCGGCCGTCGACGGAGCCGAGGAACGGCGGGAAGACGTTGTAGCCCAGCAGCTCCTGCAGGCGCTCGGGCAGGTCGCGCGCCACGTCGGGCGGGACGGCGACGAGCTGGGTCTCCTGCGGGCGCAGCCACGACACGACGTACTCGAGCAGCAGGCCGGGGCGGGGCCGATCGGTGGTGTTGGCCCCGCCGCCGTGCCAGAGCCCGCCCAGGTAGACGAGCAGCGAGCCCGCCGGCATCGTCGCCGGCACGGCCTCGCGCTCGTCGGGGTGGCGGTCGTCGGGCCAGCGGTGGCTGCCGGGCACCAGGCGGGTGGCGCCGTTGTCCGCGGTGAAGTCGCACAGGGCCCACATGCTGTTGACCACGACAGGGGCGTGGGGCCGGGGCAGCGGGTAGACGTCCTCGTCGCGGTGCAGCACCTGTGCCGCCTCGCCCGGGCCGATCTGCAGCGCCACCGGCGCCGAGAACTGGTAGTGCTCGCCGAGCACGTGGTCGAGCGCCCCGAGCAGCAACGGGTGCACGGCGAGGTCGTCGAACGCCCGGGTCTTGGCGAACAGGGCGTAGACGCGCCGCGTGTGGAAGCCCTCGAAGAAGTTGCGGCCGGTGGGCGTGGCGGCGAACAGGTCGGCGAGCGCCGCGAGCCGGCCGTCGACGTCGTCGGGCGGGAGCACGCCCTCGACGAGCGCGTACCCGTGCTCGTCGAGCGAGCCGGCCACCGCGGCGGCCGTCGCGCCAGTTCCGAGCCGGTGCAGCGCCGTCGGCATGGCCCCAGACGGTAGCGGGCGGCGGGCCGGGCCAGCGGGTCCCGGCGTGTCAATCCCTGCGTGGCGGCGGCGCGTTGTCCCTAGCCTCGGCCGGCATGGTCCCCCGGTCGCCCGCCGCACCCGCCCCGCCGCTCGTCCGCCTCTGGCGCTACGCCAGGGGTCACCGGCGCACGGTGGTGGGCGCCATGGCGTTCAGCGTGCTCAACAAGCTCGCCGACGTCATGCCCGAGCTGCTCATCGGCGCTGCGGTCGACGTGGTCGTGCGCGCCGACGACTCGCTCGTGGCGACGGTGTTCGGCGTCGAGGACCGCTTCGACCAGTTGCTCGTGCTCGCTGCCATCAACGGCGGCGTGTGGGTGGTCGAGTCGATCACCGACTACGTCGCCCAGCTGCTGTGGCGCAACCTGGCCCAGACCATCGAGCACGAGGCCCGCATGGACGCCTACCGCCACGTGCAGCGCCTCGAGCTGGCCTGGTTCGAGGACCAGTCCACCGGCGGCCTGCTGTCGATCCTCAACGACGACGTGAACCAGCTCGAGCGCTTCCTCGACATCGGGGCGAACGAGATCGTCCGCACCGCGGTGAACATCGTGTTCGTCGGCGTCGTGTTCTTCGTCGCCGCGCCGGTGCTGGGGGTCGTGGCCTTCGTGCCCATCCCGCTGATCGTGTGGGCGTCGGTGCGGTACCAGCGGCGGCTCGAGCCCCGCTACACCGACGTGCGCCAGTCGGCCGGCGACCTCGGGGCGCTGCTGGCCAACAACGTGTCGGGCATCGCGACCATCCGCGCGTTCACGGCCGAGGACCGTGAGGTCGCCCGGGTGGCGGGCGCCAGCGGCGCCTACCGCGAGGCCAACCGGCGGGCGATCCGGCTGTCGTCGGCGTTCATCCCGCTGATCCGCATGGCGATCCTGGCGGCCTTCACGCTGACGCTGATCATCGGCGGGCGGGCCGCGCTCGACGGCACGCTCGAGGTCGGCGTGTTCTCGGTGCTGGTCTACATGACCCAGCGCCTGCTCTGGCCGCTGACCCGGCTGGGCGAGGTCTTCGACCTCTACCAGCGGGCGATGGCCTCGACCCGGCGCATCCTCGACCTGCTGGCGGTCGATCCCACGATCGTCGACGGCCCCCACCCCCTGCCCGACCCGCTGCGGGGCGAGGTGCGCTTCGAGGGCGTCACGTTCGGGTACGGCACCGGCGACCTGGGCGACGAGGTGGTCGTCGCCCCGCCGCCCGTGCTCGACGGCTTCGACCTGACCGTGCCGGCGGGCGAGACCCACGCCGTCGTGGGCTCGACCGGGGCCGGCAAGTCCACGGTGGTCAAGCTGCTCCTCCGGCTGCACGACGCGGACGGCGGGCGCATCACCCTCGACGGCGTCGACGTGGCCGAGGTGCCCCTCGTCGACCTGCGCCGGTCCGTCGGCTACGTCGGCCAGGACGTGTTCCTGTTCCAGGGCACCGTGCGCGAGAACCTGGCCTACGGCCGGCCCGACGCGAGCGACGCCGACCTCGAGCGGGCCGCGCGCCTGGCCGAGGCCCACGAGTTCATCAGCCGGCTCCCGCAGGGCTACGACACCGTGGTGGGCGAGCGGGGGCAGAAGCTGTCGGGTGGGCAGCGCCAGCGGCTGTCCATCGCCCGGGCGATCCTCAAGGACCCGCCGGTGCTCGTGCTCGACGAGGCCACCTCGGCGGTCGACAACGAGACCGAGGCCGCCATCCAGCGGTCGCTCGAGCTGGTCGGGCGGGGACGGACGGTCGTCGTGATCGCCCACCGGCTGTCGACCGTGCGCCACGCCGATCGCATCCACGTGCTGGAGGAGGGCCGGATCGTCGAGTCGGGCACCCACGACGAGCTGGTGGCGGCCCGGGGGCTGTACGCGGCGCTGTGGCGCATCCAGACCGGCGAGGTGCATGCCCTGCCGACCGCCGAGTCGGCCTGATCTGGCGGTCCCGCCCGGGGTTCGCCCCCGACCGGGGCGCGCCCGCCCGCTCCGACCGGCGCCCGCCCGCCGCGAGGCGTCGAACCGCCGCAGGCCGCGGCCGTCAGGCCGGGAAGTCGCCGGCGTCGACCCTGATCTTGCGCAGCAGGGCGGTGATCTGGTCGAGCTCGTCGTCGTCGAGCGTGGAGATCCCGAACCCGGTGGCGCTGACCGCCTCGGTCGCCTTCGACACGACCCGCCGTCCGTCCTCGGTGATGGCCGCCAGCGTCGTGCGGCGGTCGGTCGGGTGGGCGGTGCGCTCGACCAGCCCCTGGCGCTCGAGGCGGTCGACGATGTTGGTGACGCTCGTGGGGTGCAGCATCAAGCGGCTGCCCATCTTCCCCAGCGGCAGCGCACCCTGGCGGCTGAACGCGAGCAGCACGAGCGCCTCGTAGCGGGCGAAGGTCAGGTCGAACGGGCGGAGGGCCTCGTCGACGACGGCGAGGACGATCTGGTGCACGCGCATGATCGACGTGGTGGCCGCCATCGCCGCCGGCGCGTCCCACCCGCGGGTCTCCCACTGGCGTCGGGCCTCGGCGATGGCGTCGAAGCCCAGCGGACGAGGATTGGACACGGCCGCATAGTATGTCCGATGTCCAGCGGTCGGACGACCAGCAGTCGGATTGCCACTGATCGGGTGCCCGTCGATCGGATATCGGGAAGTCGGAACTTCTACTCTCGATAGACAGATACTCGGAATTCCAACTAACCTCGGCCGCCATGGCTGGTCCGGGGGGCGCCCACGTCGACAGGCGGGTCGACAGGCAGGTCGAGACGCCGGTCGAGCAGGGCGACACGCGTGCTGATGCTGGTACGCAGGCGGATGGCGGCACGCAGGCCGCTGGCCGCGTCGACACCGACCGGGCGCCGGGCGCCGGTCCCCTCCACCGCCCCGTCCACCCCGTGCGGCTCGTCACCGCCGCCAGCCTGTTCGACGGGCACGACGCCGCCATCAACGTCATCCGGCGCATCCTCCAGGCGCAGGGCGCCGAGGTCGTCCACCTCGGCCACAACCGCTCGGTCGACGAGGTGGTGCGCGCCGCCGTGCACGAGGACGTGCAGGGCGTCGCCGTCAGCTCGTACCAGGGCGGGCACGTCGAGTACTTCCGCTACCTGGTCGACAGGCTCCGCGCCGAGGGGCGGGGCGACGTGCAGGTCTTCGGGGGCGGCGGGGGCGTCATCGTGCCGGCCGAGGCCGCGGAGATGCACGCCTACGGCGTGGCCCACATCTTCACCCCCGACGACGGGCAGCGCCTCGGGCTCGCCGCCATGGTGAACACCATCATCCAAGCCTGCGACACCGACCTGGCCGCCGCCCCGCCGGCGGTCGACGACGTGCTGGCCGGCGAGCAGCGGGCACTGGCCCGGGCCATCACGGCCATCCAGGGCGGCACCCTCGGCCGCCGCGAGCTGGCCGACATGCGGGCGGCCGCCGCCCGCCGGCCGGTGCCCGTCCTGGGCGTCACCGGCACCGGCGGGTCGGGCAAGTCGTCGCTCACCGACGAGCTGGTGCGCCGCCTGCGGCTCGACTTCGACGACAAGCTGCGCATCGCCGTCGTGGCGGTCGACCCCACCCGGCGGCGGGCCGGGGGCGCGCTGCTCGGCGACCGCATCCGCATGAACGCGGTCGACCACCCCAACCTCTTCGTGCGGTCGCTCGCCACCCGGGGGGCCGGGTCCGAGGTGCCCGAGCACATCGACGACGTCGTCGCCGCCTGCCGGGCCGCCGGCCACGACATCGTGGTGGTCGAGACGCCCGGCATCGGCCAGGGCGACACCGGCATCGTCGACCTGGTCGACGTGGCGCTCTACGTGATGACGCCCGAGTTCGGCGCCGCTAGCCAGCTCGAGAAGATCGACATGCTCGACTTCGCCGATGCCGTCGCCATCAACAAGTTCGACCGGCGCGGCGCCCTCGACGCCCTGCGCGACGTGCGCCGCCAGCTGCAGCGCAACCACGAGTCCTTCGCCACCCCGCTGGACGACCTGCCGGTGTTCGGCACCATCGCATCTCGGTTCAACGACGACGGCGTGACGGCGCTCTACCAGCACCTGCGGGAAGAGCTCGCGGGCAAGGGCCTTCGAACCGACGCCGGCCGCCTGCCGGCCGTCGACGGTCGGACGAGCTCGAAGGTCG
>DASTFE010000133.1:0-14185 GCA_035708905.1 Acidimicrobiales bacterium | reverse complement strand
GGACTCGAGGGGCGAACAACATGCGGACCGACGCGGACCACCCGACCCGCGTTCGCGATCCCACCCTCGAGCTGCTGCTCAGCCACCCCGCCACCTTGACAGACGTATGGTGCAGCGGCCACGGCCCGTCGACAACGGCGTGCGTCCACGAACGCGCATACCGCAGTCGCGCAGGGCGTTGAAGGGACGAGCGTCGCGGGTTGCCCTGATCAACCATCCTGGTGCACGAGAAATCTCGGCAAGGAGGGCAAGCTGTCAATCCGGCTCTTCAAGCAGACGATCGCCATCGTCGCGTCGTCGAGCGATACCAATGGCGTTGTCGGTGCAGTCGAAGTGACAGGTCCGGGAGGCGCCGTGCCCCCGCTCCATGTGCATCACCGCGAGGACGAAGCGTTCTATGTCCTCGAGGGTGAGTACAGCGTCTTCGTTGGGGACGACGTGATCACGGCGTCTCCAGGCAGCTGGGTCTGGGGACCGCGAGATGTGCCGCACGGCTATCAGGTCCATTCGGCGCGCGGCCGGCATCTGAGCCTCATGATGCCAGGAGGCTTCGAGGCGTTCTTCGAGGAGGTCGCGGCGATCGCGACGCCGGACGCTGATCCGCGACACGAGATGAGCAGGCTCGCGGCAGTCGCCGCCCGGTACGGCGTCGAGCTCCTCGGGCCCCCTCCAGCGCCGACCTGACCGTCGATTGTGCGACTCGCAAGGCTTGCCATGGTCAGCGACCGATTCGGCGATCTGGTCAGGACCGTGACCGCAGAACGGTGTCCCAGAACGCTGGGCGGGTCCGTTCGGCGGAGGTAGCAGCAAATGCCGGCTGGCGGTCAGGGTCGATCGGCGCGAAGAACTGCCAGGTCACCGTTCTCGTGGATCACGGAAGTCGTGAAGCCGGCGTCGTGCAGCCATGTGAGCTGTGCGGCCACGGTGTCGGGCAGATCGACGCCGTCTTCGAGGGGTACCGGCACGGGCACGGGCGCGGTGGGAACCACCACGTCGCAGAGCACGAATCGACCACCAGGGCGCAGCGCGGCGAGAACCCGCTTGAAGAGATCGGCCTTCACGTCACTCGACAGATGGTGGACAGCGAACGCCGAGACGACGAGGTCGAAGGGGCCCGCCGGAAGCGGATCTTCCAAGCGTCCCCGGAGGAACGTGGCTCCGGGAACCGCTCGTCTGGCGTGGGCGAGCATGTCCGGGCTCATGTCGACACCGGTGAGCTCCGCCCGCCGGTGGCGCGCCAGGAGGCACGTCGCGGTCAGGCCGGTGCCCGAGCCGAGGTCCAAGATCGTTCTTGCGTCGAGGTCGGCAGTGGCCTCGGCGGTCAGCTCCTGGAGGTGGTCGTAGGCGGGGATCTCGGCGCGGACCATCGCGAGGTAGGTGTCGGCGTCGACGTGCCATTGCCCGGCCATCTCCCCGAAGGTAGACCGAGCGCCTGGCCCACACCGCCGGGACCGTGACGTCCTTCAGTGGGTGGTACCACCGCAGGAAGGGCAGCGAGTGTCCGAGGGACCTGGCGTGTTGAAGCCGTTCGTAGACGTTCCTGCTCCTGCGACCGAGGTCGAGGGAACCGCGCTGACGGGTCGGCTCCGCGCCGCAGGCTTTCCAGGTGCAGGGCTGCCGAGTGCTCAGACGCCGGAGCCGAGCCCGATGCGCCATTCGAACTCGATGGCATCACAGAAGGCGCCCTCGTCGACATCGGGCTTGGCCGCTCGCACCACGTCGATGAAGCGGCGATGGAGACGCACCCGTTTCATGCCGAGGTGCTCGTAGAAGCCGATCGCCCCGTCGTTGGTGTCAGTCGTGATGAGCCAGACCCGTGACGCCCCCGCGGCCTGGGCCCGGCGGCGCAGGCCGTCGAGCATGGCCCGACCGGCGCCGACGCCAGGCCTCACGGCATTGACCGTCACCACCTCCCAGTCGGGCCCGTCGATGTGGACGGTCACCGCGCCGACCGGCTCGCCATCGACGTCGGCGATCACACCGTTCAGCCGCTGAGGATCCTCGTAGGCGCGGACCGGCGTGACCACCGGCAATCCCCACATGGAAGCGACGAGCTCGCGCAGCCATGGCCGATCGACGTCGGTGACGTCACGGACCTGAACCGTGGGCACCGTCACGGCCCACAGCTTGGCCGGTAGCGGCGCGTCGGCGCCGGTCGTACCAGATCGGCTTCGCCGGCGAAGCGCAGTGCCCGGAAACGCCGGCTGCGAGCTCCCGTTGACGCGCCGGTGTCAGCCGGCGGCGCGGCGGCCCCGCTTGGCCTCCGAGACGATCTTCGTGATGCGGCTCGCCCGAGTCGCAGGCTTGCCGGCGCTGACGACCCACCACAGCATCTGTTTGCGAGCCGACGGGGGGAAGCCGTCCCAAGCGGCACGGGCGGCGGGAGAGGCGTCGAGCACCCCGGCCAGGTCGTCGGGTTCGATCATGTCCTCGACCGCGTCGTAGGCGGTCCACCAGCCGTTGGCCTTGGCCACCTCGGCGGCCCCGCGACCGGCATCGGTCATCCGTCCCGCAGCCTCCAGCGCGGCGAAGCGGTCCCTGTTCAGCCGTGTCCAGCCGCTCTTGGGCTTGCGGGGTGTCATGAGCTGCAAGCCGCGCTCGTCATCGAGGATGTTCACCGTCGAGTCGATCCAGCCGAAGCAAAGCGCCTCCTCGACGAGCTCCTCGTAGGGGACCCGGTCGCGCCCGCTGGCCTTCCTCCACGACGCCACCCACACGCCCCGGACCGTGCCGTGGTTGACTGTCAGCCACGCCCGCCAGGCCGCCCGATCGGGCGGGTGATAGACGGGGAAACCGAACTTCCAGGTCGCCGGGTGGTCCGACGCCGTGGCCGGGACCTCCGTCATGTCGCCGCTCCCACCGGCAGGATCGTATGTCGACGCGGCGTTGGGGATGCGTGCTGGTGCCTGCCCGGCTCGCTACCGAGTACCGCAAGGCTGCGGCGCTCATCGACGCCGACCAAGTCACAGCTCATCGAGCCCAAGAGGGCACGAGCACGAGCACCGCGGTCGCGATCGTCGGGCCGTGGATCCCCCGCCCGGAGTTCAACCGGGGAACGGCCCGACCTGTCGGTGCGGGGCCCCGCAGCTGGTGTCGAGCATGCGCTGCTACCTGCTGCAGCCCACCACGTTCCTGTCTCCCCGCAGCCGGTTTCCGACCTGCATCCCGCCAGGCCGGCGTGAGCGACGCCGACGCCGTACGGCACCCTCTGACCAGCTGCGATCAACGACTATGAAGCTCGAAAGAGCGACGGGACCGTGAAGGCCCTACTCACAGAGGAACCCCCGAGGGGCACGATGTGGGGCTAGCTGGAATCGAACCAGCGACCTCACCCTTATCAGGGGTGCGCTCTAACCGACTGAGCTATAGCCCCGCTGGCAGGGGGTCAAGACTATCCCTCGGGCGGGACGCGGGGCGAACCCGATCCGGGCTGTTCCTCGGGGTTGCGGGAGCGGGCACGAGGGCCCGCCCCTACCCTGGCCACCGGTTCCTTGACGATCGTGTGGCGCAGCCCACCGGTGAGCTCGTTGAGCAGGTTGAGCAGCACGACGAGCAGCAGGTTGCCCACCGCCCCGGCGACGACCAGCACCGCCACGGCGATGGCGCCGGAGCGGAAGAGCGTGCCGTCGTCGAGCATGAAGCCCCCGACGAGCACCTCGCCCTCGCCGCACTTGTCGTCCTCGCGGAACTCGGTGCCTTCGGGCACCTCGACCCGGGAGACGCATTCGCCGTACGCCCCCATGCGGGTGACGAAGCTCTCGAGCTGGTCGACCGTGCCGATCGACCGGCCGGCGTTGTAGAGCAGCGTGCCCGCCACCACGACGATCAGGCCCAGGCACAGGTAGAACAGCGCCGACACCTTGAAGACCGACCACGGGTCGATCGACCAGAGGCGCTGGTTGACCCGCAACCCGCGCCGTGACGCCCGGTCGCGCCGGCGCGACACGTGGCGACCTCGCTCTCGCCGGACGCGGCCAGGGCGCTGACCCCGCGGGATGAGCACCGGAGCGGGCGGGGGCTCGGCGCCCGGCGGCAGGCCGGCGGGCACGAGGCCCGCGGGCGCGAGCTCGGGCCGGGGGTCGTCGAACCGGGCGGTGGCCTCGCCGGTCGCCTCGACCTCGGCGGTGTCGGGCATGCCTGGCGACGGCTGGGCCGACCCCTCGGGCGGGTCGACCGGTGGCGCCGCGGGCATGGCCCAAGCAGACGTGGAGGCGCCCGGATCCGGGCTCGACCCAGCGGTCGGGGTCGCACCCCCGTCCGCGCTCGGGTCGATGGCTGGCGGCGCACTCGGATCTGCGCTCGGCCCGGCGGTCGACCCACCCGCATCGGCGCTCGGCCCAGCAACGGGCGACGCACCAGCATCGGGGCTCGACCCACCAGCAGTAGACCAGCGCGGGGCCTCCGCGGGCTCGGCCGCAGCCGGCGTGCCGTTGCCGTCAGCGCGATCGGCGCCGGCGCGGCCGGTACCGTCGCCGCCGGCGGCGGGAGCCTCGGTGCCCGGGCGGTGGGCGTCGCCCGCCGGACGGCCTGCACCGGTGCCCTCGGCGACCACCGGGTCGCCACCCTCGTGAGGAGGCACGCCCTGGTCGTCGGTGGTGACTCCGGATGCATCGGCCGGCATCGTCGGGAGTCTACGGCACCCGCCCTCTGGTCCATACTGCGGCTCAGCCCGCGCACACCACGAAGTGCACGGGGTCGGTCTCGGGCAGCGGCTGGCACAACCCGGCCAGCGGGGCGATCGCCGCCAGCGCGGCCGCGCTGTCGCGGGGCACGTCCACGGCCAGGCCGCGCTCGTGGTCGGACGACCCCGGTCGCGCCACCGGGTACGGGTTGGTGTGGCGTCGGTCCCACAGATCCTGCTGCTCGGAGCGGGTGCGCAATCCCGACACGACGGGCACCGGGTGCCCGAGCAGCCCGTCGGCACGGGCCAGGGCCGCCAGCATCGCCGGCGCCAGGCCGGCCCGGTCGCCGCCCCCCTCGGGACCCGAGGAAGCCGGGTGGCGGCGGGTGGCGCGGGCGCGGGCCCGTGCCTCGACGTCGCCGAGGCGGACGCCCACCACGACCTCGTCGCCGGTGCGCTCGAAGTCGACGAGCTCGGCACCGTTGTCGTGGGCCAGCTCGCGGGCGGCGTGCTCGCCCTCGACGGCTGCGGCCAGTGCCGCGGCGTCGGCGGCCGTGCGGGCCCGGGCCCGGTCGGCCAGCGCCTGCGCAGCCGGGACGAGGCCCACGAGGGCGATCGTGACCACGGCGACCATGGCGGCGGCCAGCGGCACGGCCTGGCCGCGATCGTTGCTGTCGACGGGATCGTTGCTGCCGGCGGGCCCCACGGGCACCTCCCCTGCGCCCGCGCCGGGCGCGCGTCATGTGATGCGGGGGGAAGTGCAGGCCCGCGCCAGGCGGGGTTAGGGTGCCGGCGCCCGCGCCGGCACGAGCGTGGCGATCAGTCGTCGACCGAGAGCACGGGGGCGACGGCGGCCACGGTCTGGCCGGCGCCGAGGTTCATGACCCGGACGCCGGTGGCGTCGCGGCCCTGCGACGACACGTCGCGCACGGCCATGCGGATGAGCGTGCCCGCCGAGGAGATCACGAAGATCTCGTCGTCGATCCCGACCATGAAGGCCGCGACCACGATGCCCTTCTTGGCGGTGAGCTTGATGCCCCGCACACCCTGGCCGCCACGGCCCTGGGTGTTGAACCGGTCGAGCTGCGTGCGCTTGCCGTAGCCCGCGTCGGTGACCACGAGCAGGGCGACGTCGTCGCGGGCGACGTCGCACGACACGACCTCGTCTTCGGGACGGAGCTTCATGCCCCTCACGCCCGCCGCGGCTCGGCCCATGGACCGCACGTCATCCTCGGAGAAGCGGATGGTCATGCCCGAGCGCGCCACCATGAAGATGTCGGCGTCGCCGTTGGTGGGGATGACCTTCACCAGCTCGTCGTCGTCGCGCAGGTTGATGGCGATGAGGCCGCTGCGCAGCGACGAGTCGTACTCGTTGAACTTGGTCTTCTTCACCTGCCCCTTACGGGTGGCGAAGAACAGGTAGCGGTGCGTCTCGTAGTCGCGGGTGTCGATGATCGCCTGGATGTGCTCGCCCGGCTGGAGCGGCAGCAGGTTGACGATGGCGGTGCCGCGCGCCGTGCGCTCCTTGCGGGGGATCTCGTGCGCCTTGAGCCGGTAGACGCGGCCGCGGTTGGAGAAGAACAGCAGGTAGGCGTGCGCGGTGGTGGTGAGGATGTGGGTGACGTAGTCGTCGTCGCGCAGCTTGGCACCGGCCACGCCGCGGCCGCCGCGGCCCTGGCTGCGGAAGGCATCGGACGGGACCGTCTTGACGTAGCCCCGCTGCGACAGGGTGACGACCAGCTCTTCGTCGTCGATCAGGTCTTCGATGTCGATCTCGCCGACGTCGTAGGTGATCTCGGACCGGCGGGCGTCGGCGAAGCGCTGCTTGACGTCGGCCAGCTCGTCCTTGATCACGGCGAACATCCGCGCCTCGTCGCTGAGGATGGCCTCGAGGTCGGCGATGGTGCCGCGGAGGGTCTCCATCTCGGTCTCGAGGTCGATGCGGGCCAGCCGGGTGAGCTGTCCCAGCCGCATGTCGAGGATGTGCTCGGCCTGGTCGATCGAGAACTCGAAAGGCTCGGCCATGAGCCCGGTGCGGGCGGCGGCCCGGTCTTCGGAGCCCCGGATGAGGGCGATGACCTCGTCGATGACGTTGATGGCCTTGAGCAGGCCCTCGACGAGGTGCGCCCGCTTGCGGGCCCGGTCGAGGCGGAACTGGCTGCGCCGGCGGATGACCTCGACCTGGTGGTCGATGTAGGCCTGCAGCACCTGTACCAGGTTGAGCGTGCGGGGCACGCCGTCGACCAGCGCCACCGTGTTGACCGCGAAGTTGGTCTGCAGCGGCGTGTGCTTGTACAGGTTGTTGAGGATGACGAGCGCGGGCGCATCCTTTTTGAGCTCGATGACCAGGCGGGTGTTGCCGCCCGCCGACTCGTCGTTGACGTCAGCGATGCCCTCGATCGTGCGGGCCTCGACCAGGTCGCGGATCTTGCTGGCGGTGGCCGCTATCGACGTCTGGTACGGCATCTCGGTGACGACGATGCGGTCGCGCTGGCGGCCGGTGCCCTCGACGATCTCGGCCCGGGCCCGGAGGCGGATCGAGCCCTTGCCGGTGCGGTAGGCGTCGATGATGCCGGACCGCCCCATGATCAGCCCGCCCGTCGGGAAGTCGGGACCCTTGACAAAAGCCATCAGGTCGTCGGGCGTGGCGTCGGGGTTGTCGATGAGGTGCACCACGGCGTCGATGGCCTCGCCCATGTTGTGCGACGGGATGTTGGTGGCCATGCCCACGGCGATGCCCTGGCTGCCGTTGACCAGCAGGTTGGGGAAGCGGGCCGGCAGCACCAGCGGCTCTTCGAACTCGCCGGAGTAGTTGTCGCCCATGTCGACGGTGTCTTCGGCGATGTCCTGCAGCATCACCATGGCCAGCGGGTCGAGCCGGCACTCGGTGTAGCGGCTGGCCGCGGGGCCGAAGTCGGGCGAGCCGAAGTTGCCGTGGCCGTCGACGAGGGGATGGCGGAGGGAGAAGTCCTGGGCCATGCGGACGAGCGCGTCGTAGATGCCGCCGTCGCCGTGCGGGTGGTAGCGGCCCATCACGTCACCGGTGACGCGGGCGCACTTCATGTAGCTGCGGTCGGGACGGGCGCCGATGTCGAGCATGCCCCAGAGGATGCGGCGATGGACCGGCTTGAGGCCGTCACGCACGTCGGGCAGCGCCCGGGCCGTGATGACCGACATGGCGTAGTCCAGGAAGGAGCGCTCCATCTCCTCCTGGATCTCGATGGGCTCGATGGCCAGGCGCCCGCGCTGGGGCGGCACGTCGCCGTTGCTCGCGCCGTCGTCGGTTGGGATGTTCTCGTCAGCCATGTCTCTTCGTCAGGTGGGGAGGTGCGAGGCGCGCCGGCTCAGATGTCGACGAACCGGGCGTCTCTCGCGTTGGTCTGGATGAAGTGCTTGCGCAGGTCGACGTCGTCGCCCATGAGGATGGAGAGCACCTCGTCGGCCAGGGCCGCCTGCTCGACGTTGACCTGCAGCAGCGTGCGGGTGGCCGGGTCCATCGTGGTGACCCGCAGCTCTTCGTGGTCCATCTCGCCCAGGCCCTTCAGGCGGGCGAAGTCCTTCTTGTGGTTGGGCCGCTCCGCGAGGAACCGGGCCTTGGCCGCGTCGTCCTTGAGGTAGACCTTCTCCTTGCCCACCTCGGTGGAGTACAGCGGCGGCTCGCAGATGTAGACGTGGCCCTGCTCGACCAGCGGCTTCATCTGGCGGAAGAAGAAGGTGAGCAGCAAGGTGCGGATGTGGGCGCCGTCGACGTCGGCGTCGGCGAGGATGCAGACCTTGTCGTAGCGGCGCTTGTCGAGGTCGAACTCGTCGCCCAGGCCGGCACCGATGGCCGAGATCAGCGTCTGGATCTCGGCGTTCTTGAGCATGCGGTCGATGCGGGCGCGCTCGACGTTGAGGATCTTGCCCCGGATGGGCAGGATCGCCTGCGTCGCCGGGTCGCGGCCCTGCACGGCCGAGCCACCGGCAGAGTCGCCCTCGACGATGAACAGCTCGCGCTCTTCGCGGTTCTTGGACGAGCAGTCCTTGAGCTTGTCGGGCATGCCGGCGCCGTCGAGCAGCGACTTGCTGCGCACCAGGTTGCGGGCCTTCTTGGCCGCGTCGCGCGCCTGAGCGGCGGCGATGCCCTTGCGGACGATCTTGTTGGCCTCGGTGGGGTTCTCTTCCAGCCAGTCGCCCAGCTTCTCGTTGGTGGCCCGCTGCACCAGCGTCTTCATCGACGTGTTGCCCAGCTTGGCCTTGGTCTGGCCCTCGAACTGGGGGTCGCGCAGCCGCACCGAGACGATGGCGGTGATGCCCTCGCGGATGTCCTCGCCCGCCAGGTTGGGGTCTTTCTCCTTGAGCTGGTTCTTGGCCCGGGCGTACTTGTTGACCGCGGCGGTGAGCGCGGCCTTGAAGCCCTCGACGTGCGTGCCGCCCTCGACCGTGTTGATGCCGTTGGCGAAGCTGTGGATGCCGTCGGTGTTGTAGCCCGTGTTCCACTGGAACGCGATCTCGACCTCGGACGTCGTGTCGCTCTCCGCGTAGTAGCCGACCTTGGAGAACAGGCTCTCCTTGGTCTTGTTGACGTGCTTGACGAAGTCGACGATGCCGCCGGCGTACTTGAACGTCACCGGTTCGGTGTCGTGACCCGGCCGCTCGTCGTGGAAGCGGATCTCGAGGCCCTTGTTGAGGAACGCCATCATCTGCAGGCGCTCGAGGATGGTGCGGGCCGAGAACTCGACGGTCTCGAAGACCGTGTCGTCGGGCCAGAACGTCACCGTCGTGCCCCGCCGCGGGCCGGACCGGCCGTTGCGGGGCGCGTCGCCCGTGACCTTGAGCTTGCCCTGGGGCTTGCCGCCGTCGGCGAAGCTCATCGTGTGGCGCTTGCCGTTGCGGTCGACCTCGACGACGAGCCGGCGGGACAGCGCGTTGACGACCGACACACCGACGCCGTGCAGACCCCCCGAGACCTTGTAGCCGTCACCCCCGAACTTGCCGCCGCCGTGCAGCTTGGTGAGGGCGATCTCGACGCCCGAGATCTTGTGCTGCGGGTTGATGTCGGTGGGGATGCCGCGGCCGTTGTCGACGACGCGGCACCCGCCGTCGGCCAGCAGCGTGATGTCGATGCGGTCGCAGTAGCCCGCCATGGCCTCGTCGACGGAGTTGTCGACGACCTCCCAGACGAGGTGGTGCAGCCCGGTGGGGCCGGTCGAGCCGATGTACATGCCGGGGCGCTTGCGCACCGGATCGAGGCCCTCGAGGACCTGCATGTCCTTGGCTCCGTACGACGTGCTTCCCTGTGGCAAGGCGCGCCCTTCAGTCGGGGAGATCCCTACGGGCGGGTGACCGGCGCTGAGGTCGTCGTGCCCCGAGCTTTTGCCTGGTCAGACCCGCAAATCACAACTAGGGCAGTCTACCAGAGGGGTGTGACGTTCCCGACGATGGGCGGGCTTCCGCTCAGCCCCGGCGAGGCGGCCGGCGGCGGGCCCGCGACGCACCCTGGCGGCGGTCGACGCGCACCTCGACCCGAGTGATGTGGCGCTGACCCGCCAGCTCGCCCAGGCGCCCCACGAGCTGGGGCTCGAGGAAGCGGACGTGGGTGGTCAGCGCGGGGTCGTCGCACGACACGACGAGCGTCTCGCCGTCGATCGCCACGGGCCGGGTGCGGGCCGCCATCGAGGCCCCCACCACCTCGACCCACCGGTCGAACACCACCTCGATGCCCGCGCTGGACGGCGCGCCGAGGCGCCCGAGGACGCGGTCGATCGTGTCACCCAGCCGCACGGGGGCCGCCGGGGCGCCGGGGAGGGGCCGCCATGCCATGGGCCACAGTCAACCATCCCCCGCCCGGTGGCGCCGCGCACCCTCGGGACGAGCGCGCACCCAGCGCTCGCTGAAGAGCGAGAGCGGCGGCGGCGCGCCCGGCAGCGGGGCCGGATGGCCGGCCCGCAGCCCGTCCACGGCGACGGCGATCACGCGGCGGCGCGCCGCCTCGGCCGCCGGCAGCAGATCGTCGCGGCCCTGCTTGCGGATCTGGTCGACCAGCGGCGACCGGCCGAGCTGCTCGACCAGCAGCGTGACGTCGACGGGTGTCACGTCCGGCCGGAGCACGCCGGCATCGTGGGCCCGGACGACGAGGGCCGCGAGCAGGTCGTCGCCGCGCGCCGACGCCGACGCCATCTCGTCGGTGACCGCGATCGCACCGGCGATCGCCCCGAGGGTGCCCTGCCCGAACTCGGCGCAGGCCGTCACGAAGCCGGCCAGGCCACGCCACGGGTCGTGGTCCTCGAGCGCCCGCGCCGCGGCGTCGTTCCAGTGCTCGACCGAGAGGAGCGCGAGCCGCTGGAAGAGCTCGTCCTTGGTGCGGTAGCGGCGGTAGAGGCTGCCGATGCCCACGCCCGCCCGGGCCGCGATGGCGGCCACGGACGCGTGGGTGCCGTCCTCGGCCAGGACCTCCCGTGCGGCCTGGAGCAGCGCCCGGTCGTTGCGCTCGGCCCGGCGCCGGCGGGGTGATGGGCGGTCGTCCGGGGGCACGCTCGCGACCCTAGGCGGTTGCGGAGTGGTTCGCTCCGGTCTAGAGTTCCCAAACCGGAGCAAATCACTCCGGCAGCCAGATCGGCGACGGCCACACAGCGCGGACGACGGAAGGGACCGCACACCGATGAAGCACACCCAGCACCAGCGCACCGCGCCCGACCCCTCGCCCGGTGACGCCGCCCGCGAGGCCGTCGTGCGTGTCGTGGCCGACGCCGAGCGGCTGCAGAGCGACGTCGACGGGTTCACCGGGCTGCTCACCGACGACGTTGTGATCGTGAACTTCGGTGGCCGCCGGGTGCAGGGCCGCAGCGCCGTCCACGAGGCCATGCAGCAGGCGCTCGCGTCGCCGCTGGCCGACGTCACCACGACGCAACAGGTCGAAGACGTCCGCTTCCCCCGGCCCGACGTCGCCATCGTCGACTGCGTCAAGTACGTCCACGACGGTCGCGACCCGGCGGCACCGGGCACGGCACCGCTGCGCGACCGCGGCATGCTGACCTTCGTGCTCGTCGAGCAGCGCGGCGAGTGGCGCATCGCCGTCGCCCAGACGACGCCGGTGGCCGCCTGAGCGCCGCCTGCCTCACCCGCGACCGGCAGGCGTCAGCTCACCGCCGGCCAGGCGCAGCACCACGTCGGGGTGAGCGTCGGCCGGCAAGGTCGAGGCCGTCGTCAGCAGGGTCTGGCCGTCGGGCAGGTTGGCCAGCAACGCCGCGCTGCGGCCGGGGTCCAGCTCGCTGAACACATCGTCGAGCAGCAGCACGGGCGGCGAATCCGTGGCGGCGGTCACGACGTGGTGCACCGCCAGGCGCAGCGCCAGCGCCAGTGTTCGCTGCTCGCCCTGGCTGGCCTGGGTGCGCGCCGGCGCGCTGCCGATCGCCAGCAGCACGTCGTCGCGGTGGGGCCCCACGGACGACACGCCGCGCCGCACGTCCTCGCGCCGGGCCTCGGCCAGCGCCGCGGCCAACCGGGCCGCCAGCGCCTGTGTGCGCCCGTCCGGCCCTTCGGCGCCCATGCTGCCGCCCTCCGTGCCGCCCGGCAGCCAGGCGGCGGCGTAGCGGGCGCTCACGAGCGCCGGGCGCCGGGCCAGAGCGTCGTAGGTGGCCTCGAGCACCGGGCGCATCCGGTCGAGCATGTCGAGGCGGGCCGCCACCAGGGCCGCACCGGCGTCGGCCAGCTTGGTGTCCCACACGTCGAGGGTGAACGCCCCGGACTCGTCCAGGCGCCCTCCAGCCTGCTTGAGCAAGGCGTTGCGCTGGCGCAACGTGCGGTCGACGGCGCTGCGCAGCCCGTCGTTGCGGGGGTGCAGGCTCACCAGGGCGTCGTCGAGGAAGCGGCGCCGCTCGCCCGGCCCGTCCTTGACGATGTCGAGGTCGTCGGGGGTGAACACCGTCACCCGCAGCGACCCCAGCAGGTCGCGGGCCCGGCGCAGCGGTTGCCGGTTGACCTGCACGCGGTTGCGCCCGTTCGGCTGGATCTGCGCCTCCACCAGCAGCTCGCGGCCCTCGCGCTCGGCCAGCGCCCGCACCACGGCGAACGGCGCGCCCCGGCGCACGAGGGCCTCGGTGGGCGCGCCCCGGAACGACGACAGCGTGGCCAGCCACGCCAACGCCTCCAACAGGTTGGTCTTCCCCTCGCCGTTGGCGCCGACCAGCGCGGTGAGGCCCGGGGCGAGATCGAGTTGCGCCGAGGTGTAGTTGCGGAAGTCGGTCAGCCAGAGGGTGCGGACCTGCACAGGCGGGCGCCCCGCCCGGTCAGCTCACCCGCACCGGCATCAGCAGGTACAGGAACTCAGGGTGCTCGGGGCTCTTGACCAGCGCCGGCTTCAGCGGGTCGACCGACTCGATCAGCACCTCGTCACCCTGCAGCACCTCGATGCCCTGCAACAGGTAGTCGGGGTTGAACGCGATGGTCAGCTCGGCACCCTCGTACTTGGCGTCGAGCGACTCGTGCGCCTGGCCCACGTCCTGGGTGACCGCCACCAGCTCGAGGCCGTCGTTGGACAGGGCGAGCCGCACCGGGGTGGCCTCGCGCGCCAGCAGCTTGACCCGCCGCACGCCCTCGAGCAGCGCTTCACGGCTGACGGTCAGCCGGTTGGGCTGCGCCGAGGGGATGAGGCCCTTGTAGTTGGGGAAGTCGCCCTCGATGAGCATCGTGGTCAGCCGCACGTCACCGGCCTCGAAGCTGGCGTCGCGCTCGCCCAGCACCAGCGTCAGCTCGCCGACGCCGCCGAGCACCTTGGTCAGGTCGTTCAGCGCCCGCGACGGCACGAGCACCGACTGGCCCTCGGACAGCACGCTCTGGCCCGGCAGGTCGCGGACGGCGAGCCGGTAGGAGTCGGTGGCCACGAGGCGGAGGCCGCCCCCCTCGGCCGTGACGAGCACGCCGGTGAGGATGGGCCGGGCGTCGTCGCTGGACGCCGCCGGCACGACCTGGCGCAGCGCCGCGGCGAGCTCGGCCGCGTCGAGCGTCACGCCGTCGCCGGCGGGCTGGCTGAGGCGGGGGAACTCGTCGACCGGGAACACCCGCAAGCTGAACTCGGCGCGCGAGGCGGTGATGCGCGCCTGCTCGCCGCCGACCTCGACCTCGACCGCCCCGGGGGGCAGCGCCTTGACGACGTCGGACACCAGGCGGGCCGGCAGGATGGCGACGCCGTCGTCCTCGCCCCTGACGCCCTCACGGATGTCGACCGAGATCGTCAGCTCGAGATCGTGGCCGGTCAGGGTGAGCGTGTCACCGGACAGCTCGGTACGGATGCCCGCCAGGACGGGGAGCGCACCGCCGCGACTGGCAGTCGCTCGCCCGGCGGTGGCCAGGCCGTCGACGAGGACGTCTCGCTCGCATCGGAACTTCACGCCGTCGCTCTCTTTCTCTGCCGTGCATGAATGATGTTTCGAACCAGAGGTAGTAGTAGAGCCTGTGGATTGTGGACGGCGTGTCGTCCGCCCTGGTCATCGGCGCGATCACCGTCCCCGTGGCGTCCCCAGGCTCCCACAGCGGACGAGGTCCGCGCAGGATGCGGGTGGGGACGGCGGTCCGGCCGTCCACCGG
>DASTFE010000132.1:0-11530 GCA_035708905.1 Acidimicrobiales bacterium | reverse complement strand
GGCCCCGCGCGGCGACGACTGCTGGCTGGGCTGCGGCCCCGGCGACGGCGAGCCCCGGCACCTGGCGGCGGGGCTGGCCACGGCGCTGGGTGCCGTCCCGTCCCGCCTGCTCGACGCGGCCGGCGACGACGTGGCCCGCATGGCCGCCGCGCTGGGCCACGAGGTGTGGGCCCGCTCGCCGCGCCAGGTGTGCCTGATGCTCGACGACGTCCACGAGATCGGCCGGGGCAGCGGGTCGGCCGGGCTGCTCGATGCGCTGGTGGACGCGCTGCCCGCCAACGGCCACCTCGTGGTCAGCGGCCGCCACGAGCCGCCGCTGCGTCTGGCCCGCCTCTCGGCCCAGGGGCGCGTCGAGCGCCTCGACGAGCGCGACCTCGCCTTCGACGAGCGCGACCTGGCGGCGTTCGCCGCCCTGCGGGACGTGCCGGTCGACCGGCTGGCCGACCTCGGCGGCTGGCCCGCGCTGGTCGAGCTCCGCACCGCGGCGGCCGGGTCGGGCATCGGCGAGTTCCTGACCGAGGAGGTGCTGGCCGCGCTCGACCCCGACCAGCGCCGCACCGTGGCCGTCGTGGCCGCCGTGGGCGGCGCCGACCAGGCCCTGCTCGACGCCGTGGTCGGCCCGGGCACCGACATCGACGCGCTCATGGCCCACCTGCCGCTCGTGTCGAGCGACGCCGACGGCTGGCACACCGTGCATCCCCTGTGGTCCGACCGCCTGGCCGGCGAGCTGGCCGCCGGCGACCGGCGCGACGCCCAGTGCCGGGCCGGGCGCGCGCTGGCCCGCCGCGACCTGCACCGGGCGGTCGAGCTGCTCGTGGCGGCCGGCGCCGACGACGACCTGCGCTCGGTGCTCCGCACCGAGACGCGGGCCCAGGACCTGGCGGCCTCGGCCGAGGGGCTCGGGCTGCTGCACGCCACGCTGCCGGCGGGCGTGCGCGATGCGCCCGAGGGCGCGCTGGTGGCGGGCATCGCCGTCGCGGGCAGCGACCTCGAGCGGGCCACCGAGCTGCTGGCGTCGGCGGCCGAGCGCTTCGCCGATGCGGGAGACGACGCCGGGCTGCTCAGCGCCGTCGAGCACCTGGCGCTGTGCGCCCACTGGCGCGAGGACGTCGAGCTGCTCGGCACCCTGTGGCGCTACGGCGAGCGGCTGGCCGGACGGCGCGAGGCCCGGGGTCTGCTGGCGATCGGCGAGGCGCTGACCGCGGACACCGCGGGCGACGCCGCCGGGGTGCTCGCCGCCCTCGACGCCGTCGACCCGGCCGACCTGGCCCCCTACTGGCGGGCCCCGGTGGCGTGGCTGCGGGCCTCGGCCCAGCTCGCGCTGGGGTTCCCGGACGCCGCCCGCCGCAACGTCGAGGTCGCCGTGGCGGCGGCGGGCCCGGCGCTGCGCGGCGCCCTGACCATGCTGCTGGTGAACGCCCTCACCCACTGCGGCGAGCAGGCGGCAGCGGGGGCGGCGCTCGACCACATGCTCGTCGCGCTGGCGCGCACGGGCAACGACCACACCCGCGCGCTCGGCCACACCATGGCCGCGTCGCGGGCGGCGCTGGCGGGACGGCTCGACGACGCCGACCGCCACCTGGCCCGGGCCCGTGCCCACGCCGGTCCCGAGCCGCGCGCCAGCCTCGTCGCGTCGCTGCGGGGCAGCGAGGCCGCCATCGCCCTGGCACGGGGCGACGAGGCGGCGGCGGCGCGCCTGTTCCGCGAGCAGCTCGCCGGCCACCGGGTCGACGAGGGGCGCCAGCGGTACGGCCACGTCCGGCGGCTGCCCCTGCTCTACGTGCTGCTGCCCGAGACGCGCGAGCAGTTCGCCGCCCACGAGCTGGGCCCCTGCTACCGGCCGGCGCTCGCCCTGGCCCGGGCGCTCGTGGCGCTCCGCGACGACGGCGACGTCGGCCCGGCCGCCGCGCTGCCCGCCGACGCCTGGGCGGCCGCGCCGTGCTTCCTCCCCACGGCATGGACCGTCGAGCTGGCCACTGCCGCGGCCGCCGGCGGGCGGGAGGACCGCGCCGCGGTGGTGACCGGCGCCGGGGCCGCGGCCCGGCCGGCGCTGCGAGCACTCGGGGGTCGGGCGGAGGCGCCCCGGGCGGTCACGGCCTGGGCCCGCACGCTGCTCGACGCCCTGCCGCCCGACCCGTCCGAACCGCTGGCGCTCGGCGTGCTCGGACCGACCACGCTGCACCGCGCCGGGCGGGCCGTCGACCACCCCCACTGGCGGCGCGAGCGCGTGCGGGCCCTGCTGCTCGTGCTGGCGGCGCGGGGCGGCGGCACACGCGAAGAGCTGGCCGGCGCGCTGTGGCCCGATCTCGACGCCCCCGGCAGCCTGCGCAACCTGCGGGTCACGCTGTCGTACCTGCTCGCCGTGCTCGAGCCGGAGCGGCGGGAGGGGGCGCCGTCATTCTTCGTGCGCGCCGAGGGCCCGACGCTGCGGCTGGCCGCCCAGGGGTGGCTCGAGGTCGACGCCTGGGCGTTCGACGAGCTGTGCGACCGGGCGGTGGAGGCCGAGCGCGAGGGCGAGCCGTCGGCCGCGCTCGACGCCTACCGCGCCGCGCTGCGCCTCTACCGGGGCCCGTACCTGCACGACGCCGGCTACGAGGAGTGGGCGTTGCCCCATCGCGACCGGCTGGCCGCCCGGTTCGTGGCGGCCGCGGTGCGGGCGGGCGAGCTGACGCTGGCGGCCGGCGACCCCGACGAGGCCGTGCGGTTGGCGGCCCGGGCGCTGGAGTCCGAGCCGTGGTCGGAGGGTGCCCACCGCCTCGGCGTGGCGGCCCACCTCGCCCGGGGCGACCGGGCGGCGGCCCGCCGGGCCATGGACACCTGTCTGCGCCAGCTCGACGACCTCGGGGTCCCCCCGACCGAGGACACCGAGATCGTGCTGCGCGCCATCGCCTGACGGGCGCAGCCCCTCTCGGCGGCGCGCCGCGCCACGCGTGGACGGGCTACGCCGCCGCGGGCAGCTCCACCGGCTCGCCGTCGGGGTCGACGCCGCACAGGCCGCGCCAGGGCGTCGGGACCTTGCCCCGCTCGAGGACGCCGGCGTCCAGCAGGGCCCGGAGGACGGGGCGGGTGGCCGCCACCCGCACCTCGACCCGGCCCGGGTGGTTGCGGGCGGCCCGCCAGGTGGGCACGGCGGGCAGTCCGACCGCGCCGAAGACGCCCGCGTGGATCATGTTCTCGTACATCTCGCGGATGAGCGTCGGGGCGGCGAAGCGCACCAGCGTGCGGTCGGCGCAGCCGGCCCGCTCCCACACCTCGGGCAGCATCATCCGGGCGAAGGCCAGGTGCCGGGCCTCCTCCTGGCGGTGGTAGCGGTTGACCTCGCGCACGAACGGGTCGGTGCCCGGGTGCTCGGCCGCCCGCCGCTGCAGCAGGTCGGGGATCTCCTCGCCGGCGAGCACCATCGTGTACAGCAGGGCGGGGTTGCCGACGATCTGGCCGACCACCCGGCGCACGATCCGCTCGGCGAGCCAGTTGTCCACCGGGTTGGGCGGGGGCGGGCCCAGCTGGTCGAGCATGCGGGCGAACAGCCGCGAGTGGCGGGTCTCCTCGCCGACCTCGTGCAGCAGGTAGGTGATGCGGGGGTCTGTGTAGTCGTCGGCACGCGCGATCTGCAGGCCGAACCCGGCCATGAGGATGGCCTCGAACTGCAGGCCGGCGGTGGTGATCGAGGCCAGGGCCAGGCGGCTGAGCTTGGCCACCTGCTCGGGCGCCAGCACGCCCTCGTCGAGGCCCGCCGTGGGCAGCAGCAGGTCGTCGGGCAGGAGCTGGCCGTCGCCGAGGCGCCCGGGCAGGTCGCGGTCGGGATCGACGACGCGCGCCTGCGAGGCGGTGTTGAGCTTCGCGATGCGGTCGGTGACTGCGAGCTGGGCCATGGGGTCCTCCCCTTGCGTCCGGGTCTGCGCCACCCGCGGCTTACCGGCGGTAACTATGTGTAAACGCTCGCGGTGCCGCTGGCAACGTGACTCCTGCCACGGCGAGCCGCAGCGCTCACCACGCCAGCTCGTCGCACCCCACGTGGGTGTCGGGCTCGACCTGCAGCGTCGCGTGGTCGATGCCGTGGCCGCTGCGCATGATGTCGCGGGCCCGGTCGAGCACGGCGTGCGTGTCGGTGCCGTCGCACACCATCAGGTGCACCGACGCCACCTCCATGTCGGAGGTCAGCGTCCACACGTGCAGGTCGTGCACGTCGACCACCCCGTCGAGCGCCCGCAGCTGCGCCTCGAGCCCCGCCAGGTCGAACCCGGGCGGGGCCGCCTGCACGAGGATCCGCAACGCCTGCCCGGCCAGGCGCCAGGTGCGGGGCAGGATGAAGGCGCCGATGGCCACGCCCACGACCGGGTCGACCCAGGCCCAGCCGGTGATGCCGATGACCACGGCCGCGCCGATCACGCCGACCGAGCCCACCAGGTCGGCCAGCACCTCGAGATAGGCGCCGCGGACGTTCAGGCTCTCGGCCGCCCCCGGGCGCAGCAGGGCGAAGGCGACGACGTTGGCCGCCAGACCGAGGGCGGCGACCGCCAGCATCGGCCCGACGAGCACGTCGGGCGGATCGCCCCACCGGCGCACAGCCTCGATCAGCACGTACAGCGCCACCCCGAACAGCAGGATCGCGTTGGCCAACGCGGCGAGGATCTCGAGCCGGTACAGGCCGAACGTGCGCTGCCCGCCGGACCGGGCCCTGTCCGCGACGTGGATGGCGGCGAGCGCCATGCCCAGCCCGGCCACGTCGGTCAACATGTGCCCGGCGTCGGACAGCAGGGCCAGCGAGTTGGCGACGAAGGCCGCCACCACCTCGGCCACCATCACCACGCCCAGCACGACGAGCGCAGCGAGCAGCCGGCGCTTGTGGCGGGCGCCGGCCCGGGCGCCCGCGCCGGGCACGTGGGCGTGGCCGTGGGCGCGGCCGCGGCCGTCGCCGCTGACGTGATCGTGGACGTGTGAGTGACCCATCGTGCTCCCTTCGCGAGACTAGGACCTGCACGGCCCGGCGTGACCGGGCGCACGGCGCCGATGGCACGACCGCAGCGGGCCGGCATGTCCCGGTTGCCAGCCGAGGAGGACAGCGATGCACGTGACCGACCTGCACCGGCGCAGCCTGGAGTGGTTCGCCACCCGGCTCGACCAGCTCGACGGCGACCCGTGGGCGGCGCCGACGCCGTGCGGCGACTGGGACGTCCGCGAGCTGCTCAACCACGTCGTCTCCGAGGACCTGTGGACCGTCCCGCTGATGGAGGGCGCCACCATCGACGAGGTCGGCGACCGCTTCGAGGGCGACCTGCTGGGCGACGACCCCGTGTCCGCCGCCCGCTCGGCGTGCGAGGCGGCGACCACCGCGGCCGCCAGCGGCATCGTCGCCGGGCAGACCGTGCACCTGTCGTTCGGCGACACGCCCGCCGACGAGTACGCCTACCAGCTGGCCGCCGACCACATCATCCACGGGTGGGACCTGGCGGCCGCCACGGGCGGCGACCGGACCATCGACCCCGAGCTGGTCGAGGCCTGCGCTGCCTGGTTCGCCGAGCGCGAGGAGCTCTACCGCGCCGCCGGCGCGGTCGGCGAGCGCCCCGCGGTCGAGACCGATCCCGACGACGCCCAGGCTCGCCTGCTGGTGGCCTTCGGCCGCGACCCGTCCTGGACGCCGGGCTGACCGCCGCGGCCGGCGACCCCGCTACGGTCGCCCCGGTGGAGCACCCGCGCACGACCGCCGGGCACCTCGGCCCCCGCCTCGTCGTCGCCGGCACGCACTCCGGGGTCGGCAAGACGACCGTCGCCACCGGGCTGCTGGCTGCGCTGCGGCACGCCGGGCACCGCCCGGCGGCCGCCAAGGTCGGGCCCGACTTCATCGACCCCGGCTACCACGCCCTCGCCAGCGGGCGCCCGCCCCGCAACCTCGACGCCTGGATGTGCGGCGCCGACGCAATCGCGCCCCTCGCCGCCCGGGCGGCCGCGGGCGCCGACCTCCTCGTGGTCGAGGGCGTCATGGGGCTCTTCGACGGGGCGACCGACGGGTCGGTGTCGACCACCGCCGACGTGGCCCGGCTGCTCGACGCCCCCGTCGTGCTCGTGGTCGACGCCAAGGCGATGTCCGGGTCGGTGGCCGCGCTGGTGGCCGGCTACGCCGGGTTCGATCACCGGGTGCGGGTGCGGGGGGTCGTCCTCAACCGGGTTGGCTCGGACGGCCACGAGGAGCTGCTGCGTGAGGCGCTCGAGCCGTCGGGCATCCCCGTGCTCGGGGCCTTGCGCACCGACGACCGGCTGACCTGGCGCGACCGCCACCTGGGCCTCGTCCCGGTGGCCGAGCGCCCGGCCCAGGTGCGGGCCGCCCTCGACCATCTCGCCGCTGCGGTCGCCGAGCGGGTCGACCTCGACGCCGTCGCCCGCCTGGCCCGCGAAGCGCCGGCGCGCGCCGCCGAGGCGGTGCCGGTGCCGGCCCGGGTGGTGCCGCCTGGCCACACCGTCACCGTCGCCGTGGCGGCCGGGGCGGCGTTCACGTTCACCTACACCGACACGCTCGACGCCCTGACCGCCGCCGGCCTCACGGTCGCCCTCCTGGACGCCGCCCGCGACCCGGCGCTGCCCGAGGGCGCCGCCGGGCTGATCGCCGGTGGTGGCTTCCCCGAGGTGCACGCCGCCGACCTGGCAGCCAACGTGCCCCTGCTGGCCGAGGTCCGGTCCCGGGTCGCCGCCGGCATGCCGACCTGGGCCGAGTGCGGCGGGCTGCTGTGGCTGTGCCGCACCCTCGACGGCGCCCCGATGGCGGGCGCCGTGCCGGCCGACGCCCGCATGACGGAGCGGCTCACGCTCGGGTACCGCACGGCCACCGCAGCCGCCGACTCGCCGGTCGGGCCGGCAGGCACCGGGCTCCGGGGGCACGAGTTCCACTACTCGACCGTCGAGCCGGCCGGCCAAGCGCTGCGCCTGTCGGCCAGGTGGGGCGAGCGCGGCGACGGGTTCGCCACGCCGACGCTGCTCGCCACGTACCTGCACGTGCACCCCGGCGGCGAGCCCGCGCCCGTCGCCGCGTTCGCCCAAGCGTGCGCGCGCGCCGCCGGCGTCCCGGTGCCCGGACGGCGGGCCGGCGCCGGTGCGGCCACTCCTCCGTCATAGCCTCGTCGCCCGTGGCCACCCCTGCACCCGCCCCCAACGAACCGATCGCCATCGTGGGCCTGCTCGGCGGGCAGTGGTTCGGCCGGGCCGCCGAGGCCGCCCTGCGCGCCGCGGACGTGCTGCTCGGGCACGCCGAGCAGTTCGCCCTGCTGCCGGGCGACATCCCCGGTGAGCGGGTCGAGCTGTGGGGCGACCTCGGCGCGGTGATCGACCGCGCAATCGCGGAGAGGGAGGCCGGGCGGCGCCCCTGCATCCTGGCGGCCGGTGACCCCGGGTTCCACGGGATGGTGCGCGTCGCCGCCCGGCGGTTGGGCGAGGAGGGCATCGCCGTGCACCCGGCGCCGTCGTCGATCGCCCTGGCCTTCGCCCGGCTGGGCGCCGGTTGGGACGACGCCGTCGTCGCGTCGCTGCACGGCCAGCCGCTCGACGAGGTGGTCGCGACCGTGATCGGGCACCGCACGGTGGCCGTGCTCGCGTCGCGCCGGTGCCCGCCCGAGGCGCTGGGCGCGGCGCTCGTCGCCGCCGGGTGCGGCGACCGGCCGGTGGCCGTCTGCTCCCGCCTCGCCGAGCCCGGCGAGCGGATCGTGCGCACCGACCTCGCGGGGCTGGCCGCGGGAGCGTTCGACCCCCTGTCGGTCGTCGTCCTGCGGACACCCGGCGACGGTCCCTGACGGCGGGCTCGGGTGGTCGTGCTGCGGAACCCGGTGACAGGCCCGGCCGCCGCGCGGGTGCCGGCCACGGGTCGTGGCGGGCCGGACCGATCCGTCGCCGACCGCCTAGCCTGACCCCATGTCCGCCCGTGCTGCCGCCGGTGTGCGCGGCCGCGCCGTGGCCGCGGCGCTGGTGCTCGGCGCCGGCCTGCTGCTGGGGGACGCGTCGCCGGCCGGCGCCCACGCGACCCTCGTCGGCACCGTGCCCGCCGCGGACGCGATGCTCGACGCCGCGCCCGACGTGGTCGAGCTGCAGTTCGACGAGCCGGTCGAGGTGACCGACGGCGCGGTGCAGGTCTTCGGCCCGGGGGGCGAGCGCGTCGACCGCGGCACGGTCGACACCGATGACGGCATGACGCTGCGCGCCTCCCTCGATGCCGACGACACCGGCACCTACACGGTCGCGTGGCGGGTGACGAGCGAGGACAGCCACACGATCACCGGCTCGTTCGTCTTCCACAACGGCACGCAGACCGGGGCGGTCGCGGTCGCCGGCGACCGTGCCGACACGGCCACCACGTGGGCCGGTGGCGTCGGGCGATGGTTGGCCCTCGCCGGCATGCTGGCGGCGGCCGGATCGGCGGTCCTGGCGCTGCTGCTGCCCCGCCGCACCGGGCGCGGTCCCGCTGGGCGTGACGGCGGCCGACCCGCCCACGGCGGCCCACCCGCCGATGGCGACGCACACACGCAGGGCGACGCACCCGCTCACGACGGCCCGACCGCCCACGGCGACGCACCTGCCCACGGCGGCCCACCCGCCGACGGCGACGCACCGACGCACGGCGACGCACCGACGGCGGGCGGACCGGGCGGCGGCGTCGCCACGCTCGCCCCGGCCGCGCCGCCGGCCCACGCCGCCGCGGGCGCCCACTCCCTCGACCCCGCTGTGGCGCGCCTGCGGGCGCTGGCGGCGGTCGGCGCGCTCGCCGGCGCGGCCGGCGCGGCCGTCGCGCTGGTGGCCATGCTGGCCGAGAGCGCCGGCCGGGGGCTCGGTGGCGCGGTCTCGCTCGTACCAGATCTGGCACCGGACACCCGCACCGGGCAGCTCGCCCTGGCCCGCATCGCGCTGTGCCTGGTGGCCGCGGCGGCCGCGGGTACGGCCACCCTCTGGCGGCGGACGCCGCTGCCGGTCCTGGTCCCGCTCGCCGCCGCGCTCGTCACCGTGTCGGCCGCCGGCCACGCCTGGACCGCTCCCGACCGGGTGGTGGCCGTGGCGTCCGACGTCGTCCACCTGGGTGCGGTGGCCGTGTGGGCCGGCGGCCTGCTGCCGCTCCTCGTGGTGCTGCCCCTCCTCGGCCCGGACGAGCGGCGCAGGGTCACGACGCGGTTCTCGACGGTCGCCGTCGCCGCCGTCGTCGTCGTGGCCCTGAGCGGCACCGTGTCGGGCTGGCAGCAGGTGCGCACGCTCGACGCCCTCACCTCGACCACGTACGGCCGGCTGGTGCTGGCCAAGGTCGCCGGCCTCGTGGTGCTGGTGGCCCTGGGGTGGGTCAACCGTGCCCGGCTCGTGCCGCTGGTCCGCCGGGCCACCTCGCCGCTGCGGCGGTCGCTGCGCATCGAGGTGGCGGTCGCCGCGCTGGTGCTCGCCGTCACCGCCGCGCTCATCCACGAGCCCCCGGCCCGCACCGCGGCGCCGTCCGGGCCGTACGACACCACCGCCACCGCCGACGGCGGGCAGGTGATGAGCGCCACCGTCGACCCGGCCACGGCCGGCAGCAACGACATCCACCTCTACTTCTTCGCCGGCGAGGGCGGCGAGCCGCTCGCCGTCGACGCCGTGCAGGTCACCGCCGGCACCGCCGACGTGCCGGCCCGCCGCTTGCAGGTGACCCCCGTGACCACCGACCATGTGACGGTCGCAGGGGCGTCGCTGCCCACCGCCGGCACGTGGACCGTCGAGGTCACGGCGGTGCAGGCGGGCGAGCCCCTGGTCTTCACGTTCGAGGTGCCCATCGCATGACACAGCGTCACCACCCCACCCGTCTGCTGGCGGTCCTGCTGGCCGCCGCCGCCCTGGTGCTCGGCGCCGGCACGGTGCCCGCCGCCGCCCACGAGGGCGACGCCATCGTCGTCGTCGAGGCGGCCCACCCCGCCGGCATGTCGGTCCACTACATCGTGCGGGTCACGTGGGAGAACGACGGCCATGCCGCGAACGGCGTCACCGTGACGGCGACGGCCGTCGGCGAGGACGGCACCCAGCTCACGCCCGTGACGCTGGCACCCGCGGACGAGGACGGCCGCTACTCGGGGGTCGTCGAGTACCCGTCGCCGGGCACGTGGACCGTGCGGGTCACCGCGGTCGACCCCACCGGGTCGGTCGAGCAGGAACAGGTCGTCGCACCGCCGCCGGCCACCGAGGCGCCCACCGAGGACGACACGGCCACGACGGCCGCCGACGACGGGTTCGCCCCCGCCGACGACGACACGGGCGAGGGCGCCGAGCAGGCGGCGAGCGACGGGTCGGGCGACGACGGCATGCCGGTCGTGGTGATCGTGATCGCGGCCGTGGTGGTGCTCGCCGGTGCCGCCACCGCCATCCGGCTCATCCGCCGCTACCAGCCCGGCGCGACCCCGGGAGACGGCGACGGCCCGTCCGGCGGCGGGGGCGGGGGCGGGCCGCCGGGCGACGGCGACGGCGACCGTCCGGGCTCGGACGGCGCCACGGCGGGCGAGACGTCGCCGGCCGGCACGACCACCGCCGGCACGACCACCGCCGGCACGACCACCGCCGGCACGACCACCGCCGGCACGACCACCGCCGGCACGACCACAGGCGGCGTCACGTCTCCCGCCGGCACGACCACCGCCGGCACGACCACCGCCGGCACGGCTACAGGCGGCGCCACGTCGCCCGAGTCGACCGCCGGAGCGGCGGCGGGCGGCGAGTCATCCCACGAGTCGGCGGCCGCGACCGAGCCGACCGCCTCCGACGCGTAGCCGTGCCCACCCTCGGGCCCCCGCTGCGCCGCGCCCTCGCCGCGGCGGCCGCCGCGGTCGGCGCGCTGACCCTGGCCGCGCCGCCGGCCGCCGCGGACCCGCCCCGGCCCACCGACTACCGGTCGACGGTCACCGGCGTCGAGCCCGCAGCCGGGGCGATCGACGCCCGGGTGGTCGGGGGTGACGCCTTCCTCGAACTGGAGGTCGCGGCAGACCACGAGGTCGTCGTGCTCGGCTACGGCGACGAGCCGTACCTGCGGTTCATGGCCGATGGCACCGTCGAGCGCAATCGCCGCTCGGAGGCCACGTACCTCAACGACGACCGCCAGGGCGCCGTCGACCTGCCGCCCCAGGCCGACAACACGGCCGAGCCCGAGTGGGAGACCGTGGCCGGGAACGGCACCTATGCCTGGCACGACCACCGCATCCACTGGATGGGGAGCGGCACGCCGCCGGGGGCCGAGCCGGGCGAGGTCGTCCAGGCCTGGACCGTGGCGCTCACCGTCGACGGCGCGCCCACCGAGGTGCGGGGTGAGCTGGTGCTCGTCGAGGGCGTCAGCCCTCTGCCGTGGTTCGCCCTCGCGCTCGCCGGCCTGGTGCTGGTCGTCGTGGTGGGTCGCCGGCGCCCGCAGACGGCGGCGGCCGTGGCAACCCTGGTCGCAGCCGCCGGGGCGGTGGTCGCCGGGTGGGCGCAGCACGCGGCGGCACCGGCCGGGTCGGGCGCCGACCCGCTGGTGGTGGCGGTCCCGCTCGCCGGCCTGGGTGCCGCAGTCGCC
>DASTFE010000131.1:0-5322 GCA_035708905.1 Acidimicrobiales bacterium | reverse complement strand
GTCCGGCGGGTGGGACGACCCCGCCCCCGACCCGTGGACCTCGACCGGCCAGACCAGCGCCATCTGGGACGATCCCGCCGCCGGTCACACCGGCGAGCACGACCTGTGGCCGGGGCCCGAGTCGGGGCCGGCCGATGCCGGCTGGCCGGCGGCGGGTGCCGCAGCCGCTGCCGGCGCGGGCGCGGTCGGCGCCGTGGCCGGTCACCCGGCCCCCGCACCGGCCCCCCGTGGGCCCGAGCCCGACCTGCCCGCCGTCGACCACGAGACGGGGTTGTGGACCGCCCGCTTCCTGCGCGACCGGCTGCTGGCCGAGCGCGAGCGCAGCCGGCGGTCCGGCCGGCCGTTCTCGCTGGTGCTCGTGCAGGTGCCCGACGGCCCCCTGGCCCAGCTGCCCTACCGCCGGCAGGTCACCCTGCTGCGCGAGCTCGGCTACCAGTTCGTGGCCGGGGGAGTGGTCGACCACCTCGTGCACGTGCCCGACCAGGCCCAGCACTGGTTCGCGGTGATCCTGCCCGACACCGACCGGTCGGGGGCGCAGGTGCTCGAACGCCGCCTGCGGCTCGGCATCGGCGGCTACCTGTCGAGCCGGGGACTGCCGCTGCGCGACCTCGAGAGCGCGTCGCTCACGGCCCCCGACGACGACCCGGCGATGGGCACGATCTGGGAGGCCCTGATCGGCCCCGACGACGGCGGGCCGTCGACGCCCTACGACCGCTAGACGCGCTACCCTCGGGAAATCACATCGGTGTCATTCGTCCACAGCCCCCTGTGGACAAGTGCCCGGTGTCGACGAACGTTCGCGTGCGACGGAGGGAGCCGGTCGGGGTGACGGGTCGAGGCAGCTTCACCCACCTCCACGTCCACACCGAGTACTCGATGCTCGACGGCGCCGCCCGCATCGGCGAGGTCGTCGGGGCGGCGGTGGCCGACGGCCAGCCCGCGATCGGCATCACCGATCACGGGAACATGTACGGCATCCTCGACTTCTACAAGGAGTGCCGCAAGCAGGGCATCAAGCCGATCCTGGGCACCGAGGCCTACATGGCGCACGACTCGCGCCACGAGCGACCCGCCCGGCGAGGCCGGGTCGACGACTCGGGCGGCGACGCCGACGGCGGCAAGAAGCTCTACTACCACCTCACCCTGCTGGCCGAGAACAACACCGGCTACAAGAACCTGATCCAGCTCGCCAGCCGGGCGTTCATGGAGGGCTACTACTACAAGCCCCGGGTCGACTGGGACACGCTGGCCGACCACAGCGAGGGGCTCATCGCCACGACCGGCTGCCTGGGCGGGCACGTGCTGCAGTCGCTGATGCAGGGCGACGTCGAGGGCGCCACGGACAAGGCCGCCCGTCTCCAGGACATCTTCGGCAGGGACAACCTCTTCGTCGAGATCCAGGACCACGGCATCCCCGAGCAGCACAAGACCAACCCCCAGCTGCTCGACCTGGCCCGCCGCATCAAGGCGCCCCTGCTGGCCACCAACGACAGCCACTACGTGCACCGCCACGACGCCGTGGCCCACGACGCCCTGCTGTGCGTGCAGACCGGGTCGCTGATGAGCGACCCCGACCGCTTCAAGTTCCACGGCGACGAGCACTACCTCAAGACCGCGGCCGAGATGCGCTCGCTGTTCGGCGAGGTGCCCCAGTCGTGCGACAACTCGTTGTGGATCGCCGAGCGCGCCGACGTCGAGATCGACTTCGGCAAGCCCCAGCTGCCGAACTTCCCGCTGCCCGAGGGCTTCGCCGGCGACGGCGACTACCTGCGCCACCTGACCTTCGAGGGCGCGAAGCAGCGTTGGGGCGACCGGCTGCCCGACGAGGTCGTCGAGCGCCTCGCCTACGAGCTCAAGGTCATCGACGACATGGGCTTCAGCTCGTACTTCCTCATCGTGTGGGACCTCATCGCCCACGCCCGCCGCAGCGGCATCCGGGTCGGGCCCGGCCGGGGCAGCGCGGCCGGCTGTGCGGTGGCGTACTGCCTGCGCATCACCGACCTCGACCCGATCCGCTACGACCTGCTGTTCGAGCGGTTCCTCAACCCGTCGCGCATCTCGATGCCCGACATCGACATGGACTTCGACTCGCGCTACCGCGACGAGATGATCCGTTACGCGGCCGAGCGCTACGGCCGCGACCACGTCGCCCAGATCGTCACGTTCTCCACCATCAAGGCCCGGGCCGCCGTGCGCGACGCCGCCCGGGTGCTGGGCCACCCCTACGCCGTGGGCGACAAGGTGGCCAAGGCCATGCCGCCGCTCATCATGGGGCGCGACACGCCCCTCTACGCCTGCCTCGAGCCCCACCCCAAGTACGAGGACGGCTACAAGATGGCCGGCGAGCTGCGCGAGATGTACGAGGCCGATCCCGACACCCGCCAGGTCATCGACGTGGCCAAGGGGCTCGAGGGGCTGCGCCGCCAGGACGGCATCCACGCCGCCGCGGTGGTCATCACCAAGGAGCGGCTCACCGAGTACCTGCCCATCCAGCGCAAGCCCGAGAACGGCCAGACGCCCGAGGAGGCGCCGGTCGTCACCCAGTACGAGATGCACGGCGTCGAAGAGCTGGGCCTGCTCAAGATGGACTTCCTGGGCCTGCGCAACCTCGACGTCATCACCGACACCGTCGACATCATCCGCGAATCCCGGGGCATCGAGCTCGACATCGACGCCGTCCCCCTCGACGATCCCAAGACCTACGAGCTGCTGCAACGGGGCGACACCATCGGCGTGTTCCAGCTCGAGGGCGGGCCCATGCGGGCGCTCATCCGGTCGCTGGCGCCCACCTGCTTCGAGGACGTGGCCGCCCTGGTGGCGCTCTACCGCCCGGGCCCGATGGCGGCCAACATGCACAACGACTACGCGGATCGCAAGAACGGGCGCAAGCCGGTCGCGTACCTGCACCCCGACGCCGAGGAGGTGCTGGGCGACACCTACGGGCTCTGCATCTACCAAGAGAGCGTCATGCGGATCGCGCAGAAGTTCGCCGGCTACAGCCTCGCCGAGGCCGACAACCTCCGGAAGGCGTGCGGCAAGAAGGTCAGGGAGCTCATCGCCAGGGAGCGGGTCAAGTTCGTCGAGGGGTGCGAGGCCACCGGCTACGGCGCGGAGCTCGGCACGCAGTGGTTCGACATCATCGAACCGTTCGCCGACTACGCCTTCAACCGCAGTCATGCCTTCGGCTACGGCTACGTCGCCTACCAGACCGCCTTCCTCAAGGCCAACTACCCCGCCGAGTACCTGGCCGCGCTGCTCACATCGGTCAAGACCAACCTCGACAAGGCCGCCGTCTACCTGGCCGAGTGCCGCACCATGGGCATCTCGGTCGAGGTGCCCGACATCAACCGCTCCGCGTCCGACTTCACCCCCGTGGTCGAGACCGGCGCGGACGGCCAACAGGCGCTCAGCATCATCTTCGGTCTGTCCGCCGTGCGGAACGTCGGCGAGGGTCTCGTCGCCCACATCGTCGCCGAGCGCGAGGCCAACGGCCCCTACACCGACTTCTACGACTTCTGCCAGCGGGTCGACACGTCGGTGCTCAACAAGCGCACGGTCGAGTCGCTCGTCAAGGCGGGCGCCTTCGACGGCGTCGGCCACCCGCGCCGGGGTCTGCTCACCGTGTTCGAGCAGATCGTCGACCACACCGTGGCCCGGCGGCGCGAGCGCGACATGGGCATCATGACGCTGTTCGGCGGTGGCGACGACGGCGCGCCGGGCGACGACTTCGAGCGCACGCCGATCCCCCCGCTCGAGTTCGACAAGCGCGACGGGCTCGCCTTCGAGAAGGAGATGCTCGGCCTCTACGTCAGCGATCACCCGCTGCTGGGCGCCGAGGCGGTGCTCGCCCGCCGGTCCGACGCGGCCATCGACGAGCTCGACGCTATCGACGACGGGGCGCTGAAGAGCCTCGGCGGCGTGATCACCGGCCTCCAGCGCAAGTGGACCCGCAAGGGCGACCTGATGGCCGTGTTCACGCTGGAAGACCTGCGCTCGGCCGTCGAGGTGATGGTCTTCCCCCGCACGATGACCGAGCAGGGCCACAAGCTGGCCGACGACGCGGTGGTGGTGGTCAAGGGGCGGGTCGACAAGCGCGACGACGCCCCCAAGCTGATCGCCCAGTCGATCGACGTCGTCGAGGTTGGTGACAGCGATGCCGAGCCGCTGCGCGTGCGGGTGCCGCCGCAGCTGCTGTCCAAGGCCACGGTGGCGCACCTCAAGCAGATCCTTGCCGACCACCCCGGCCCCGCACCCGTGTTCCTCCACCTCGGCGAGCGCCAGGTCGTGCGGCTGCCCGACCAGTGGAACGTCGACACGTCCAACGGGTTGCTCGGCCAGCTCCGGGTGGTGCTGGGCGCCGGTGCCATCGTGGCATGACCGCGCGCGGCGCGCGCGTGTTCGGCTACCCGAGTTGCACGCGTCGTGTCATTTGACTGGACTGGTAGCTCGTTGACCGTCGCAGAACGGGGGCTTTGCAGGAGATGTCGATCGCTGTAGACACCAAGGACTGCACGGCGCTGAGCGACACCGAGCTCGTCGAGATGGCCGACCTGTGCGCCGAAGGTCCGCACGCCCACGAGGTCGGCACCCTCTCCAAGCAGGCCGAGGCCTGGGTGTTGGTGGCCCAGGCGCGCGAGGACGGCAAGCTCAAGGGGTTCGCGTTCTGCACCCTCGAACGCATCGGCGGCACGCCGTGCGTGCTCGTGGGACTGGCCTCGGTGCGGCGCACGGCCAAGCGCGACACCGTGCTGCGCGGGCTGATGCAGGACATGCTCCGCCGCGCCGTGCTCGCCTTCCCCGACGAGGACGTGCTGGTCGCGGCCCGGTTCAGCCAGCCCGGCGGCTTCGACGCCTTCCGCACGCTCAACGACGTCGTGCCCCGCGCCGGCCACCGCGCCTCCGGCGAAGAGCGCGCCTGGGGCGGGCGCCTGGCCAAGCGCTACGGCATCGACACCCGCGCCTACGACCAGCGGGCCTTCGTCGCCAAGGGCGACGGCGGGGGACCGGCTGCCGTGCTCGACCACGAGACGCTGCACCCCGAGCAGATCGACGCCGAGGTCGTCGAGCGCTTCGAGTCGCTGCACCCGGGCAAGGGCGACAGCCTGGTGGCGTTCGGCTGGGCGATGGAAGAGGACCTGCGCAAGCTCGCCTGACGCCGGGCCCGCCTTCCCCCGGCGGGGACGGTGGCGCATGGAGCTGAGCGACGCGCTGCGCCGGCGGCGCATGGTGCGGGCGTTCGGTGCCGACCCCGTGCCGCCCGCGCTGGTCGACAGGTTGATCGACCTGGCCCGCCGGGCGCCGTCGGCCGGCCACACCCAGCCG